>DASWBA010000107.1:0-21923 GCA_036390825.1 Candidatus Dormiibacterota bacterium
TCAGCTGGCTGTTCTTGATCGCCTTCGCCATCAGGCTGCCGGCGTTTCCATTGCACACCTGGTTCATCGATGCCCAGGCGGAGGCATCGGCGCCGGTGGCGTTGATCCTGGGCGGCGTGCTGGTGAAGCTCGGTGGCTACGGCATCATCCGCGTGAACCTCGGCGAATTCCAGGGCGTCTTGCACAAGATCAGCGGCGCCGTGGTGGTGCTCGCGATCGTGACCGTGCTATGGGGCGCGATCGCGGCGCTCGCCCAGGACGATCTGCGCCGGCTGATCGGCTACGTGGTCATGAGTCACATGGGGTTGGTGCTGCTCGCGGCGGCGTCGGCTGCTCCGGTTGCGATCAATGGCGCCGTGCTGCTGATGGTTGCCGACGGGCTGACCGCGGCCTTGCTGGTGCTGATGGCGGCCGCGATCGCCGAGCGTGCGGGTACCGCCTCGATCCGGGCGATGGGCGGGATGGCCGCGCACATGGGACGTGGGGCGGTGGTCTGGATCCTGGCGGCGCTGGCTGCCATCGGATTCCCCGGCCTGGCCAGCTTCGTCGGTCAATTCATGATCGTGGTCGGCGCCTATCGAAGCCAGCGCATCGCGACCTGGATCGCCGTGCTCGGGATCCTGGTGCTGGCCGGGGCGATGATCCTCACCGTCCAACGGATCTTTTTCGGCGCCACGCCAGAGCGCTTCGGACGGCTGCGTGACCTGGGCACGCTGGAGTTGTTCAACGCGGCGGCGCTCGCCATCTTCATCGTGTTGCTTGGTGTGCTGCCGGCCATCCTGATGGACAGCATCAACTTCTCCGTCCTGAGCCTGCTGTCGCGAGGCAGCGGATGAGGACCTTCGGCAATGTACTTGCCTTCTCACCCGAGCTCTGGCTGCTCGCCGGGGCCCTCGTCGTCTTCCTCCAATCGCGCGTTGCGCCTCGGACCTCGACCACGACGGTGGCGCTCGTTAGCCTGGTGCTGGCGTTCCTGGCGCTGGCCACCCAGTTCAAGCAGACGATCCTGATTCTCGATGGCGCCTTCCTGCTCGACGGGTTCGCGATCTTCGTTCAGGTGGTGCTGCTCGGTGCCGCCGCGCTTTGCCTGCTCGCCGGCCGCGCCGACGTGCTCCCCGGCGAGTCGCCGGCCGCCGCCGAGCCCGGATTCTTCCTGCTGGCGACGCTGGGCGCCATGCTCGCCACCTCGGCCGCCGAGATGGTCAGCCTCTTCCTGGCCTTGGAGCTGCTCGCCATCAACCTATATGTCTTGACGGCGCTAACGCGTCGCGGCGCCGGGGGCGTCGGCGCCGGGCTTGGCTACCTTCTGCTCGGTGCCGCGAGCTCGGCGACCCTCCTCTACGGCCTGGGCCTCATCTTCGGGCTGAGCGGTGAGACACGCCTACCCGCGGCCGGCCAGGCGCTCGCGGCGCTGCGCGGAACCCAACCGGCCCTGCTGCTGGCGCTCAGCCTGGTGCTGGCCGGGTTCGCGCTGCGCATGGGATTGGTCCCGGTGCGCTGGTGGACGCGCGGCTTCGAGACCGGAGTTCCGCCACGGGTCACGATGTTCGCCGTCTCGGTCGGGGTGGTGGCGGCCTTCGCGGTCTTTACCAGGATCGCAGTATCGACCTTCGCCGGCAGCCATATCCCATACGCGGCAGTGATCGCCGTCGTGGCCGCGCTGGCGATGACCGCCGGCAACCTGCTGGCCATTACGCAGTCGAGCGTTCGCCGGCTGCTCGTCTACGCCGGCATCGCGCAGGCCGGCTACGCACTGGTGGCCTTTACCGACCTCAGGCGAGCCGGCATCGCGGCCTTGCTGGTCTTTCTTGCGGCGCTGGCACTGACGAGCGTTTGCGCGTTCGCGACCATCATCGCCTACGCCCGGGCGGTGCACAGCGATGCCATCCGCGACCTCGCCGCCATGTCGCGCACCACCCCAGGGCTGTCCGTCGCGCTTGGAGTGGCGGTGGTCTCGCTGGCGGGCCTGCCGCCGGTCGCGGGATTCTTCGGCAAGCTGCTCGTTCTCCAGGCCGCGGTCGACGGCGGCTATGCCTGGCTGGCGGTGGTCGGAGCTTTCAACATCGTGCTGGCGGCGCTTGGCTACGTCCGCCTTCTTCGGATCGCCGTTGTCGATCCCCCGGTATTCGAGGTGGCCCCCGTCCGTCTTGGCCTTCCGATCCGCGCCGCCATCGCTCTGTCCAGTGCAGGGATCGTCTTCATGGGTCTCCTCCTGGGCCCGCTCTATGCCGCAGCTAGCTACGCGAGGGCGGCAATTCTTCACTGAGGGTGAAGGTCGGTCGGTGCGGTAACCTTCCGCCCGATGTCTTCGTTTACCGGGCGCCCGATGGGTAATCCTCCACCCCGGCGCCGGCGATCACGGCGCCATTTCTCCACCAGCGCGGCGCTGCGCCCGGCGTCGAGCGCCCGGAGGGTCGGACCGCAGTGGCTCCGCCGCATCCTGCTGCTCACCGGAGTCGGCCTGCTCGCGATGCTGATCGGTACCGGGACCCTGCTCTACACCTATGCCGGCGAGATGCCGAGCCTGGACCATCTGAGCGCGCAGAGCCTGCCCCAGACCACCCGGATCTATGCCCGCGACGGCACGACGCTCCTCGAAGAGCGCTACCAGCAGCGGCGGACGGTGGTCCCACTCAGCGAGATCGCCTGGGATCTGCGGCACGCCACCATCTCCATCGAGGACAAAGATTTTTACAACCACGGAGCCGTCAACCCGATCCGGATGCTGGCGGCGGGTGTCTACGACCTGATCCATCAGCGGGCCGCCCAGGGGGGCAGCACCATCACACAGCAACTCGTCAAGAACTATCTCCTGGGTCCGAACGCGTCGAGCCGCAGTCTCGATCGCAAGGCGCGCGAGCTGGTGCTCGCGGTTGAGCTCGAGCGACAGTACACCAAAGACCAGATCCTCGAGATGTACCTCAACACCATCTTCTATGGCAATCAATCCTTCGGGGTCGAGGCCGCGTCGCAAACCTACTTCGGGACATCGGCCCGCCAGCTCAACCTGGCCGAAGCGAGCTTTCTCGCCGGGCTGCCGCAACGCCCCAGCGACTTGAATCCTTTCCTCAGCGAAGGCTTCACCCGGGCGCGCGCACGGCAGCGAGACGTGCTGGATGCGATGGTGCGCGACTCATACGTGAGCGCGGCCGCCGCCGACAAGGCCTACGCGGTTGACCTCAAGCCGCTCCTCGCGGCGGCCCAGAAGTCGGCCGCCAGTCATCGAACCTCGCTCGCGCCGCACTTCGTCGACTACGTCTGGAGCGAGCTCGAGCAGCGCTACGATCCCGGCTACCTGCTTCGCGGCGGCCTGAAGATCGTCACCACGCTGGACCCGCGGGCGCAGGCGCTGGCGCAGCAGGCGGTTCACGACGGGGTGGCGCGCTTTGCGAAAAGCAACAAGGTCAACAACGGTGCCATGCTGGTGATGAACCCGCACACGGGAGAAGTGCTGGCGATGGTCGGCAGTGCCGATTACTCCAACGCCGACATCGGCGGCCAGGTGAATTACACCGCCTCCCCGCGGCAGCCCGGCTCGTCGTTCAAGCCCTACACCTACGTCACGGCATTGATGAATGGCTGGACGCCTGCGTCACCACTCGATGACAGCAACGGAGCGCATGCCTTCCCGGGGTACCCGGTGCACGACTGGGATTTGAAGGAGCTGGGCACCATCACGCTGCGTCAGTCACTGCAGCTGTCACGGAACATCTCGTCCGTCCATCTCTTCAAGGACGTCGGCATGCAGAAGGTGTTTGCCACGGCCCGCAGCCTCGGGATCAACACGCCGCTCGATCCCAGCTTGCCGACTACGTTGGGCGCCAGCGAGCTGCGGATGATCGATCATCTTTCGGCTTACAGTGCCTTCGCCAACGGTGGTCATTTTGTCCGGCCAATGGATGTGCTGGAAGTTCGCGATGCCGCCGGCACGGTGCTGGAGTCGAACCCGCCGCAGGCCGATGCCGGCAACCGCGTGCTGCCCGCGGCGGCCGCGTATCAGCTGACCGACATCCTGAAAGGCGCCGTCCACCAGTCGCTTGGCTTTCCGGTCGCGGCCAAGTCCGGCACCACCACCGACTTCAAGGACGCCTGGTACATCGGCTACACGACCGACGTCGCGGTCGCCTCCTGGATGGGGCGGACCGTGACCCAGCCGACCCCGCATAACGAGTCGATGAACGGCCTGTGGGGTGAGATCGGGCCGGCATCCTCCTGGCGCCAGTTCATGAAGGCTTACTACCCAACCAAGAAACCCGCAGATTGGGTCCGCCCCGGCGAGCTCGTACCGACGACGCTGTGCAAATTGACCGGTCAGCCGGCGCCGTCCGACGTCTCGCCCGACCTGGCGATCCAGGATCTCGTCGTACTCGATCCGGCTGCCCCGCCGCCGGCGCCGTGCGGCTCCCCGGCGGCAGGGAACGGTCTGCCCGTGCCCACTCCTGGCGCCGGCTCGGGCCTTCCAGGCGCGCTCCCCTCGATCAGTCCACCAACGACGCCGTCGCTGCCGCCGATCGTCCCCTAGCGCCCTGCCCATACGGTCCTTGACGCCTCCGCGGAAAGCGACTTTACTCAGGGGGTGGTCCGCCGGCCGACGGAGACATCGGGCCAAAAGGACGAGCCCGATCTCCCGCCCAACATCTTCGTCATCGGCCTCCTCCATCAGCTGAAGGAAGGTGGCTACAGTCGCCGCGCCTGGGCCGACTTCTGGCAGGCATCGTGGATCCGATCTATGCAGAACCTTCAACTGAACGAAGAGCTGCGTGCGTCGTGGTTGCGCTTCACCGCCCTGGTGGGGGTCGCGATCGTGATCGCCGCGGCTGTCGCGCTCCGCTTTGCCGGGGTCAACGAAGCGAGCTGGTTCCTCGGCACAAGTCTCCTGTGGTGGGCCGTCCTCAGCTTCGACCTGGCGCTTCATCTCGGGCTGATGGTCAACCTCGAATCGGGCGAGCTCCAACATTCGCTCGGCTGGCCGAACCGCCTCACTGAGCTGCGCGCGCTGGCGGCGGTCTGGGTGGCGTGGGGCGCCCACTGGGCGAGCGGCGGCGTGTTTCTCCCGCTGGTCCTGGTGTTCGGCCTGGCGGCCGTGACCGACCTGCTGGACGGCTGGCTGGCGCGCCGCGGCCACGCTTCCACCCGTTGGGGCCGTCTCTACGATCCGATCGTCGATGGCGTTTTCTTCAGCGTCGCCTCGATCTCGCTGGCGGTCATCGGCATTTTGCCGCAGTGGCTGGCGGCGCTGGTCACGCTTCGCTATGCCTTCCCGATCGCCGGCGGCATTACGTTCCTGCTGATTCGCCGGCGCACGCTGAAAGTGCGGCACACGCCCTGGGGGCGGGCGTCCTCGGCGGGGATCGCCTTTACCGTCTTCGCCGCCGCGGCGGCGGCCTCGCTTGGCTTACCGTTCGATACGATCGCGCCGTTCTTTTACGCGCTCGTCGGCATCACCGCGCTGGGGGCCTTCGTCACCATCCTGATCAAGGGGATCGAGCAGGTCTAACCTGACTGGCCCGATCGTCGCCGTGGTCTTGATCGCCGTGGGCATCGGCCTGCTGCTCTGGTGGGGGACTCGCCTCCCGCCCACGCGGCCACGCCCCGGCAGCCGCCATCGCGGCGAGACCCTGATGGACGTCCACAAGCGATGGCAAAAGCGCCGGCGGCCCCGCTGATGGCGACCGCGGGCTAGCCTCGAGCCAGCGGAGCGAACGCCTCGCGGATCCCTTGCTCGCCGTCGGCGCTGTCGGATGTGATGGACAGCTGGATTGCCTCGGGGGAATCAGTAATGGCGAACGTCATCCAGCCGCAGCATTCTGCCTCTAACCGCACCAGCTCGGTCAGCGAGTCGCGAAGGCCGATGGCAGGAGTGAAGCTGATGCGAAGGCCGCCCGCGACGGCTGCGGACGATCTGACAAAGGGCCCGAGCTTGAGCCACGCGCTCTCGCGGTCGCGATAATCAGCGGCGGTCAGCGTACAAATGAGCGGGCGTTCTTTCATGTCCACCAGCCTCGCACTTCAAGTAAGCTTGAAGTCAAAGGATGAATACGAAATCGCGGTAGCTGGGAGCCTCAGGAACGCCTCATTGAGCATCGGGGAGGTTGCGGCCGCAACCGGTCTTCGCGCCTCCGCCATTCGCTACTACGAAGACGCAGGCATCCTGCCAAAGGCCGATCGGGTGAGCGGCAAGCGTCGCTACACCAGTGAGACCATCGATCGCATCACGCTGATTCGGTTTTGCCGCCGCCTCGGCATGAGCCTTGCGGACGTGCGCGGGTTGCTGGGCGCCACCGGGGCGAGTCGCGCCAAAGACCGTTGGCGCCAGCTGGTCGATGCGAAGCTGGTCGAGATTGGTGGCTTGATCAAAGCCGCGCGAGGAGTCGAACGCATTCTCCGCGAGAGTCGTGACTGTGACTGCGTGACGCTGGCGAGTTGCTCGTTTCTCATCGACGAGCGAGCCAAGCCGCCACCGTCGCGCCGCCGCCTGACAGGCTTGCGCGAGGTCTGAGCCAGGACAGTATGCGTCTCGGGTTGCTCGCATCGTTCTTTGTGGTCCTGGCGACGGCATCAAACACGACGGGCGGCGGAACCACATCGATTCCGCTGTCGGGCGCGGGGGGAGCGTGGTCGAGGGCCGCCGGCCTCGCGACCGGCCGTGAGGGACATACGGCGACGCTGCTTCTCAGCGGGAAGGTCCTGATTGCCGGCGGCACGGACGGGCGCGGCAAGGTGTTGGCCAGCGCCGAGCTCTACGACCCGGTGCGCGATCGCTGGACGTCTGCCGGATCGATGGCCGAGACTCGCATCGGCCACACGGCCACGCTGCTGCCGAACGGCAAGGTGCTGGTGGCGGGAGGACTCGTCATGCCGTTCCCGGCGCCGTCGATAGCGAGCTCAGAACTCTACGATCCGGCTACCAACAGATGGTCGATCGCGGCGCCCATGATCGAGTCCCGGACCCGTCACACCGCCACCCTGTTGCCGGATGGGCGGGTGCTCGTCGTGGGTGGGCTCAACGTGACGCTGCACGATGGCGGGTTGTTCCCGAGCCAGCCGCGGGATGCCGAGATCTACGATCTGACGGCCAACCGCTGGTCCGCGACCGCCCCCATCGAGTTTCGGCGGCTCGGCCAGACGGCGACCCAGCTCCCCGATGGCCGTGTCTTCGTTGCCGGTGGCCAGGATGACAGCGGCACGTTTCTCAAATCAACCGAAATCTACGACGCCGCCCAGGATCGATGGATCAGTGCGGCGCCCATGGCCGCAGCGCGATTCGGACATGTCGCGACCCTGCTGCCTGGCGGCGATGTGCTCGTCGCCGGCGGCCTCGGAGAAGAGAACCTCGCGCTGACAAGCGCCGAGGTTTACGATCCACGCACCAACCTGTGGGTCACCGTCGCGAGCATGGCCGAGGTCCTTTCGGCGGGCACGGCGACCCTGCTGCGGACTGGTCTGGTCCTGGTGGTGGGCGGGACGGGCCAATCAGGAGCCGAACTGTACGACCTGGCCGACGACCGCTGGTCCCGTACCGGCCCTTTGATGGATCGGTACCAGCCCAGCGCCACGCGCTTGTTCGATGGCAGGGTCCTGATCGTCGGCGGCTATGGCGTCGACGCCTTCAACAGCGCCATGGTCTATGACCCAACGGCAGTGGCACCCGTGCCTGTGAGACCGCCCGATTCCCGCACGATCGCGGCCCTGCTTCTGACTGCCCTGCTCGTGGTGGCTGCCACGGGCTGGTCGGTCCCATCGATCCGACAGCGGCTGCAACGCTGGCGCCCGCCGCGTGAGTCCGAGGAATGGATCGCATAGCGGCTCGCCGGGGCGATCTCTAGAATGGCTCCGGTGCGACTTCGGCAGCTCGCCGCCATCGGGATGGTCTTTGCCTGTGCCGGCTGCGCGACCGCCCCATCCGGTGGTGGAGCCGACAGTGTCAAGGTCGGTGCGGTCTTCCCCCTGAGTGGCCCACAGGCTCCGCTCGCGAAGCAGGAATACGCCGGCGTCCAGATCGCCCGCGACCTGGTCAATGCCGATGGTGGCGTCGATGGGGCACCCATCGAGCTGATCACCCGGGATCTGGTCTCGGAGTCTGATGCCACAAGCCGTGTCGCAGACCTGAAAGCGCACGGCGTCACCGCCATCCTGGGCGCCTACTCGAGCAGCCTCTCGATGCCCGTGAGCGACGCCGCGCAGGCGGCGGGCCTGCTCTACTGGGAGGCCGGCGCCGTGGCCGACCAGCTGACCGGCCGCGCCTATCCGCTGGTCTTCAGAGTCGGAGCCGCCGGCTCCAATCTCGGGACCATGTCGAGCCATTTCGCGGCCGAGGTCCTCGCGCCGCGACTCGGCCGGGCGCCCGGCCAGTTGAAGCTGGCGATCGTCCACAACCTGGACGGGTATCCATCATCGGTTGCCGCCGCCGTGAACCAGCAGGCGGAGCGGGAAGGGATCCAGGTGGTGGCCAACGTCGTCTACGACGCCCACGCCCCCGACTGGACGTCGGTGCTTGCCCAGGTCCGCGCCGCGCAGCCGAACATCCTGGTCTTGTCGTCCTACATTGCCGACGGCGTCGACTTCCGACGCGCCATGCTGAAGAGCGGCCTGCACGTCGACGCCCTGATCGGCTCGACGATGGCGCAGTGCGTCCCAGACTTTGGCGCCATGCTCGGCGCCGATGCGATCGGCGTGTTCGCCTCGGATCGGCCGCCGCCTGGCTTCAACCCAGGCTCGCTGACGGCGACCGGCAAGAGCGTCTACGATCGATTTTCGGCCGCCTATCGCCGTGAGTACGGGAGTCAGCCGACCGAGGAAGCGCTTGCCGGCTTTGGCGCTGCCTGGGCGCTCTTCCACTACGTGATGTCGCGGGCGCATGACCTCAGCGCCGTGGCGATGGCGGCGGCTGCCCGAGGCCTCGACCTTCCCGCAGGGACACTCGCCAATGGTGCCGGCATCAAGTTTTCGAGCACCGCGGACGCGATGGGGCAGAACACGCGGGCCGCCAGCGTCATCTGGCAGTGGCAGGGGGTCCGCCGTAGCGTGACCGTGTATCCACCGGTGTTTGCGACCGGATCGCCAGGCTTCATCCCGCTGCCTCGGTGATCCAGATCGGACTCGCCGCTCCGCGGCGGGCCGCGGGGCTTACCGGCCTCGTCCTGGGCGCCGCCCTGATCCGGGCGCTGTTGCTGCCGCTAGGTGACCTCCTTAGCACCCTGGTCTTCGGCGGCTGCCTGCTGGCGATTGCCTTGGTGGAACGCACGGCCCCCACCCTGCCCTCCCCCGCAGGCGGGGGAGGGAAAGTAGGGAGAGCCGGGTCCCTCCTTGCCGGCCTGATGGTCGGCGCCGTGCTCCTGGTGCCACTCACAGCGGGATCGCTCAGTGCCCGTGGGCTCGATGGGTTCTGGGCCTGGGCGGCCCTCGCGGCGGTGATCGCGACCCTCGAGGAGATCGCCATCCGAGGGGCGCTCTTCCGGCGCTGGTCAGACGAAGCCGGCCCGGTAGCCGCCATCGTCGCCGGCGCGGTCGTGTTCGCCCTGATCCATCTGCCGCGCTACGGCCTGGGCGCCATGCCGCTCGATGCGGCCGTCGGCCTGGCACTGGGTGGCCTGCGGGCGCTGACGGGACGGGTGGCGCCCTGCGCCGTGGCGCACGTGATCGCCGATTGGGGGGCCTGGTTCTGGGCATGACACGGACGCGACGCGCCGGCGTGATCGCCCTGGCGGTCGGCCTGGCAGCCGCGGCTTTGCTGCACGGCCGGCTCGCTGTCCCGCCCGTTTACGACGGCATCGTCGTGCCCCCCGAGCCCTACCGCTGGGAATCGCCGCCGCCGAACCTGCGGGCCGGAAACAAGCCGCCGCTCTCGGGGCAGGCGACCCTGCCCGTGCTGAACGGCCAGGTCGCCGGCGGCGGCGTCCAGACGGACGACAACCAGGTCGTGATCTACTTCGGACCCGGCACCTTTAAGGCGCCCGCCGGCACTCAGACCGTTAAGTGCACCATCGCGCCCGATCCCAACCCGCCGCCCACACCGTCCGGTGTCGACCTTCGCGGCAATGTGTACCGAATCGGTTGTGTGGCGCAGCCTGGCGGCGCGGCCGTGACCCTGGCCTCCACCTATCACCTCACGCTGCGCTTCCCGCCTGGGGCGTTCAAGGAAATCCAGGTCAACGATGGCAGTGGATGGCGGGCGCTGACGACGTTGCGCAGTCCAGGCGGCGACCCGTACGCGAGCGTCAACGCGCCGGGCTTCGCCGAGTACGCGGCGACCGCACCGACCGGCGCCGCCGCGCCGGGCGAGAGCATCTTCACGGTCATCGGCCGCTACTTCGAGTTCTGGGGCATCCTGGCGTTCGTCGTCCTGTTCGGGGCGATCGCGGTCATCCAGGAGATCCGCCGCCGGCGTCATCGCGTCCCTGCCCGACCGACGAAGCGAAGCTAGGGCCGCGCCTTCGGTATCGTGATGGCCATGACTCTTGCGCCGCTGCATGCCTTCGGCGCCCGCTACGACCTGCCTGCACCCCTTTATCTGTTCTTGATCGGGGCTGGCGCGGTCGTGTTCGTCTCCTTCTTGATCGTGCTACGGCGGCCGGTCACCCGGCTGCAGCCGGCGGGCGACGACGTGCCAGCGGTGCCGCGGGTGCCGAGCTGGCCCGGATGGCTGATCTTCCTGGTGGCCATGGTTTTGATCCTTGGGGGTCTCTCCGGGGCCCAGAGCACCCCTGACAACACCATCGTCACGGTCTTCTGGCTGGTGTTCTGGATCGCGGTGCCGATCAGTGTGGCGATTCTCGGCAACTACTGGCCCTACATCAGCCCGCTGAACGTGGTCGCACGCGTGGTTGGTTCGAGGCCACGTCTCGAGTGGCCGGGTTGGCTGGGATATTGGCCGGCGACCATCCTGTTCTTTCTGTTTGCTTGCGGCGAGCTCGTCTTCAACGGCGTCACCACCACACCAGCCGGAACGGCGCAGGTCATGCTCGCTTACGGGATCGTCAACGCCGTGATGGCGTACCTGTTTGGGGCGGAGACCTGGCTCCGTCGCGGCGAGGTGTTCTCGGTGTTGTTCGCCACCTGGGGACGGCTCGGCTACTTTCGCTTCGGCACACCGGGCGCGCGCGGATTCTTCGGCGGACTCCACCGACCTTTCGAAGCGTCGATCAGCCGGCTGACGTTTGTTCTGATGCTGCTGGTCTCGGTCAGCTTCGATGGACTCCTGGCGACGCCGGCCTGGAGGAACATCGTGTCCCAGCTGCCCGAGGCGCTGCGCCCGGGCGCGGCCGGATACACCGTCCTCCTCGTGGCCGTGTTCGTCTTGCTGGTCCTGGTCATCTGGGGACTCTTCGCCGGCTTCGCGGCCGCGGTCCGTGCGGTCGGCCACCTCGATGAGCCCCTGCTGAAGGTCGTGGCGGGTCTGCTGCCGTCACTCGTGCCGATCGCCTTCGGATACCTGCTCGCCCACAACTTCGATTACCTGGCGATCAACGGGCAACTGCTGATCCATCAGGCATCCGATCCGTTCGGGATGGGCCTGAATCTATTCGGAACCGTCAACTACGAGCCGAACCGCAACCTGATTCCCACGGCCGTCGTCTGGTACTTCGAGATCGTCTTGATCATCGGGGTGCACATTGCGGCCGTGGTGCTGGCTCACGGCTACCTGGGGCGGACGGCGCGCACCGAGAGCCAGGGCCGGCGCGCCGAATGGCCGTGGATCGCGGCCATGGTGGGCTACACGATGACGAGCCTCTGGCTGCTTGCCCAGCCAATCGTCCAGGAGGGAGTCAAAGGCTAATCCGTGGTGCCCCTGCATGCGAGTCTCGGCCTGACGAGCTGGACGTGGGAGCCAAGCGTCCTCGCCGGCGTGCTGGCGCTCGCGGGCGGCTACGTCTGGCTGTTGCGTGGCGGTTCGCCGGGATCCTGGTCGTCTATGGCTCGGATCTATTTCGCCGCAGGTCTATTGACGCTCTTTCTTGCGTTGGCTTCACCGATCGACACCGGCGGCGACCATTACCTGTTCAGCCTGCACATGCTGCAGCACCTGTTGCTCGCCATGATCGTGCCGCCCTTGCTCCTGCTGGGGCTTCCGGAGGTGTTTCACGCCTTCGACCGGATTCGCGTGTCGCCGTTGCTGGCGAGCATCGTCTTCAACGCGGTGCTGGCCGTCTGGCATCTGCCGACCCTCTACGAGGCAACCCTGCGCAGTCAGCCGCTGCACGTGCTCGAGCACATGAGCTTTCTGGCCGCCGGCGTGCTCTTCTGGTGGCCGATCATGGTTCCCGCCGGCCGGCGCTTCGCCATGAGCGTCATCGGGAAGATCGCGTACCTCGGCTTCGCCGGCGTGCCACCGACCATCCTTGGCCTGGCCTTCATCCTGTCGCCGGTCGTGATCTATCCCTTTTATGCCGCCGCGCCGCGGGTGACGCCGCTCTCGCCGCTCGACGACCAGCTGGTGGCCGGGCTCGTCATGTTCGGGCTCGGCAACCTGATCTACTTCGCCGCCATCTGGATCATCTTTTTCCGGCTCGATGACAAGGCAGCGACAGCGGGCGAACGATCGATGGTCGAGGTCGAATCCCCTGTCAGAATGGGTTGATGAGCAACCGTCCGTCAGCGACCGAGGCCCTGCACACCTCCGGCTACCGGCTCACGATGCAACGCCAGCTGGTGTGGGACACCTTGCGCCATAGCAAGAAGCATCTCAGCGCCGAAGACATCCTCGGCCAGATCCGCCGGCAGTACCCACGCTTCAACCTGGCCACCGTCTATCGATCGCTAGAGATACTGGAAGAGCTCGATCTCGTCAAGGACACCCGGATCCGAGACCGCGCCTACTACGAGCTGGCCGAAGAAGGGACCGATCACTACCACCTGGTATGCGACCAGTGCGGCTCGACGCTTCACATCGAGGGCGACCACATGGTGCCGGTGCTGCATCACATCTCGGACGAGCATGAGTTCATGGTCAGCAGCGCCGACCTCGTCGTACACGGTCGGTGCGCCCGCTGCCAGGCCAAGGCGGCTCGGACTCGCTAGCCGCGCAACTGCGAAGATAGGGACCGGTGGCTGAGCCCGAGCCAAGGCGCGCGCGTCCCGCGCAACCCTTACACGATCCCGATGTCGACAAAGGCGGGATAGGCCGGCAGCTTCGTGACATCATCCTCGGCGGCCAGGATGGCTTGGTCAACGTGCTTGGCCTCGTCCTGGGTGTCGCTGCGGCGACCGCCCAGCTGCGGATCATCCTGGCTGCGGCGCTGGCCGCCACCTTCTCGGAGTCGATCGCCATGGGAGGCGTCATGTATACCTCGGTCCTGGCGGAGCGCGACTACTACCTGGCGATGCTGGCCAAAGAGAAGCAAGAAGTCGACGAGGTGCCCGACGTGGAGACCGAGGAGGTCCGCCAGATCTTCCGCGAGAAGGGCCTGCACGGGGAGGTGCTCGAGCGGGTGGTCAAGGAGATCACGAGCGATAAGAAGGTCTGGGTGGACGTGATGATGCGCGACGAGCTCCATCTCTCGCCGGTCAGCGACGCCGGCGCGGTCCGCCGCGCGTTCGTCACCGGGTTCTCGACCCTGATCGGTTCGCTGATTCCGCTCATCCCGTTTTTGTTCGTGCCGCTGTTTGGGATCTCGGTCACGACGGCCACCATCATGGCGGTGCCGCTGTGTGCGCTGGTGCTGTTCGCCGTCGGTGCCTACAAGGCTTTGACGCTCGTCGGCGATTGGCGAATCAGCGGTCTCCAGATGACGATCATCGGCATGGTCTCCGCCGCAGCGGGGTACGGAATCGGGCGCCTGCTCCACGTAAGCGGGGCCTAGCTCATCCCGTCCCAGTTGCCTGACGGCTCGACCCGTTGAAGTTCGGGATTCAGTACAACAGCGCCTATTACGGCGTCGATCCCGACGTCATGGTGGGCTATGCCAGGCATGCGGAGGACTGCGGATTCGAGTCGATCTTGATTCCCGAGCATGTCGTCCTGTATCCCGGAGCGACCCTCGGCACGACGCCGATCGACCCCTCGTTATCGCTGCTGGATCCGCTGGCGTGCTTGGGCTTCATCGCGGCCACCACCGAGCGGATCATTCTCGGGACGGCCGTCCTGCAGCTGCCCTACCACCATCCCGTCACCCTGGCGAAGCGCTTGGCGACGATCGATGTGCTGTCGAAGGGCCGCATGCGACTGCTCACGATCGGGCTCGGCTCGCTGCCAGGCGAGTCCGTCGCACTTGGGATCGACCACGCGACGCGCGGTCGACGTGCCGACGAGGTCATCGACGTCATGCGTCTGCTCTGGAGCGGAGACGCGACCGGCGTCAGCTTCAGTGGCGAGTTCTTCACGTTTTCGAAGCTGGTCAGCTTTCCCAAGCCGCACCACGCCCGCACACTCCCGATCCACGTCGCTGGGTCGTCGCGGGCGGCCGCCCGTCGCGCCGGGTTGCGTGGCGATGGCTACTTTGCCGGGGGCAGGGTGGGCAGCCAGGAACGGGCGCTCCAACTCGATCTTATGCGCACGACCGCACGCGAAGCCGGCCGTGACCCCGACCGGCTCGAGCTGACTCGCTGGGGATCGATCGAGATGTCCGAAGACGACGTCGAAACCCTGGCGGCCGCAGGAACCACGCGCGTCGTCGTCAGCGCGACGAGCGCCGATCCGCAAGCGCAGCGTGAGGAGATCTCCGCTTTTGCCGCGCGTCTCAAGCTATAGGCCGGCCGGGAACGTAAAGGGCTGGGGTCCCGGCGATGCGCTGCCGACGTCGAACTGGATGAGCGTACGCGGGTTGAGGGGAATCGACCGAGGATCGCCGGTAAACGGCTGGCCGTCGACATAGGCGGTGACCGTTCCCTGCGCTGGGCCGACCTGCGTCGCGCTCAGCGGCTGGTTCCAGATGTCGAAGTAGTTGCCGAGCGTGTAGACGCGCTGGCTCGGGGACTCGACATGGATGATCCCGTCCGCCGTGTGCGAATGTAGCCAGTAAAGGCACGTGGCGGCGGTAACGAATGGGCTCGTCGAGGTCTGGACAACCTGAGTCGGTGGAACGATGCCGATGCCCTCCGGGATGATCCGCGACTTGCCATTTGTATAAACGGCAAGATGCGCGTGAATGTGGTAAACGACTTGCTCCGATGTCTGGCAACTGATGCCGTCAATCGCCTGCCCCTGCGCCTGCCCGTCGGTACTGGCCAGCAGGGTGGGGTTGTTGGCCGACAGCAGGTTGACCACGAAAAGGGTACCTGCGATGGTCAGGACCGCGGCGACGCCGCCCAGCAAGAAGCCCAGCCGCCGCCGGCTGGCGTTCGGCCCGCGCCGATTCAGCCGCGGCTGTGGATGGCCGGCGGTACCGGGCTTGGCGGCCGCCTTTCGCTTGCTCTTCTTGCTCATCGCGAGTTACGGTACCCCGCGACGCACATCTCGAACCATCGGTGTACCGCGCAGCCGCAACCGATGCGTAACGAATTCGCTATTGCGAACGATTCGCAATAAGATATACTCCGTGCTCGGATGGCGACGGCGCGCGCGACCTTTCGGAGTTGGCGGACCACCTCAATGAGCTCGGTCTCGCTGCGACTGACCGGCTTGTTTGGCGGGGTCGCCCTGCTGCATGCGCTGGGCTGGGGGATCATGATGCTGCTAGTCGCGCCGCGGTTCCCCGTCATGCTCGGCCTGGGGGGCCTGGCCTACGCCTTCGGCTTACGCCATGCCTTCGACGCCGACCACATCTCGGCGATCGACAACACCACCCGCAAGCTGTTGCAGGAGGGGAAGAAACCGCTGGGGGTGGGGTTCTTTTTTTCCTTGGGCCACTCCAGCGTCGTGTTCCTGATCGCGCTGCTGCTCGGGATCGCCACCCAGTTCGTGGTCACCAACGTCGTCAGCACCAATGGGGAGCTGAAGAACCTGGGCGGCCTGATCGGGACCGGCGTCTCCGGGATTTTCCTGGTGCTGATCGGAATCCTGAACCTCATCATCCTGATCGAGATCGTCCGGCTGTTCCGCCGGATGAAGGCAGGTGCGTATGACCGGCAGGGGCTCGAGCACGAGCTGGTGGCCGGCGGACTGTTGACCCGAATCTTCGGCCGGCTGTTCAAACTGATCACGCACAGCTGGCAGATGTACCTGGTCGGCTTCCTCTTCGGGCTGGGCTTCGACACGGCGTCCGAAATCTCGTTCCTCGCCATCTCGGCCGGAGCGGCGGCGCAACATATCCCTCTTTACGCGTTGATTTCGCTGCCCCTGATCTTTGCCGCCGGGATGTCGCTAATGGACACGGCTGACGGCGCGTTCATGTCGCAGGCATATTCCTGGGCTTTTTCGAACCCGGTGCGCAAGGTCTTCTACAACCTGACGATCACGGCGCTCTCGGTCTTCGTCGCGCTCTTCGTCGGATTGTTCGAGTTGAGCCAGCTGCTGGTGCAGCAGCTGAACCTCCGGGGCGGCGCCTGGGACGCGATCCGCGGAATGGACCTGGGGGTGATGGGCTTCGTCATCGTGGGCGCGTTCATCGTCACCTGGGCCGGCGCCATTCTGATCTACCAGACCCAGCACATCGAGCAACGCTGGTCGGGCGCACTGCGAAGCTAAAGCCACCTCCAACCTTGCCTGTAGAGGGCGAAGGCGTATAACGCTACGCTGGAAATGGTGATCCAAGCCATCCTGCAGGCGCTCAGTACCGCCTTCGACATGTTGTGGGAAGTCTTCTGGCCGCTGGCGCTCGGCTTCGTCCTCTCGGCGATTGTCCAGACCCTGGTCTCCCGCCGCTTGGTGGAGCGAGCGCTGGGCTCGGATTCGCCGCGCAGTCTCGCCCTCGCCACGCTGTTCGGGGCAGCCTCGTCGTCGTGTTCGTATGCCGCCGTCGCCATCGCGCGCTCGTTGTTCCGCAAAGGCGCGAGCTTCTCCGCCGCCATGGTGTTCGAGTTCGCCTCGACCAACCTGGTGTTCGAGCTCGGCCTGATCCTTCTGATCCTGCTCGGCTGGTCGTTTGTCGGCGCCGAATTCGCGGGCGGCCTGCTGATGATCGTGATCCTGGCGCTGCTGTTTCGCTGGACCCTCAAGCCCGCGATGATCGAAGAAGCACGGCGGCAGGTCGAGCGCGGCCGGCACGGACGAATGGAAGGGCACGCTGAGATGGATATGTCGATCACGGAGGGGCCGTTCCTTGCGCGACTGTTTTCCGGTCGGGGGCTGACCGCGATCAGCCATAACTTCTGGGGCGACGTGACGGCGGTCTGGACGGACATTGGCCTGGGACTCCTGATTGCCGGCGCGCTGGCCGCCTGGGTGCCGAACTCGTTCTGGCAGAGCTTCTTCCTGACCAGCCATCCAGTGCTGTCGCAGGTCTGGGGCCCCTTGATCGGGCCGGTGATCTCGCTGCTGAGCTTCGTCTGCTCAGTCGGGAACGTGCCGCTGGCGGCCGTTCTGTGGAACGGCGGCATCAGTTTTGGCGGCGTGATCGCCTTCATCTTCGCCGACCTGATCATCATTCCCATCGTCGATATCTACCGGAAGTACTACGGCGGTCGAATGGCGCTCTACCTGCTGCTCGTCTCCTACGTAGCGATGGCGCTGGCGGGGCTGGCGATCGGTCTCGTCTTCCAGGGTCTTGGGTTCGTTCCTGCTCATCACCCCGTGACCTCGCTGGTGGCGGGTCCGACCCTCAACTACACGAGCGTCTTGAACGTGATCTTCCTGTTGGTGCTGGCGGTGCTCGGCTGGCGATTCTTGCGTACGGGCGGGCTCGAGATGCTACGGATGATGGAGAAGCCGGCGGTTATGCCTGATGATGCGGCGGCGCATCAGCACCATCATCACTGATGGCGAGGGCCCGGGCGAGGACGCGGTCCATCGCGGAGTGGGCCGCCAGCATCGCACCGGCCGTCTTGAGCCGCTGACGGAGCGCCGTCTCCAGGTGGCCGGTGACGGCGACTACTACCGGCGCCGGTTCGCGCCGCATCAGCTCACCGACCAGGTCGACCTGCTGGTCGGGCCGTAGCGTCGCTTGGAGGACGACGACGTCCGCCGGCGTCCATGTGCGCAATCGTGCAGCCGACGGGCTGAGACCCTCGGCGGGCACCCCCAAACGCCAGGCGGCCGCCCGGACGCGCTGGCTGAAAAAGAGGTCGTCCTCGACCACGTAGAGCCGTTTGCTCACACGTTTGCAGGATATCCGGCCAGGCCCTTTTGGTCATCGCCAAACGTTGCTATAATCGCGCCCGGGGAATGGGTCGAAGGCTAAGCGGAACGCTCCGGCGAAGTCTCTGAGATCCAAAGACAAAAGAAAGGAGATTCGCCGTGAGCTTCAGCGACAAGACTTTGACGTGCCGTGATTGCGGGCTCAACTTTATCTTTACCGTTGGGGAGCAACAGTTCTACGCCGCCAAAGGATTCCAGCACGAGCCGTCTCGCTGTCCCGATTGTCGGTCGATCAATCGCAACGTTCGGGGCACGGGGCGCGCCAAGGAACTCCACGAAGTGATTTGCGCCGAATGCGGCAAGCCCGCCCAGGTTCCTTTCACCCCGACGATGGGTCGCCCTGTCTATTGCAGCGACTGCTTCGATAAGGTCCGCGCAACGAGGCGGTAACGGGCGAGGCCGTTTGTAACGGCCGGCGTAAGGTTTTCGGCGCAGCATTCGGACTGAGCGAGCGCGTCACAAACGTGTGCCGCGCCGAAAAGGAGCTGCGCCGTGGCAACCGGAACCAATTCCGCTTTCCGCCTGCTCGACGATCCGGATGAGCCCGCTGGGGCGCGCGTGCGCCGCGTCGGAGGACTGACCTTCTGGGCGGAAACCCTCGGTTTTAGAACGACGGCGGCCCGCGAGTTCATCGATGTCACGGATCAGGTTGCCGAGGTGCTGCGCCGCTCCAAGGTCACCCAGGGCTGGACCTCCGTCTTCTCCAAGCACACCACGGCGGCCGTCGTGCTCAACGAGAACGAGCCGCTGCTGCTCCAGGACATGGGCGCGATGCTCGAACGGCTGTCCGCCGCAGCCGGCCTGTACCAGCACAACGATCTGACCCGCCGCACCGGGGAGATGGACGCCGACGAGTGTGCCAACGGGCATGCTCACTGCCAGCATTTGCTCATTGGCGGCAGCGAAAATATCCCGGTGGCCGACGGACGCCTGGATCTCGGCCGCTGGCAGCGCATCTTCCTGCTCGAGCTCGACCGGCCTCGCGACCGACAATTGGTCGTCCAGGTCTTCGGCGCCTGACGCGGTAACCTAAGGGTTCCGGCAGGCCGTCCGCAGCTCCCCTCTAAGGAGGCATCCATGCTCGAAAAGTTCACCTGGTACAAGCAGTCAGCCTATAAGTGGAAGGGCGAGGGCATCACCGTCTACATCGATCCCTGGGGTCTACGCGACAAGGAAGAGCCCGCCGACGTGGTCTTCATCACGCATGCCCACGCAGATCACTTCGAGCCCACGGACATCGAGAAGATCCAGAAGAAGACGACGCAGTTCGTCGCTCCGCGGGACGTCGCCGAGAAGATCAGCGGGAATGTCAAGGCGATCAAGCCGGGCGAGTCGCTCGAAGTCGCGGGAATCAAGTTCGAGACGGTGCCGGCCTACAGCACCGTGGAGCATCGGCTGCAAACCCATCCGAAGAGCAACAACTGGGTGGGCTACATCATCAGCCTCGACGGGCACCGCTACTGGTTTTCGGGTGACGGTGACCCGAATCCAGACATCGAAAAGATCAAGACCGACGTGGCCCTGATCTGCGTCGGCGGCGACCCCTACGTCATGGGCCCGTCCGAGGCGGCCGGGGTGGTGAAGAAGATCCGGCCCCAGCTGGCCGTCCCGAACCACTACGGGTTCGTCGTCGGGGTGGCATCGGACGGGGAGACGTTTGCCAGGGAAGCTGCTCCGGTGAAGGTTCAGATCATGAAGCCGGTGAACTCCTTCGAGCGAACGGGGGCTGCGGCGCATTAACTAACGCTGGGGAACTTTTCTGATCCGTCGGCGTCAGAGTACTGACGTCTACGACGGAACAGGAGGTTCCCAATGGTCAACAAGCTCGTTCCCGCGGCGGCGGCGACCCTGGCGGTCTTTCTCACGCAGGCGCTCCCGGCGGCCGCGTGCGGCGGCCTGATCGCTCCCAACGGCGCGATCCGCCTCGAGCGGGCGACCACCCTGGTGGCCTGGCACGACGGCGTCGAGCGCTACCTGACCAGCTTCAGCTACAACGGTGAAGCGACCAGCTTTGGTTGGATCGTGCCGCTCCCAGCCGTCCCCGAAAAAGTCGAAGAGGGGGGAGGGTGGACGCTCCAGCGGCTCTTCCGCGAGACCCACCCGCAGCCGCCGATCCTGGACCTGGCGTTTGCGGGCCGCGCCCAGTCTGTCACGGCCGATGTCCTGATGCAGGTCCAGGTGCGGGCGCTCGACATTACCGTGCTGCGGGGCAGCGGCCAGGGCGTGCTCGACTGGGCCGCGAGCAACGGCTTCGCGGTCGACGCCGAGACGCGGGCGCATGTCCTGCAGTACGCGAAAGGCAGTCCCGTGTTCATGGCGGCCAAGTACAACGCCGAACGCGCGGCGAAGCAGCGCCTGATCTTCGGCGACGGGGCACCGGTCCTGATCACGATGAAGATCCCGCATCCCTGGGTTCCGTTCGAAGTCCTGGCGGCGGGGCAACAGGTGCAGGCGGATCTCTATCTCCTGTCTGACAAACCCGTCAACACCAGCGAGTGGCGCGCGCTGATCGGCGCCTCCGGCGTGGGCACCAAGGTGCAGGGCGCCGAGGGCTTCAGCCTCGAGTTCCAGGAAAAAATGACCGACAACCTCTATCGCGACCTATCGACGGACAAGAACATGGGCTGGGTGCGCCGCGACAGCTGGCTGACCTACCTGACGCTCAACGCCCCCGACGACAAGGTTACCTACGACTTGAGCGTCACGCCGATGGGTGTCGTCAAGGTCGCGCCCTTCGGTACCAAGCCCATGGCGATCGTCGATGGAACGACGACGCCGCCGCTCGACGCACCGACGGCCCCGATGGGAACCGCGATGACGCTGCTGGTTCTCGGGCTGGTGATCGCCGCGGCGGTCTGGATTCTCAAGCCTCGTCAGGCATAGGCAGATTTCTCCGGGGCCGGCGGATTTCCCCTCCGCCGGCCGTCTAAATATTGCTGCGGGATTGGCCGCCGTCGACGGTCCAGCTGGCGCCGGTCACCAGGCTGGCGCGGTCGGAGGCAAGGAAGGTCACGACGGCGGCGACTTCTTCCGGCCGGCCGAAGCGGCCAAGGGGCAGGTCGGCCTTGACGAAGGCCGCGATGGCCTCGGGGTCGGCCTGCTGCCGCCGCTCCCATGATCCGCCCGGAAACATGATCGATCCTGGGGCCACGCTGTTGACCAGGATATCGTCGGCCGCCAGTTCACGCGAGAGGGACTTCGACAGGCTGATCTCGGCCGCCTTTGCCAGGTTATAGCCGGCGCGTCCGCCGCTCTCCCTGCCATAGACGGACGAAATGAAAATGATCCGGCCGTGTCCGCGCCGGCGCATCAATGGAACGGCGGCGCGGGCCGCCCGCAAACCACCGAGCACGTTGAGCTCGAAGACCTGGTTGAACTCGCTGTCCGGCGCCTCGACGCCGGCGCCCCCGCCACCACCGGCGTTGTGGACCAGGATGTCCAGCCCGCCGAAGTGAGCTGCGGTGGCGATGATAAAGGCCTCCACCTGGCCGGGCACGGTGACGTCGGCGGTCTGGGCGAACACCCCAGGACCAAGCGTTCGGGCGGCCTGGTTGAGCCGCTCTGGGTCCCGGGCACAAATGCCGACCCGGCAGCCCTCGGCCAGTAGGCTCCCCGCGATCGCATAGCCCAGCCCACGGCTGCCGCCGGTGACGGCGGCAACCCGGTCCTGCAGACCGAGATTCAACGCTTAGCGGACTTGCTGAGCTTCGGCGATCGCGGGCACCGCGGCGGCCGGCGCCCCGCGGCTGACCAG
>DASWBA010000108.1:0-4531 GCA_036390825.1 Candidatus Dormiibacterota bacterium
TAGGCCAGGCTGCAGCCCATCACCCCAGCACCGACGATGGCTACATCAGGCCGTTGTTCCGAGCTTCACCATCCCGATGTACTCGAAGATGAACTTGAGGGCGGCCAGGCTGGTGACGTGGCCGACGTCGAGGGGCGGAGAGACCTCGTCGACGTCGAGCCCGGCGAGCCGCACACCACGGAGCTGGCGAAGAAAGTCGAGCAGCTCGCGCGAGGTCAGCCCGCCGGCCGCGGGGACGCCCGTCCCGGGCGCGACCGATGGATCGAGCGAGTCGATATCGAGCGAGATGTGCAGGGCATCGCCGCCGATTCGGGAGCCGATCTCGTCCGCGAGCTGGCTGCCGGTCCAGCGGTGCGCGGTGGACGCGGTGACCAGCGTGATCCCCATCTTCCGGATGAACTCCACCTCTTCCCAGTCGTAGTCGCGGCATCCCAGTAGGGTCACCTTCCTGGGGTCGATCTGCCCCATCTCGAGGCCTCGCCGCAAGGCGCAGCCATTCGACCAGCGCGAATGACGGGACGAATCATTCAGATCCGGGTGGGCGTCGATGTAGAGGATGCTCAGCCGACCGTTGAGGCGGTGCTGCTGCGCGATCAGCGTCGGGCTCGCCGTCGTGTGGTCGCCGCCCAGCACGATCGGCAGCGTCCCTGCCGGCGTCTTTTCGATTTCCCTGGCGACGGCATCGACATTCACCCCCATATCGCCGTCGATCAAGGTCAGGTCGCCGTCGTCCTGGACGGTGACGGTGTCGAACAGCTCGGCGTGCTCGCTGACCGGCGCGAAGATGGCGGACAGCTTTCGCAGCGCCGCCGGTGCCTTGGCGGCCCCCGGCCGGTAGAACGACCCGCGATCCATGGGCACGCCAAGAATGCGGACGTCGGGCGCGGTGCCGCTGGCCGGCGGCATGAGCCCGGCCCAGGGTTTCAGCCCGGCGGTGTTGAACTCGTGCTCGCTCACGTCTTGAGAAACGCGGAAATGGCCTCGACCTGTGCCGCAATCAGGGTCGGAGTCCATCCATGGCCGGCGGATTCGATCACCCGGATCTCGGCTTGCGGCATCAACTCGCGCAAGTTGCGGATGGCGTTGACGTCGACCGTCCGGTCGTCGGCGGCCACCACGACCAGCGCCGGCTTGCGCCAACCTTTGAGGAAGTCCCGATAATCGCGGGTAATGCCGTCGCGCAACCACTGCCGGGCGGCGCGCCCGTCGGCACGCTGCTGGTTGTCGAAGTTCACCTGCGCATCGTAGGGGTCGACGCCCGGACCTTCAACCAGAAACCTCTTATAGAGATCGGAGACCGTTCGATTCCGACGCAGCCGGTCGACGCACCAGAAGACCGGGCCGGCGGTAAAGGCCGCTACCTGCCGTTTGAACGCCGTCCGCAGCGTGCTCGGCGAGTAGATCGGGGTATGCAACACCAGCCGCGAGATCTGGTCCCTGAAGCGCGAGGCGTATTCGAGGGCGACCGTCGCGCCCAGGCAGATGCCGCCGACATCGTGCTCCCCGAGTCCCAGCCGCTCCACGAAGGCGCGTAGGAACTCGGCGTGGGCAGCCACCGTGAACGGGGGATCACCGGCGGCCGTCTCACCGCATCCAGGGAGGTCCGGGATCAGCACACGCCGCTGGCCGCTGAACGCCGGGGCCCAGGTGTGGAAGTTCTCGAGCGAGCCGATGAAGCCATGGCACAAAAGCAGCGGATGGCCCGATCCCTGGTCGAGGTACCGGACCCTCCGCTGCCCGACGTCGACGAACTGGATGTTCTGCGTAATGACCGCGGTTGCTATTCCCCCGTATCGATCTGGGCGCGCTGCAACCGGCCGCTGTAGTCGACGTAGATCGTTTTCCACTCGGTGAACTCGTCGAGTGCGACGGTGCCGGCCTCGCGATGCCCGTTACCGGTGTTCTTGACGCCACCGAAGGGCAGCTGGATCTCGGCGCCGATGGTGGGCGCGTTGACGTACACGATCCCGGACTGCATTTCGTCCATCGCGTGAAAGGCCTTGCGCAGGTCGTTGGTGTAAATGGACATCGAAAGCCCGTACTGCGTGGAGTTGGCGACCTCGAGCGCTTCTTCGAGGTTGTTCACCGGCAGCACCAGCGTCGATGGACCGAAGATCTCCTCCTGGGCCATCCGCATGTCCTTCTTGCCGTCGGCAAAAATCGTGGGCCGGTAGAACCAGCCCTCGCTCCCCGCGAAGTCGCCGCCATGAACCAGGCGCGCGTGTTCCTTTTTGCCGATCTCGGTGTACTCGTGGACCTTCTTGAGCGCAGCCTCGTTGATCACCGGCCCCATGTCGGTGTCCGCTTGTAAGCCGTCACCGACCTTCATCTTGGCGGCCCGCTCCTGGAGCAGGTCGACGAAATCGACCGAGACCTTGCGGTCGACGATCAACCGCGACGCCGCCGTGCAGCGCTGGCCGGAGGTCCCAAAGGCGGCCCACAGCGCGCCGTCGACCGCCAGCGGCAGGTCGGCGTCATCGAGCACCACGATCGCATTCTTGCCACCGAGCTCGAGACCGAGCCGCTTCAAGTTGCGGCCGGCGATCTCGGCGATGTGCCGCCCGGCGTCGGTCGAGCCGGTGAAGGAGATCCCCTGGATCCGTGGATCCTTGACCAGCACGTCGCCCACGTCCTTGCCGCTGCCGGTGACGAGATTGAGCACGCCGCCTGGCAGTCCCGCCTCTTCGAGGATCTCCACCAGTTTGGTGGCCACGATCGGTGTGTCCGAGGCCGGCTTGAACACCACCGCGTTGCCCGCCATCAGCGCCGGAAAGATCTTCCACGAGGGAATCGCCATCGGAAAGTTCCAGGGCGTGATGCAAGCGACGACGCCGAGCGGCACCCGCACCGTCATCGCCCACTTGTTCTTCAGCTCGGACGGCACGGTCTCGCCATGCGGATGACGACCGAGGCCGGCCGCGTATTTGCCCATATCGATCGCTTCCTGGACATCACCGCCCGCTTCTTTAAGCACCTTGCCCATCTCCTGGGTCATCAGCCTCGCCAGTTCCGCCTTGCGCGCCTCGATGATCAGCGCGGCCTTGAGGATGATCTCGCCCCGCGCCGGCGCCGGCGTATGCCGCCAACCGGTCGAGGCTTTTTGCGCCGCCTCGATCGCCGCATTGACGTCGTCGGCGTTCGACGCCTGCATCACGCCCAGCACCTGGTCCTTGTGCGCCGGGTTGGACGAGGTGAAGGTCTTACCACTCTTGGACTCCACCCAGTGACCGCCGATGTAGTTCTTGTAGGTCTGGGCCTGCGTCTTCTGGCTACGCTCGCTCGTCATCGTCTGGCTCATGCTGCAACCTCCTGAAACGCTGCGTTCAAGATCTCCCATCCTTCGTCGAGCTCCGCTTGCGACAGGTTGAGCGGTGGCACCAGCCGGAGCACGTTGTCGTGCGGCCCGCAGCTGAGCACCACCATCCCGGAATCGAGGCAGACCTGGCGGACCTTCTTTTGCAGCTCCTTGTTCGCCGAGCCGTCCTTGTTGATCAGTTCCACACCAACCATAAGTCCGAGTCCACGCACCTCGCCGATGGCCGGCAGCCGCCGCTGCAGCTCGCGCAGACGTCGGAGCAGCTCGGCGCCTCGGGCCGCGGCATTCGCGACGATGCCCTCGCGTTCGAAGACGTCGAGGGTTGCGATGCCGGCGGCACAGGACACCGGGTTGCCGCCGAAGGTCGAGCCGTGCGCCGCCGGCTCCCACTGGTCCATCAGCCTGGAGGTCGCCACCACCGCACTCAGCGGCAGGCCGGAGGCGATCGACTTGGCCAGCGTCATGATGTCGGGCACCACCCCGGTGTGTTCGCAGGCGAACATCTTGCCGGTCCGCCCATATCCGGACTGCACCTCGTCAGCGATCAGCAGGATGTCGTGCTGATCGCAGAGCGCCCGCAGCCGCGGCATGAAGCCGGCCGGGGGCACGACATAGCCACCCTCGCCCAGCACCGGCTCGACGATGAAGGCGGCGATGTTCTTGGGCGGAACCCGCGTGTCCAGCATCTCATCGATGTAATCGAAGACGTAATCGAGGGTTGCCTCGTCGCTGGTCCCGGTCGGGTTTCGGTACGGGTACGGGTAGGGCACGTGGTACACGCCCGGCAAGAACGGTTCGTAGCGCTCGCGGTAGTAGCTCTTCGATGCGGTCAGTGAGAGGGCTCCATAGGTGCGGCCGTGGAAGGCGCCCTGGAATCCGATCAAGGCTGGGCGTCCGGTGGTGTAGCGGGCCAGCTTGATGGCCCCCTCGACGGCCTCCGCCCCACTGTTGGCGAAGAAGACTTTGTCGAGCTTGCCGGGCGCCACCGCCGCGATCCGCTCGGCGAGCTCGATGGCGGGCTGGTGATGCGCCACCACCGAGGTGTGCATCACCTTATCGAGCTGGGCCTTGGCCGCCGCCACCACCGCCGGATGCCCGTGCCCCAGGTTGGTGACCGCGATCCCCGAGGCGAAATCCAGGTAGCGGCGACCGTCGACCGAGTACATATAGGAGCCCTGGGCATGGTCGACGACGATCGGCGTGTAGCGGTACAGG
>DASWBA010000109.1:0-3738 GCA_036390825.1 Candidatus Dormiibacterota bacterium
AATGCGTGCTTTCGGGTCCATCCGAGATGGGCCTTTGGTCTCACGGAATCCGACTTCACCGGGTCGCCGACTCGCTGGGTGTTTGCGATGGGCGAGTGATGATTTCTTTTGCGCGTTTAATTGCGCCCTGTGGTGAACAATGGACGCGAGGGCCGGCGCAAGCTAGCGGGCTCGCGCCACTGCCTCTCGCGGCAGGGGGAGGACCGAGTGATCGGACCATTGGGAGCGGCAAACCACGAAATCCGCGAAGCCGAGCGACGGGATCAACTACGCCGTCGCGCCCGCCTGGCCGAGCCGCGACGCCTGACGGACGAGCTGCTCGGGCAGCTCGAGGAACTGAATCTCGACGGCGTGGGGATCGTTCCCGGCAGCTATGATCCCGGACTGGCCGAGATCCGTAGCCTGCTGGTGGGGTGGCCGGGGCTGGGAACCCGGCTCCTGGAGCGGCTGCAATCGGGAACGCGAACCGCAGAACTGATCGAGACCGTCTTCATGATTCAGGAAGTCATCGCCCCGCCGATCTTGCCGCCCGGTGCGGCGATCGTCGAGGAACCCGACCTGTTCTGAGCTCGGGCTCAACGGTTCCGGCGCGCCCATCTACTAGGATGGGCGACGTGAAAACGAGCGTATGGGCGACGCTTGCCATCGCGATGCTGATGCAGGCGGCCTGCGCGCCGCCTACGACAGCCGGCAAGCCTCCTACGGCCTCGGAGATCCTCAACAAGCCGGACCAGGCCAACGTCAAAGACGCCCACTTCACGCTCGTCGCCCATATCGTCAGCGCGGGCGTCGCCTTCGATGCAACCGGCGAGGGCGTGGTCGTGACCAAACCGGCGCAGGCGTCGACCTTCACCATGACGACCACCATCGCCGGTCAATCGCTCAAGTTCGAAGAGATCATCATCGGGGGCAAGGAATACGATCTGGCGCCAGACAATCCACGCTGGACCGTAAAGGCCAGCACGAGTGCGAACCCCGGCTCGTTCAAAGGTACCGATGCCACCTACCTGGGCGAAGACACCCTCCCGCTTGGCAGGGCCTGGCACGTCAAGGCGAAGGATGCCAGCGGCAGCCCGTTCGAGGCCTGGGTGCGCGAGAGCGATGGGTATCCCCTGAAGTACGCGAGTACGACGCAGGGCTCGACCTTCACGGCCACCTTCGACCTCTTCAATACCGGGCAGACCGTGACCGCGCCGCCCGCCTCGGATGTCCAGCCATCATGACGACGGCTCGACGCGCCGCCGCGGTGATGGTGGCAGCGGCGCTGCTCGCCGGCTGTGGCGGGCCTGGATCGCCGCTGGGCCCGCCGAAACCGCAAGACATTCTGGCCAAGCCATTGCACGCCAGTAACCTCAAGGATGCGCACTTCCTGGTGACCGGCAAATTCACCAACAATGGGGCCACGGTCGGGCTGAACGGCGACGGCGCGCTGCTCTACAAGTCGCCCGGAGCCGGCCGCTTCAAGTTTCAGACTACGGTCGCCGGCCAACAGGTGAGCTTCGAGGATATCTCCCTCAACGGGACCGACTACACCCTGACCGTTCCCGGTAACGGCAAGTGGGTCGCCAAGGCAAGCACGTCAGGACTCGGCCCAAACAGCTTCACCGGGACGTCCGCCTTCACCTACGTCGGCGAGGAAAGCCTGGCCGGCGGGAAGGCCTGGCACGCGTCGGCCAACGACAAGGATGGCAATCCGTTTGACGCCTGGATCAGGGAAAGCGACGGCTACCCGCTCAAGTACGTGATCACCCAGCAGGGCAACTCGCTCACCCTGACCTTCGACAAGTACAACACCGGGGAAGCGATCGCCCCGCCCCCGGCCTCGCAGGTGGTGAAAGGCTAGGTGCAGCCACAGCGCGCTCTCCTGATCCTCGTGGTCGCGGTGTTCGCCGCCGGCTGCGGCGTCCCCACGCCGGCCCCGCCGCCCTCGGCCAAAGAGGTCCTGGCCAAGCCCCAGCAATCAACCCTGAAGGACGCCCATTTCCTGGTGACGGGCAAGATCACGAATAACACCGAGACCGTGCAAATCGTCGGAGACGGAGCCCTGGCCTACAAGCCCAAGCCGGCGGGACGATTCAGGTTCCAGACGACCGTCGGCGGCCAGACGCTGACCATCGAGGAGATCTCGCTGGACGGTACCAACTACGGACTCACGCCCGCCTCCACCAAGTGGGTGGCGATCAAGAGCAGCTCGGGCATCGACCCCAACGCGTTCGCGGGTGCGAGCGCCTTGAAGTACATCGGCGAGGAAACCTTGCCGCAGGGCAAGGCCTGGCACGCCTCGGCCAAGGACAAGGACGGCAACGCCTTCGACGCCTACATCCGGGAAAGTGACGGCTACCCGATCAAGTACATCGAGACGCAGACCGGCGGCCAAAACATCACCCTGACGTTCGATCACTACAACACGGGCGAGACCATCACGGCGCCTCCGGCTGACCAGATCCAGCAAGGCTAGCCACACCTAAGCTAGGGCCGTGGAGGCATTGGCCCGGACGGGCGAGGCGATCCGCGCCACCAGCAGCAAGCTGGAGAAGACACGGTTGCTCGGCGAGTACTTCGCCGGCCTCGACGATGAGACCCTGCCGCTGGCGGCCGTCTTTTTCACGGCGCGACCGTTCGCCGACCGTGATCAGCGCAAGCTGAACCTCGGGTACGCGGTAATCCGCAATGCCGTGTGCGAGCTGGCCGGGGTCGACGAGGCGGCGCTGGGCGAGGCGTACATGCGCCATAGCGATGTCGGCGACGTCATCGAGGAAGTCCTCGATGGCCACACCCACCCTCGGCGGACGTCGCTGCGCGACGTGTACGAGACCTTCGTGCGGATCTACGAACAGCGCACCGTCAAGAAGAAGACGGAGGCATTGCGCGAACTGCTCGACCGGTTGACGGCACGCGAGGCGAAATACGTTGGCAAGATCCTCACCGGGGACCTGCGCATCGGGTTGCGGGCGGGGCTGGTCGAAGAGGGCATCGCCAGGGCCTTTGGGGCGCCCCTGGCGGAGGTCTCCTGGGCGAGCATGCTGACCGGCGACCTCGGCGAGGTTGCGCTGCGCGCCCGGCGCGGAACCCTTCGCTCCGCCGAGCTGCGCCTGATGCACCCCCTGCAGTTCATGCTGGCCTCTCCGGAAGAGGACGCGGCGGCCATCATGCGCCGCGTGGGTGGCGAGGCCTGGGTCGAGGACAAGTACGACGGCATCCGTGGGCAGCTGCACAAAGAAGGTGACCGCGTCGTGCTCTACTCGCGCGACCTCAACGACGTCACCGCCGCCTTTCCCGAAGTGGTGGCCGCCGCCGGCGCCGTGCCGCACGACGTGCTGCTCGACGGCGAACTGCTCGCCTTCAAGGACGGTGTGGTTCGCCCCTTTTTCGAGCTGCAGCATCGGCTCGGGCGCAAGCTCGTCAGCGCCAGGTTGCTCGCCGAGGTGCCCGTCATTTTCGTCGCCTTCGACCTGCTCTCGCTCGATGGCCGCACGCTGCTGACCGAGCCACTGCGCGAACGCCGGCGCTTGCTCGAGGAGCTCAGCCTTCCCTCCCCCTTCATGCTGGCCTATCTAATCCACGCCCTCGATGCCGGCGAGCTGGACCGTATCTTCGACGGGGCTCGCGCCCGCAACAACGAAGGATTGATGGTCAAAGACCCGGAAAGCCGCTACACGCCAGGACGCCGCGGTCTCGGCTGGCTGAAGTTGAAGAAGGCGCTGGCCACCCTCGACGTGGTGGTGACCGGGGTCGAAT
>DASWBA010000110.1:0-37224 GCA_036390825.1 Candidatus Dormiibacterota bacterium
GCGCGCATGACCCGGCCGGACGGGGTTGGAAGATCGACGGTCTCGAGGCCCTCGAGCTCGATGCGTCGCGAGTCCCACAGGATGCCGTTTGCCTGCGTGCGGCCGGCGACGACCTGGGCGGTGACCTGCTCGAAACGCCAGGACGGGCCCAGCCCGGCGGCGATGGCCCCGGCGTCCGCGCGCCCCTGATGGGTCGACAGCTCCTGCAGACTGATGAGGTCTCGAGTCGGCAAAGCGCATGCACTCTCAATGACCGCCGGCAATCTCCGGCAAAAGGCCACGTTCCAGGTTGCAATTCGCAGCATTGCGGATCGACCTCAGCATAGGGACGCTTCGTAGGAAGGCGATGTGAGGCGCTTCGGCGAGCGCCGAGCGTTGCTTCGCGTCATCGTCGTCTGGGGCGTCACCGCCGTAGCCTTGCACGCATTTGCCTTGGTGTTGCCCGGCGTCCATGTCAGCGGTTGGCTGGCCGCGATCCTGGGGGCGGCGACCATCGGCCTCCTCAATGCGCTGGTCTGGCCGCTGTTCGTCCGGGTCGCGCTGCCGATCACGGTCCTCACCCTCGGCTTTGGTGCGCTGCTGTGCAACGGGGTGTTCGTCTATCTCGGTGCGCTCCTCGTTCCCGGCTTCAAAGTGGACAGCATCTGGTCGGGCGTCGCCGTCACCCTCGGCCTCACGCTCGTGAACACCGTCTTTACGACGCTACTGGCGATCGACGACGACGACTTCTATTACCGCCAGGTGGTTCGTCGTCTGGCCGAGGGGTCGGGCGAACCCACGGCCGACATCCCGGGAGTTGTCTTCGTGCAGATCGACGGGCTCGCCTACGATGTCTTGCAGCACGCGATCAGTAAGGATGACGTCAGCACCATCGGGCGCTGGCTTCGCGACGGCTCCCACCGGTTGCTTCGCTGGGAGACCGATTGGTCATCGCAGACCGGCGCCTCACAGGCCGGGCTGCTGCATGGGTCGAACGATGACATCCCGGCCTTTCGCTGGTTTGAAAAGGAAACCGGGGCGGCCAGGGCCTGCAACCGTCCGACGGATGCCATGGAGATCGAGCGGCGTCATTCCGACGGCGGCGGGCTGCTCGCCGGCGATGGCGCGAGCCGGGCCAATGTCTTTTCCGGTGACGCACCGCGGAGTTCGCTGACGATGAGCACGGTGCTTCGCCGCGACCGCGGCGGCCGTCTCGGGCAGGACTACTACGCCTACTTCGCGAACCCCTACAACGTGGCGCGAACCATGATCCTCGCCCTCAAAGAGATCGTGGTCGAGCTCTGGAGCGCATCGGAGCAGCGTCGACGCAATGTCCAGCCTCGCGTCAGTCGCCGCTTCCCGTACCCCCTCGTGCGTGCCTGGACGTGCGTCATCCAGCGCGACCTGCAGTGCGAGACCGTCATGGCCGATATCTACGCGGGCCGTCCGGTCATCTTTACCGACCTCCTCGCCTACGATGAGGTGTCCCATCATTCGGGGATCGAACGCCGTGAGACGCTCGCGGTGCTCCGCAAGCTCGATCGCCAGCTGGCCAGGATCGAGGCCGCGGCCAGGGATGCGAAGCGTCGCTACGCGATCGTCGTGCTCTCCGATCATGGACAGACGCAGGGCCCAACGTTTCGCCAGCGCTGGGGACAAACGCTCGAGGAGCTGGTGCGAAAGGCTTGCGCCGACGGCACGGTCGAAGGCTCGGTCCAGGGCGACGAGAGCTGGGGCTACCTTGCCGGCTCACTCACCGAGGCGGCTGGTGGCACAGGTTTAGGGGCCAGGGTGATGCGGACCGCGACCCGGTCGAGGACCACCGATGGCATCGTTGAGCTCGGCCCCAACGCCCGCCGGCGGAACGGCGGCAGCAACAAGGAGCCCGTCGAGATCGTGGTCATGGGTTCGGGCTGTCTGGGCCTGATCTACTTCCCACGTCGACCGGGGCGCCTGACACTGGAGGAAATCGACGAGGCCTATCCCGACCTTATTGCCACCCTCCGCGCGCACCCCGGGATCGGATTTCTCCTGGTTCGTTCCCGGCTCCGCGGCGCCGTCGTCCTTGGCCGCGCCGGCGCGAATTACCTGGATGAGGGCCTGGTCGAGGGCGACGATCCACTGGCGCCCTTCGGTGCCACCGCCGCCCAGCATGTGCGGCGCACCGATGGCTTCGCGCACGTCGCCGACATCATGGTTAACAGCGCCTACGATGCGGAGCGCCAGGAGGTCTACGCCTTCGAGGAGCTGGTCGGGTCACACGGAGGCATGGGCGGCCCGCAATCATTTCCGTTCGTCCTGCTGCCGCACGACTGGGCGGTCCCCGACGAAACGATCATCGGGGCCGAGTCGATGCACCGGTGGATGCGGCGCTGGCTCAAAGACCTGGGCCAGGAGCCGTAATCGTGGCGGCGGCGGCTGGGTCAGCGGGCTGACTTAGCCCGGGCGGCCTCCTGCGCGCCCACACCCACGAGGAGGAGCCAGGCGCCCGTCACCATGAAGATGAAGGACGACATCATGCCGAGGCCGACCAGGTAGATACCGGCCGAATTCCCAAAGAACAGGATCACCGCGCCGGCCTGCTCCAGCACGAGGCAGGCAAAACTCCCAATGGCCCTCCACAGTACGGCGTTGTCAGCACTTCGGGCGGGCTGCCGGATGCTGTTGTAGAGAATCGCCGTAGTTGGACTAGGGCGCCGGAGAGGCTGGTACGCTCGGTGATGGAATGAGCGACGACGAGCTTAAGCGCTTCCGGGCCGACAAGGACCGCGTCTTTGCTAAGGATCCTCACTCGCCGCTGCTGCCCGATCAGCGGCGCGCGTTTCGAGGGCTCGCCTATTTCGACGAGAACCCGGAGCTTGTCATTCACGGCACGGTCGACCGCCATGTCGAGCCGGGCGAGGTGCGCATGGCGACCTCTGCCGGCGACGAGCAGGTCTACCAACGGTACGGTATCGTGCGGTTTACGGTTGACGGCCAGCCGGCCGAGGTCACGCTATACGCCTCCGATGACTCAGACGAACTCTTCATTCCCTTCCGTGACGTAACCTCCGGGAAGGAGACCTACGGGGCGGGGCGTTACCTGGAACTCCACGCGCACGGAGACGACATCACGATCGACTTCAACTACGCATACAACCCCAACTGCGCGTACGACCCGTCCTGGAGCTGTCCGCTTCCCCCTCCGGAGAACTGGCTCAAGGTGCCGATCCGCGCCGGCGAGAAGACCTTTGGGGACGGCGTCGGGCACTGAGTCTCCAGAGCGCCGGGCTGCTCCTCTACCGGCAGCGGGACGGGAAGCTGGAGGTTCTCCTGGTCCATCCCGGCGGTCCCTTCTGGCAGAAGCGCGACGAGGGCGTGTGGTCAATACCGAAAGGTGAGTTCGCCGAGGATGAAGTGGGCATCGACGTGGCACGGCGCGAATTTCAAGAAGAGCTCGGGACTGCGGCGCCCCCTGGAGAGGCAACTCCTCTGGGCGAGGTGCGCCAGAAGGGAGGCAAGGTCGTGTACGCGTGGTCGCTAATAGGCGACCTCGACGTTACGCGAACCACCAGCAACACGTTCGAGATCGAGTGGCCGCCCCGCTCGGGGAAGGTGCAGACGTTTCCCGAGGTGGATCGAGCCGCCTGGTTTGACGCCGCCACGGCGCGTCGCAAGCTAGTGCCGGCCCAGAGTGCATTCATCGACCGCCTCGAAGAGCAGCTGTGACCTTCGCTGAACTCAGCGGTTATCTCGACCGGCTGGAGTCGACCTCCAGCCGGAACGAGCTGGTGAAAACGCTCGCGGAGCTTTACACCAGGAGCTCGGCCGATGAGATCCAGCCGCTGACCTACCTGATCCAGGGACGGCTGGTTCCCTTCTTCGAGCCGATCGAGATCGGCCTCGGCGAGAAGCTCGTCATCGCGGCCATCGCGCAGGCCTTCGCCACGCCGCCGGATGAGGTTGCGAAACTCTTCGGCCGGCTCGGTGACCTGGGGCAAGTGGCGGCGGCGCTTTCGGCACACGGCTCGAACGCGGCGCTCACGGTGATCGAGGTGCACGCGAGGTTGATGGAGATCGCGGTCGCGGCCGGCGCGGGATCGGTCGAGAAGAAGCGCGCGCCGTTCGCCGCCTTGCTGCAGCAGGTCGATCCGGCATCGGCGAAGCATCTGGTGCGGATCGCCCTTGGCCGGCTGCGGCTAGGGATCGGCGACCCCACGGTGCTCGACGCGCTGTCATTTGCGAAGAAAGGCAACAAGTCCCTGCGGCCGGTGCTCGAGGGAGCCTATAACCGCGTGTCCGACCTCGGGCTGATTGCGAAGACCTTCTGGTCTGGTGGGGAAGAGGCGGTTAACGCGCTCAAGGTGACGGTCGGACGGCCGATCCGCAGCCAGCTCGCGGAGCGCTTGCCCAACCCGGAGGCGGTGATCAAGCGCCTCGGTTTGGTCGCGGTCCAGCCCAAGTACGACGGCATCCGGGTGCAGATCCACAAGAAGGGATCAGAGGTCCGCGTTTTTTCGCGAAACCTCGAGGACTACACGTTGATGTTCTCTGAGCTCACGGCCGCCGCTCAGGCGCTCAAGGACGAGACCCTCATCCTCGACGGCGAGGCCATTGCGTACAGCAAGGAACTCGAGGAATACCTACCGTTCCAGCTGACGGCGAGCCGGCGACGGCAGCACGGCATCGAGCAGGCCGCGCGCGAATTGCCGTTGGTAGCCTTCGTCTTCGACATCCTCTACCAAAACGGCCGCGACCTCACCGAGCTGCCATACGAGGAGCGGCTCGCGCTGGTCGACGAGGTGATCGCCGGGTCCACCGTTCTGCTGCCGGCGCCCATCATCAAGACCGACTCGGTCGAGGTCCTGACCAAGACACTGCTGGACAACATCAGTCAGGGCCTGGAAGGCGTCGTGGTCAAGCGGCCGGACTCGAAGTACCAGGCCGGCGCGCGCAACTTCAACTGGGTCAAGCTGAAGCGCCACACCAGCGGTGAACTGAATGACACGGTCGATCTCGTCCTCCTCGGCTACTACTTTGGCAAGGGCAAACGCGCGGAGTTCGGCGTGGGCGCGCTGCTCGCGGGCGTCTACGACGCGGAAAAGGACCGATTTGCCACCATTACCAAGCTCGGCACCGGCCTTTCGGACGCCGAATGGCGGCAGATCCACGAGCGGGCGGACAAGCTGCAGGTCGATCACCGGCCGGCGCGGGTGGATTCGATCCTCACGCCCGATGTGTGGCTCGAGCCCGAGGTGGTGGTCGAGGTAATGGCCGACGAGATCACGCCCAGCCCGAGACACACGGCCGGCAAGGTCGGCGACGAGGAGCCCGGATTTGCGCTTCGGTTTCCTCGGGTGGTCTCATTCCGTGATGCAGAGAAGAGGCCCGAGGACGCGACGACCGTGAAAGAGATCGCTGAGTTGTTCGCTCAGCAGAGGCAGCGGAGGCAACCGGCGCTGCGCTGATTTACGGCGAGCTGCTCGGCGTAGCTGATGGCGATGGCGATGTCGTTGGGCTGCCCGACGCTGTGGCCGTCGCCGTGGCAGAGGGCGACGGGGCGTCGGAGGGCATAGGGCTCGCGCCGGGCGTCATCGGAGCCGTAGCGGTATCCTCCTTATCCGTCAGATAGACGGCCAGCCCTTTGAATTCGCTGATGACCGCATTCACCTCGGCAAAAGCTTGCGCGAAGGTTTCGCCGGAGGTCTTGATGTGGTTCATTGTGGCGTCCATCTGGCGCATGAGCTCCCGCACGTCGGGCGGCACCTGCGTGGGATCCGCGACCTGAATGTCGTACTGAATGGCCCTGGCGTAGGTCACGCAGGCGGTGCATTTGTAGTTGAGGGCCACGGCCTCGTTCAACGGTTGGATATTGCGGGCGCTGGGGCTGATCAGGTTGATCTCGAGCGCCACGGCCATCGTCTGGCAATCCGTGCATGAGCTGTAGGCGAAGGCCTCGTTCTTTGGCCCGGCGTTTGGCCCTGGGATTCGATTGAGTTTGACTTTTCCGTCCATCCGGAAATGGCCGTCCGCGTGATTGATGACCTGAACGACGTTGTCGCCCCCGCCCGCGGCGGGGTAGCCCGCGATCGGCCCATTCGCTGGCGAAGCGTTAGCGACGGACGGCGTCGGTGTTGCGCTGGTGGAGCTGGAGAAGGTTCCGGTCTCGGCGGCAACCGCAACGCCACTGAGGCCGAGGAGCAGGATGATGCCGGCTATGAGGAATGGGACACCGCCCCGCCTGAGCAGCGAAGTGAGCATGAGTCCTCGGTTGCGCAGCAATGTCCGGACCTTTTCCATGTGTGGATCTCCCATCGAGAACGCGGACCGGGTGATAGGCCCGGTCCGCCTCTATTCGGCTGCAGTTCTAGGCTGAGCGCCCTTCCGCAAAGTTCTTGAATCGCGTCAGGTAGAGGTTGATCCGCTTCTCGACCCAGTCCGGACCCTGGCCGGCCTTTTCGAGACCCTCGCGGTTGTAACGGAGTTGCATCCGGACGTTGGTTGCGTTCTTATCCTTATCGCCGGGCTCGAAATAGGCGGTGCCCGCCTCGGCGTTGCGCAACTCCTCGGGAAGGGTCTGCGTCGACACGTCCTGGGACTTGTCGCTGGACTGCAGGCCCATGCCCGGGCCTCCTTCCTTGGTCCATTCGGTCCACTTCTGACGGGCCTTGTCGGGCGCGATCCCGACCTGAACCGAGCCTTCGGCCATGCTCATTGTTGTCGCCACTTGCTCTACCTCCTATGAAGTGCCGGGCGTTCTAACGCTTGATGGCTCGCAGCCATTTCGCGAACCCGGCGGGTTGACATGCTACCGATGGTATCACATAGAATGATGACAGGCAATGCATAAGATAATACACAAGCTCATCCGTTACCGCCGCGGTGACATAAACATCGTCGCCGACGTAAACGCCGCCATCTCAACCGGCGACGGCACCAACGCGCGGAGCTCCGTCAGGAGTTACAACCCCATCGTTCAGCGGAGCGGGCGGGCTCAAACCGAATCGGGTAGCCGACAACCTACTGACAAGGAGGCAAAAGATGACGAAGGACGCGAATAAGGGAGCGGCACTTTCAAAGGACGAGCTCGAGTCGCAGGTGGGCGAGCAACTCCCTAACCGTGAGCAGATGTCCCTGATCAATGCCAATGTGGCTGCCCCTATCAACCTGGCGCTGGCGGCCAACATCCTGTCGGACAACTCGATCGCGTATGCCAGTGCGCAACAGACGGCGCCGATCACGCAAACCAACCCCTAGGCGAGAACGCTACGCAGTCGGATCGAATCAACAAGAAAAAGGAGGTCATTTACCAGCATGAGCCAGAAGACCGGACTTTCGAATGAGGAGCTCGACGCTCAGCAGGGCGAACAACTCCCCGATCGGGAGCAGATGTCCCTGATCAACGCAAACGTTGCGGCGCCGATTAACGCGGCCCTCGCCCTCAACGTGCTAAGTGACGGGTCGGTCGCCTACGCCAACGCGCAACAGACGGCGCCGATCAGCCAGACCAACCTGTAGCAGAGCGAGCGCTAACGCTGACCGTAACACCACAGGAAAGGAGGTAATTGCCAACATGGCTCAGACAAACAAGGCCGCACTCTCCAATGAAGAGCTGGAGGCTCAGGACGCCGAACAGTTACCCGACCGCGAGCAGATGTCGCTGGTGAATCTCAATCTAGCGGCTCCAATCAATGCTGCGGTAGCGGCCAATGTTTTTTCCGACGGCTCCCTGGCATATGCCAACGCCCAGCAGACGGCACCGATTAGCCAGGGCAACCTGGGGCCGCCCCCGGCCCTTTAACGAGGAGGATCTAGATGGCGAACAAGGACACAAAGACCCCGGGCCAGCTGTCGCGCGAAGAGCTGGACGCACAACATGCCGAGCAGTTGCCCGACCGGGAGCAGATGTCGCTGGTAAACGCGAACCTCGCGCTTCCGATCAATGCGGCCATCGCAGCCAACGTGCTGTCAGATGGCTCGACGGCCTACGCCAACGCCGTGCAAGGCACGCCCATCACACAGGGCAACCTGTAGCGACACTTCGGTAAACGGGGCGGTCGTCGCTGACCGCCCCATTTTTCTACCCGAGGAGGAGGTATCAGCCTGGAAGCGCAAAGAGAAGATAGCCCCTCTGGAGCTGTGCCTCCGGCCTCAACCCGGCAAGCCGCCCCGCGCCTCGCTGACGGGATCGAGTTGCTCGGCGAGTACAAGGATTCCGGCTTTAAAGAGCCTCCGTTTCTCGCCCGACGGGCTGACGGCCAGGTCCTCCAATTGCCCCGCCTGCTATACCTCGTGGCCGAAAACGCCGACGGCCGGCGTAGCTACGGACAAATCGCGGAGGTCGTAACCGAGCAGTTCGGGCGCGGCATCAGCGCCGACAATGTGCAGACGCTGGCGGACAGCAAGTTGCGCCCGCTCGGGGTCCTGGCCGCGCGCGACGGCTCCAGTCTCAAACTCGAGCGGCCGAACCCGTTACTGGCACTGAACTTCAAGACGGCGGTGGTGCCACCTGCGCTGGTCAACACCGTGACCACCGTCTTCCGACCGTTCTTCTGGCCGCTCGTCGTGGTGGCCGCCCTGGCCGGCTTCATGGCACTCGACTGGTGGCTGTTTTTCGTGCACGGCATTGCGCAGGGTCTCCGCCACCTGGTCAACGAGCCCGTGTTCTTCCTGATCGTGTTCGGCCTCGTCGTTCTGTCGGCAGCGCTTCACGAGTGCGGGCACGCCACCGCCTGCCGTTATGGAGGGGCGCACCCTGGCGTCATGGGCGTCGGCATTTACCTCGTGTGGCCCGCGTTCTATACGGATGTCACGGACGCCTATCGGCTCGGCAAGGGTGGCCGCCTTCGCACCGACCTGGGCGGCGTCTACTTCAATGCCCTTTTCATGCTGGGGACCCTTGGTATCTATCTCTTGACGCACTTCGAAGTGCTGATCGCCGTCGTCTTGCTGCTGCAGTTTGAAATGCTTCATCAGTTTCTGCCGTTCCTGCGCCTGGACGGCTACTACGTGATTGCCGATCTCACCGGCGTGCCCGACATCTTCGCCCGCATGAAACCGGTACTACTCAGCCTCCTGCCCTGGCGCAAGCCAGATCCGCGCGTGACGGTCCTTAAGGGGTGGGTGCGAATCGTCGTGACCGCATGGGTGGTATTCACGGTGGCATTCATCCTGTACGCCTATGGAATGATGCTGCTTCACCTGCCGGCGATCGTCGGAACCGCGTGGGCATCGTTTCTGGCTCTGGTCGGAGGCGCATCCGCTGCCGTACAGCACGGCCGGGTTGCGACCGGACTTTTCGCAGCCTTACAACTCGTCCTGCTCGCGCTCCCCATCCTTGGCCTGGCGTGGATGCTGGTGCAGTTGGTGAAACGCCTCGTGCTCCTGGCGTGGGTCAGGACCAGGGGGCGACCGCTGCACCGGGCCACAAGCTTCCTGGTGATGGCCGCTGGCGCGCTTCTCCTCGCGCTGGCCTGGATTCCGCCCCGCGCCAACTACCAGCCAATTCCGCCGACGGCGCACGGCACCATCGACGAGAGCTTCGACAATGCTGCTCCCTTACTCACGAGCGTCGTCACACTCGTACCGCCCGTGCGTGCGGTCGTTCCGTCAGCGAGCCCGGCTATTTCACCGTCGAGCGGCGCATCGGCAAGCCCGTCGCCATCTAACAGCCCGGCGTCGTCGCCAGCTGCGACCGCATCGCCGGCGGCTTCGCCGACTCCTTCGCCGACTCCTTCGTCGAGCCCCTAGCCGCGTACAGCCGGCTCGAGAATAGACCTAGCGGCGTGTAGCCTCGCGCGCTGGGGAGGGGAAACGGGGTTCGAGGCTCGGGTCGGGGCGACGGAGCCCACGCCGACCCCAAAACGTCAGCCACACCATCGCGATCACAAAGGCTGCGGCCGCGACGAGAACCACGCCGAGCGATGGAAGTCCGATGGCGAGCGCGGCCAGGGCGCCGATCGCGCCGACCACCATAAGGGATGTTCCGCGTTCCGCTCTATTCACTTTCCAGGGTCTGTCACGGTCCTGTTACAGGGCCAAGACACCCCTGAACTCTGGGTTGATCAAGTGGTGGGGTTCCGCACGTGACCGAGCCCATTCACGGCTACAAACTCGCTGGGCTGGTCGCTGCGCTCGTCCAGTCGTCCGACGACGCCATCTTTGTGGCGGGCGTCGATGGGCTGATCCAGACCTGGAATCCGGGTGCCGTGGCCTTGCTCGGCTACACGGCGGAGCAAGCGGTCGGAGGTCACGTCTCCATGCTCCTGCGGCCCGGACGCGAAGAGGCCATGCAGGCCTTCTTGAAGCGTGTTGGCACGGGCGAAAGAGTTCGCGACGTCGAGTCCGCGTTCGTGCGTCATGACGGCTCGCTGGTCGACGTTCGCATTACGGTTGCGCCACTTGCCGATCCCAGCGGTCGGGTGGTCGCGTTTGTCGCCATCTTTCGCGACCTGAGCGAACGCAATCGCCAGAAAGCGGCCCTACGCGCCACGGAAACGAGCTATCAGAAGCTGGTCGAGACCGCCCATGAAGGCATCTGGATGGTCGACGTCGAGGACCGCACCACGTTCGTCAACCAGCGAATGGCGGACCTCCTCGGCTATTCCGTCCAGGAGATGCTCGGCCGCTCCCCCAGCGAGTTCTATTTCAGCGAGGCCGGCCGCCAGGAGCGCGACGAGCACCGCAAGCGGTCGCTCGGGGGCATCAAGGAAAGCCGAGACGTGGTGTATCGCCAGCGCGATGGTGAGGCCCTCTGGGCCGTGGTGGCAACCACGCCAGTTTTGGGCGACGGCGAGCGGTTGGAAGGAGTCCTTGCGATGGTCACCGATATCACGGCCCGCGTGAAGGCGGAGGAGAACCTGCGCGCCAGCGAGCGGCTCTTTCGCAGCCTCTTCAGCGAGTCGCCGGCGGGCCAGATCCTCTCCTCCTCGGATCGGAAGATCGTCGCGGTCAACCGCGCCTTCTGCGAGATGACTGGCTACACCGAGTCGGAAATCCTAAAGGACGGTTGGGACGCGATCACCCCTCCCGACGACCAGGCAGGTATCTTCGCTTCCTTCGAGCGACTGTGGTCGGGTGAGCTCGACACCATGCAAATGGAGCGACGCTACCTCCGAAAAGACGGAACCCTGCTCTGGGGGCAGGTCAGCGTCGCCCGAGTGCCCGACGACTCAGGCCGCGCTCGGTACGTGATCGACCAGGTGCAAAATATTTCCGACCGAAAGCAAGCCCAGCAAGCGCTCGAACACCAGGCCCTGCACGACGCGCTCACCGGCCTCCCCAACCGTGTGCTCGCCCGCGACCGGCTCGACCAGGCGATCCTGCTCGCCCGCCGCCAGCAAACGAGGGTCGCCCTGCTGATCATCGATCTCGACCACTTCAAAGAGGTCAACGACACCTTCGGTCATCAGGCGGGCGATCAGCTGCTGCGCCAGGTGGGCGAGCGCTTCACGGCGGAGCTGCGCGAGACCGACACCGTGGCCAGGCTTGGCGGTGACGAGTTCGCCATTATCCTGCTTGCCGCCGACGCCGACGCCGCCGGCCTGGTCGCGATCAAGCTACTGGCCGCCCTCGAGCGCCCATTCATCGTTGAAGGACAGGCCCTCGACGTGGGAGCGAGCATCGGCATCGCCGTTTATCCCGATCATGCCGACACGGCAGACAGCATGCTGCGGCGAGCCGACATTGCCATGTATGTCGCCAAGCGATCTCGCCGCACCCACGCCGTGTACACCCGCGACCACGACGAGCCCGGAGATAGCCGGCTTGCCCTCATGGCGCAGCTGCGGCAGGCGATCAACGACGGAGCTCTTACGCTCCACTACCAACCCATCGCCCGGCTACGCGATGGATGCGTGGAGCGCCTCGAAGCGCTGGTTCGGTGGCAGCGGCCGGGTCACGGCCTCGTGCCACCCGGCGACTTCATCGCCTTTGCCGAACAGACAGGGTTGATCCAGCCGCTCACCCAATGGGTGCTGCAGACCGCACTCGCCCAGTGCGGCGAATGGAATCGTGAAGGACAGCCAGTCGGCGTTGCGGTCAACATCTCGATGCGCAACCTGCTCGATCCCCAACTCCCTGACAGCGTGGCGCAGATCCTGCGAGAGACCGGGGCGAGGCCCGAGTGGCTGACCCTGGAGATCACCGAGAGCAGCATCATGGCGGAGTCCCAGCGAACCCTCGAAACCTTGCAAAAGCTGCGTGCGCTCGATGTCCGGCTCTCGATCGACGACTTCGGTACCGGCTATTCGTCGCTGGCGTACCTGCATCGGCTTCCGGTCCACGAGATGAAGATCGACCAGTCGTTCATTCGCGGTCTGATCAGCGACGAGACCAGCGCAGCGATCGTACGCGCCGCCGTCGACCTGGGCCATAAGCTCAAGCTGGCCGTGGTCGCCGAGGGCATCGAGGACGCAGCCACCTGGCAGCGCGCTCGCCTCGATGACATCGACTACGGTCAGGGCTACTACCTCTCGCGCCCGGTGCCGGCGGCCGAGGTGACGGGGTGGCTGACGGCCCCTCCGAGCCCTGCCCGCGCCGCCGCCTGACCGTTCCAGACGTATCTGTAAGCCGAGTAGCCGAGCCTCAGCGGGCGACGAGGTGGAGGTCGACAGTCGGCGCGCCCGGCTGCCTGCCCAGCACGAGCAGTGAGGTTCCCTCAGCCGGTCCGATGGTGAGGGTCGTCGTCTGATTGATGAAATTCTGGTTGCCGGCGAGTCGTCCCTCCGCATAACCAGGCAGACTGTTCACAGCCTTCTGCTTCTGACCCACCGATCCCGCCACGGTCAGATTGCTGTCGGTGAACGGAACGCGGATCGACACGCCGATGCCGATCGCCGCATCGAACAGGCTCAGCAGCAGCCCGACCGTGAGGACCACCAGGATCGATGCACAGCCGGCTCCGCATCCGCCGCAGCCGGATCGAAGTCCTCTCCGGCGATCTCTACCCTCACCCACCTTGGGAAGCGTATACCCCCGGCTATCTACTCGGGAGAGAGATTCTTGCTCCTGAATATATTGCGATTACACTACGCTGGCATGGAGAAGCAACAAGATTCGGTCGATGTCATCAAGCGCGAGTTTTCCCAAACCCTTCCTGGGGTGGACGTCGGGGCCGCCGCGATCACCGGGTGCATCCGCCGGACCAACTTCCACCTCAACCGCAACGCGGGCTTGTAGGCGCGAAGGAATGCTAGAAACGAGTACTGGCTCATGGGGTCGACCAGTGTCACCAGGTCTTTCAGGTACGAGACCTGGATGACGGCCTCGGGAAAAAGCAGGCCCGGATGCCATTCGAATTGCGCGTTCTTATCGAGGAAGCGGCCGTGCAGCCGGTGGGCACGAGCAATGCCGCCAGGCTGAGGTTGAACGGACCTGCTCCTACCCCAACCGCGTCGAGCATCGCGTCAGTCACCTTAGCCCTCTCGTTCGGCACTCCCCTGCAACCGGTGTAACAGGCTCCTGGCGCTGCTAAGCAGCGATAACCGGCCTGCTGCCTTGGGCACGATCCCGGCCTGAGCTTGGCACTAACGGCCAAGAAGCCAAAGCGGAAACGCCACCGCTGCGCCGGTCACGACGAAGAGCGCGACGAGCGCGACCCCAACTTCGGCGACCAAACGGCCGAAACTCGGTTTTCGCCGTCGGATCGCTCCAGCCACCTTGGTTCGGTTAAGCCTGTTCACGGGTGACCCGAGGCCTATGCGAGATCAACCAGACGACCAGCCATATGGATCTCATTTCGTTTTGCCTCCCGTGCGAGTCGTTATTAACCGTGTCACGATGCCGCCTTTCGAGACAGGGCCGTCAGTCAGGACAAAAGGCGGACCTTTGCAATCGCCGCCAAATCCGCCGTGCCAGAAGCGTCTCTTGGCCCCCAGCCGTTCTCGGGCACTTCGTCCCCTGGACTGGGGGGCGTTGGCCTCTCGTTTAGCTGCCGCATTGCCTGCAAACTGAACGACAGCAACGGAGGTAGGTCATGACTCCAGAACAGCTCTTCGCAACCGTCGTTGGCGTCATCCTCATTACTGGCTTAGCCACCGGGGTAAGCGGATGCGTCCTGTCGTTCCTCTTGACCCGTGACCGGGCGCGGCGCTTAGACCGCGTGAACGACGCTGCCTGAAGACGGCATTGCGGGACCCATAATCCGTCCCGTGGGCTCGGGGGCGTTCGGCCCTGTTGGACGACGCACTTAGGGACCAAGAGGCGCTGTTGCTGCTCAGTGAGCGCATCCGACCGGACGCGGCCTCGACGCTGCGGTACTTCGCCGAGCAGGGCGTGGCCGTCAAGGTGATCTCAGGGGATCACCCGGCGACAGCCGCCGCGATCGGCGCCACCGTCGGTTTGAGCGGCGCCGAGTCACCCGTAGACGCTCGAACGATGCCGTCAGATTCGGATCGGCTGGGCGAGCTGCTAGAGAGGCGATCGGTTTTTGGGCGCGTCACGCCAGAGCAGAAGCATGCGTTCGTGGCGGCGCCCCAATCAAGCGGCCACGTCGTGGCAATGGTGGGGGATGGCGTGAATGACGTGCTCGCCCTCAAGGGTGCGGACACCGGCGTGGCGATGGGCAGTGGCAGTTCCGCCACGCGGGCCGTCGCCCAGGTGGTACTCCTTGACAACACTTTTGCCGCGCTCCCCTCGGTCATCGCAGAAGGGCGTCGCGTTATTGCGAACATCGAGCGGCTGGCCAACCTCTTCCTTACCAAGACGGTGTACGCATTCCTGCTGGCGGTCGCCGTCGGCGTGGCCGGATTTCCGTTTCCCTTCTTGCCCCGGCAACTCACGATCGTCGGCAGCCTCAGCATTGGCATCCCGGCTTTTTCCTGGCGCTGGCGCCGAATGCGCAGCGGGCACGGTCCGGCTTCACTGGGCGGGTGCTTCGTTTCGCGATACCCGCCGGCCTTGTGGCGGCAGTGGCCACGTTTGGCGCCTATTGGCTCGTCTTCGATTCTCCATACGCGTCCTTCACGGAGGCGCGGACGATGGCCACCATCGTGCTCCTCGGAACCGGGCTCTGGTTGCTCACCGTGCTGGCTCGGCCGTTAACGCTATGGCGGGCCGGGCTCATCGCCACTATGGGAACAGCTTTCATCCTCATCCTCGCGATTCCCGCTATCAAGCATTTCTTTGCGCTGGATGTCCCGCCGACGATCGCGACCCTGGCAGCCATCGGTATCGTTGCGATCGCGGGCGCCATCATCGAAGCAGGGTGGAGGCTGTCGCGCTGGCAGGCAAGGTCCGGGTGACCGGACTGCCCGCCACTAGGTTTGTCAGTCGACCTACGGTCCGTTGTAGACGAGCGGGACTCGGATGCTGACGGGCCATCCTGAAGCAGCTCGATGTCCAGGACGCTGCTCGGATGGTGGTGTCGCCCTCGTCCCCGACCGAGAGATCAAGACGAGTCCTGGGCCTTCTCGATGCCTTCAAGGATGAGATCGAGGCCGTATTCGAATTCATCGCCATAGCTGTAGCCGGGCTTTGTGGCCCGGTCGACGGCCATCTCGGCGAGGTACGGAAACTCATTCGGTCGGAATCCCTCGAGGATGTTTCCGGCTATCTCGGCGACGCCTGCAGCGCCCTCCGAGTTGCTGAACGGCAAAGTCAGCTCCGTGAGCGTGAATCCATAGATGTAGCCGTCCAGGATCGAATACGCGTGGGCTGCCATCTCGATCGAGAAGCCTGCCGTTCGGAGACTACCGAGCACCGCGTTGTGATGTCGCAAAGTGGCGGGACCTGGTGTGGCGCGCGACTCCATGAGACCGATGGCCCAGGGGTGGCGCAGAAGAACCTGGCGGGCTGAGACCGCCCGCTTCCGCATGGCCGTTCGCCAGTCCTCGCCGCCGGCAGGCAGTTCAATCTCGCCGAACACGACATCGACCATGCCATCCAGCATGTCGACCTTGTTCCGGACATGGTTGTAGAGCGACATCGCCTCGACCCCAAGTTTCTGGCCGAGCTTGCGCATGCTGAGCGATTCGATGCCACCACGATCGGCGAGGCCGATGGCGACCCGCAGGATCCGGTCCCGGGTCAAGGCGGTGCGCCGCTTTGCCGCTCGTTTAGCCTGAGTTGCCATGTCGTCTCACTTACCGACATAGCATACACCGTAAGTGGTTGCAGACTTACACTGTATGTGCTAAGCTGACGCCACTGGATTTACGGTGTAAGTACGCCCCCCCCCACGGGGCTGTGAGGAAGGTGGCAACCATGATGACGACCAAGCGCGCGAGTGAGAGGCCTGCCAGCGTCAGAGCGGCAGAGACAACGATGAAGGCGATCGTCCAGAACGGATACGGCTCGAGTGATCTCCTCGAGTTGCGGGAAATCGACAAGCCCACGATCGGATCCAGCGAGGTGCTGGTTCGAGTTCGGGCGGCCGGTGTCAACCCGGCAGACTGGGCGATTCTGGGCGGCCTGCCCTACATCGCCCGCCCGATCTACGGGATGGGTAAGCCGAAGAATCCGGTTCGGGGCACCGACCTGGCGGGAGAGGTTGCGGCGGTCGGCGTCAGCGTCACCCGGTTTCGACCAGGCGACGAGGTCTTCGGCTGGTCCCGGCATCTGGGCGGCGCCTTCGCCGAGTATGCGTCCGTCTCCGAAGACGCGCTGGTGCCCAAGCCGGCCAATCTCACGTTCGAGCAGGCCGCGGCCGTTCCCATGGCCGGCACCGTCGCCCTGCTGGCGGTACGCGATCACGGCAAGGTTCGCGCTGGACAGAGGGTCCTGGTCAACGGTGCCTCGGGCGGCATCGGGACCTTTGCGGTGCAAATTGCGAAGTCGCTCGGCGCGGAGGTGACAGGTGTCTGCAGCACGCGAAACGTCGACCTGGTCCGGGCGATCGGCGCCGACCACGTCATCGACTACACGAAAGTTGACTTCCCCCAAACTGGCCAGCGGTATGACTTCATCCTCGACAACGTGGCGAACCGTTCCCTCTCGGACCTCCGGCGCGCCCTCACGCCTCGAGGGACGCTCGTGCCCAACGGCGGCGGGTTCGACCATCGCTGGGTCGCCAGCGGAGGTCGCCTGATCAAGGCCAAGCTGTCGTTTGCGTTCGTGAGCCAGAGCGTGCGGACGTTCATCGCCTCATCGACCCAGCAGAACCTCGTAGCGCTGAGCGAGCTCGTCGAAGCCGGCAAGGTCACTCCCGTCATCGACCGAACGTACCCACTCAGCGAGACCCGTCAGGCTATCGGATACGTGGGTCAGGGACACGCGCGAGGCAAAGTCGTCATCAGCCTCGTCAAAGGAGTCACCTCATGATCGCGACCAAACCGGCCACGAACGGTCACGCGTCCGCAACCCCGCCGACTCAGGTTGGGGGCCAGATCGCCGCGATCTCGCCGAAGCGCCTCGCGAGATTCGCCGGCGTCCTGTATCTGCTGATCGGCATCCTTGGTGGTTTTGCGCAGGGCTTCGTTTACCCCAGGATGTATGTCGCCGGCGATGCGGCGACGACCGCTGGGAACCTGATCGCGAACGCGGGGCTCGTGCGATTGGGCGTCGTCGCCGACTTCTTCGACAACACGATCTGGATCTTCCTCGCATTAGTCCTCTACCGGCTGCTCAAGGGTGTCAACAAGGGCGCGGCTCGCGCCATGGTTGTCCTTGTCGCAATCGGGGCGAGTATCACGATGCTCAATGCGGTTTTCGAATTTGAAGGTTTACGGGTCGCAACCGGTGCCGTGAACCTGGCCGGCTTTGGCACCGCGGGATCGAATGCCCTGGCGTTGCTCCTGCTCGACGCCCAGCACTATGGGCTCCTCATCGCGTCGATCTTCTTCGGCCTGTGGCTGGTGCCGCTCGGGTATCTTGCCTACAAGTCCGGGTGGTTCCCCAAGGTGTTGGGCGTAGGGCTCATCGTGGGGGGTGCCGGCTACCTCGCCGACGTGCTCGCCTCGTTCCTCGTCCCCGACGTCGGCAAAGCGATTTCCGGTTACGTCACGATCCCATCAGCCATCGCTGAAGTGTCGATGGTCATCTACCTGCTCGTGATCGGAGTCAAGACGCCGCAGCAACGGACGGATTAGCGTTGGGTGGCATACCCCAATTGAGGTAGCCACGATCGAGGTCGGCAGCCGATGTATCCATGTGGATTCTCCGTCCCGGTCCGCCCGCTGGCGCCAGGCGGTGGCGAGGGCGTCGGATACGGTTCGCCGGTGGGCGAGCCCGCCTGTGCTTCCGCCGCGATTGTGGTCGCACCGTCACCAGATCCTGCGGCTGGTCCTCTGGGCCAATATCCCGCCGGTCAGTGTCCTCTTGTTGCTCCACCGTCAGGACCTGAGGACTCTCCGCCTGGTGGCACTGCTCGTCGCTCTGGCGGTGCTCGGAACATTCATCGGCGGCACCCGATTGCTCCGCGCCACGATCGTATCGGTCGGCTTGATGACTTGCGCGGGGGTCGCGGCCTATGCATCGAGCGGACCCCAGCAATTCGCCTACCTTGCGGTCATGACCGCCTCCGTCGCGCTCTACCGAAGCTGGTCGGTGCTCGGGATCGCGTGTGCCTTCGGGATTGCCATGGAGCTTGTTCTTGGAGGTGCTGGGGCCGCGGCCGTGGGCGCCCTCTTCATGCTGATCATCGGTGCCGGCGAGTTGACCGCCTGGTCCATGGACGTCCGCCGCTACCCGCTCGACGAGGGCCCCGATGAAACCCAGGCCGCCAATCGCCTTCGACGAGCCATTCAGCAGCGGGAGCTCGTCCTTCATTACCAGCCGAAGTTTGATTTACGGACACGGCGGGTCGTGGGGGTGGAGGCCCTGGTTCGTTGGTCGCCGCCAGGCATGGAGCTGGTGTTCCCTGATGCCTTCATCGGCGTAGCCGAGCGCGCGGGCATCATGAAGCCGCTGACATTCGCGGTGCTCGCCCTCGCGCTGCGGCAGTATCGGGAATGGTACGAGCGGGGTCTGAGATTGCCGATGGCGATCAATCTGACCGCCTCACTTCTTGAAGACGACGATTTTCTCGATCAATTGGTGGCGGCACTCGAGGTCGGGTCTGTCTCATCTTCGGGGATTTCGCTCGAGCTCACCGAGTCGGTCGTGATGGCGAAGCCCGACCGGACGCAGCACATCCTCAGACGGCTGAGCGCGGTGGGATTTCAGCTCGCTATCGACGACTTCGGCACCGGCTATTCCTCCCTGGCCTATCTCGGCCGCCTGCCCGTCGACGAAATCAAGATCGACCGTTCCTTCGTCATGAAGATGAGTACCAGCGACGGCGATCGCACCATCGTGCAGGCCAGCATCGACCTTGCCCACAAGTTCGGGAAGCGGGTCGTCGCCGAGGGCGTCGAAGACACGACCACCCTCCACCTCCTCGAAGAGATGGGCTGCGACCAGGCGCAGGGATATTTAATCAGCCGGCCGCTCCCCGCCGAGCATCTCGCACGGTGGCTCGAGAACTGGGTGCCACCAGCGCTCCTGGCAGCGTAGGCGGCTAGTGCCCGAAGGTCACGACGTCCGAGAAGATCTCCGACTTGACCTGATTGTTCACCAGCACCCCGCTGCCCCAGCTGAGCACCACCTGGCTCGCCGACAGCGTCGAGATGCCGAAGGTGTCGCCGGGCCAGGTCGAGACATCGCCATAGATCGAGCCGGATGCCCGGATCGGCGCGGTCGTCAGCCAGCCCTTGGTGATCGAGAACGGCCGCAGGTACAGCGCGTATCCGACCTGGGAGGTCGGGTTCGACGGCGTGTAGTCAGACAGCCAGCCGACGTAAACCGTGCCGGGGGCCCCCGCAGCAACCTCCATGATGTGGACCCCATTGTCCCGGTCCGGGGTCACCTGCACCAGCGGCGACCAGGTCTGGCCATGGTCGGTCGAGAAGGAGAGCCAGCCCGTGTCCTGGAGCGTCGTCGGATCCTGCGTGTCCCAGGTGGCATAGAGGTTGCCGCTCGCGTCGACCGCGAGCGAGCCGTCGATCCACCATTCAGAGAGCGACATGGTGAGCCGCGGGTCCTGCGGCCCGACACGGACCGGGGTGGCCCAGTGCACGCCGTCGAAGGACGACGTGTAGTAGGTGTAGGCCGGATTCATCGTGAACGTCGTGGTGTTGGTGATGGTGTAGCCCTGGTACAGCAGGTCGATCCGGCCACTGGGCTCGACAAAGATCGGGGCGCTGTCGCCGCCGCTGGCCGGAAATGCTCCGGGGTCGATGGGAACCGGGTCCGACCAGGTGCTTCCGCCGTCGATCGACTTTTGGACGGCGACGTTGAGGTCGCCGGTTGAGAAGGCGCAGCTGCCGGTTGCGGCGCAGATGAAGGTCACGGACGTGCGCTCCGGTCCGTAGTCATAGCTCAGATAGAGGACGTTGGGATGGTTGGGATCCACCGCCAGAAATTCGCGGTCTCCCCAATTCTTGTGGGCCGGCGGGTTGAGGAAGGCGACCTGATCGAAACTCCGGCCATGGTCATGGGAAGCTGCCACGACCGGGTACCAGTTGGCATTCTTCGAGATCATGAAGGCGGCATAGACGGTGCCGTCGGGTCCGACGGTAACGGCCGGGTCCCACGAATTCACATTCGATCCGACCGAGCCCGCGACGGAGATGGGCGGCTGAAACGTCTTTCCGCCGTCCACGGACCTGGCGAAAGCGATTCCCTTGCACCCCATCCACGACTCGTACACGTAGCCGATTCGCGGATCGACGGCCTGCAGGACCTCCGCATTCTGGCCCGCGCAGGGGCTGACCGTGGTGATCCCACCGATGCTGTAGCCGAGGCCGGCCGCGGCAGCGGCTGAAGGCGTGAGGATCGGAGAGGCTGCCATCGTCAATACGGCGAGGGCGCTCACTAGCGTCGCACGGTTCACACGGTCCCTCCTTCCCAAGGGCCGGCGGCAGGCTGCCTTGCAGCCGGGCATCCCCATTGTCAGCGGCGGGCTAAAGAGTGTCAAGATTGCGGTCCGGCGCTCCCGCTAACTTCTCGTCGAGGGGTGCAGAATAGGCTTGACCCGGGACGTTGATTTGCCTGGGGTGACGCCCGTCGTCAACACGTATGAGGAGGCAAGCTATGGCGGAAGCCAAAACTGCAGTCGCGAACAAGCCGGCATGGGTCGACCTGGCGACGTCCGATGCCGGAGCGGCCCGCGATTTCTACTCGAAGCTCTTCGGCTGGAAGATCGAGGTCGATCCCGATCCGCAATACGGCGGCTATGGAATGGCGAATGTGGGGGACAAACGGGTGGCGGGGATTGGACCCAAGATGTCGCCGGAGGCGCCCACGGCATGGTCGGTTTACATCGGCACCGATGATGCCGACGACCTGGCCAAAAGGGTTCAAGCCGCCGGTGGCAAGGTCATCGCACCGCCCTTCGACGTCGGCGACCAGGGCCGCATGGCCGTCTTCCAGGATCCGACCGGCGCGTTCATCTCCGCGTGGCAGGCTCGCGGCATGAACGCCCCCCTGCCCACGGGCGAACCAGGCTCCTTCGCCTGGGCCGAGCTCAGCTCACGCGGCGTCGACAAGGCGATCGCCTTCTACCAGAAGGTTTTCGGCTGGACGCCGAAGGCCAATGACATGGGCCCGGATGCGCCGCCGTACACCGAGTTCCAGCTCGACGGCGAGAGCGTGGCCGGCGGGCAGGAGATGCAACCCATGGTTCCCGCTCAGACGCCCAGCTACTGGCTGGTTTACTTCGCCGTCAACGACGTCGACAAGTCATTCAAGACCGCGACGCAGTCCGGCGGGAAAGAGCTGGTTGCGCCGATGGACTTCCCGGGCGGGCGTTTCGCGATCCTCAACGATCCGCAGGGCGCCGCGTTCGGGCTGCTCAAGATGGCGCCGCGCTAGGCAAGATTCCAGTGGGGCCGGCACGTGAGCCGGCCCCAACTTCGCGCTGGACTGGGTATGAGGAGGAGGCACGGTTATCGCTCCCCTGACGCTAGAGGAGCGGATCGCCCGGGGTCGAGCGGCCCGGACTGAGGTCCCGCGCTCGAGCCACGGGGATTATGTCCCCTCGGTGCGCCGGCGCGACCCGGTCGCATGGTTAGAGACGCAGGCCGTAACGAGGATCCCCGAGCTGGTGGCGATCCGCCACGGCCGGATGCTGGTGTCCCCGTTCACATTCTTCCGGGGAGCCGCGCTCCTGATGGCTGCCGACCTCGCCTCGACGCCCAGCATCGGAATCCGGGCGCAGATCTGCGGCGATGCGCACCTCTCCAATTTCGGCGCCTTCGCTTCTCCCGAGCGCCGCATGATCTTCGACGTCAATGATTTCGACGAGACGCTACCGGGGCCGTGGGAATGGGATCTCAAGCGCCTGGTCGCGAGCCTCGCGGTGGCGGGACGAGACAACGGCTACTCGGCGGCACATCGACGAGCCATCGTGATGGCGGCGGCGGCGGAGTACCGCTCCGCCACCACCGGCTTCGCCGGCATGCCAACGATCGACGTCTGGTACGCCCATGTCGATGTCGAAGACCATCTACTGCAGGTCGAGAAGGCGGTGGATGCGAAGGAGTTCAAGCTGGTCGCGCGCAGCCTGGCCAAGGCCCGCAGCCGCGATAGCCTGCAGGTTTTCTCGAAGCTGACGCGGATGGTCGACGGTACGCCGCGGATTATTAGCGACCCGCCCTTGATCGTTCCGGTGTTCGAACTTTATCCACGCGCTGAAGCCGAGAAGACGCAGCGCGCGGTGCTCGGCGTTATTCGCCGCTACAGGAGCACGCTCTCCAACGATCGCCGACACCTGCTCGAGGGTTATCGCTTCATGGAGGTCGCGCGGAAGGTCGTGGGAGTGGGTAGCGTTGGTACGCGGGCCTGGATCCTGCTCTTTCTCGGCCGGGACAGGGCGGACCCCCTCTTCTTGCAGGCCAAGGAGGCGGAGGCGTCGGTTCTCGAGCGCTTTGTTGGTTCCAGTAAGTACGGCAACCATGGCGAACGCGTCGTATCTGGTCAACGGCTGATGCAGGCCGCCAGCGATATCTTCCTCGGCTGGCAACGGATGAGGGAGTTGGACGGCAAGGAGCACGACTATTACGTCCGCCAGCTTCGCGACTGGAAGTGGTCCCCTGACGTGCGCGCCTTGCCCGTCTCCGCGATGGAGGTCTGGGGACGCCTCTGCGCCTGGACACTCGCGCACGCTCACGCTCGTTCCGGTGATTGTGTCGCTATCGCAGCCTACCTGGGCCAGGGCGACAGCTTCGATCGGGCGATGGCCTCGTTCGCCGAGGCCTACGCGGACCAGAACGAACGCGACTACGCGCTATTCCGAAAAGCGGTAAAGACTGGTCGGATCCAGGCGGTCGCCGGCGTGTAAGTATCTGTGCCGGAACGAGACGTTTATGCGTTGTTGACGGCCCCGCAGCCATGCTGGCGACGAAGGCATGGCTCAGGATTCGGGCGTTGCACCGAGTGAGCTTCGGCGCGACGTCAGCGTCTGGGGTTCTTATATGTGGGGGTACGCGGATGTCGGCGCCGACATCTATACCGCCCTGGGCATCGTGGCTTTGGCGGCGCTCGGCTTCACGCCACTCGCGTTCCTCTTCGCCGGGTTGGTGTACGCGCTTGTCGGGCTGGGCTACGCCGAGCTCGCCTCCGCGTACCCAGTCGCGGGAGGTGGCCAGTTTTACACGCTACGCGGTATTGGGGACCTGGCGGGATTCATCGCCGGCGCCGCGCTGCTGCTCGACTACACGATCGACATCTCGCTCTTCATGGTGGTCTCCTTTGGTTACTTCAACTTCTTTCTGCCCTACCTCACCTTCGGCCATCACATTGGCGACTACACCATCAACATGGGGCCGGTTCACCTGGCCTGGCTGTGGCTGGTCGAGACCCTGGCCGGCATCCTGGTGCTCATTTGGCTCAACGTTCGCGGCATCCGGGTCTCCTCCGCCTTCAACGAGATCCTCGGCGTGGTCGCCATCGTTGGTCAGTCGATCATCGTGATAGCTGGCTTCGTACTGGTCTGGCAGCCGGACCTCGTGGCGCAGCAATTCCTTCACAACCGGCCGACGCTGGGGCAGTTCGCCTTCGGCTCGTCGCTCGCGATCATCTCCTTCGTCGGGCTGGAGTCGATCTCGCAGGTTGCCCAGGAAACGCGCCGGCCGGCCACCATCATCCCGCGGACATCGATCGGCCTGATCCTCTCGGTCCTGATCTTCGCCATGGCCTTCGCCGTGCTGGCGATGGGAATGATCCCGGCCCAGGGATTCCGCGGGCACGAGGGCGACCCGGTCGCGCTGATCGCCGGTCACATACCTGTGATCGGCATCGTGGCGGCGCCGGTGACCGCGTTGATCGGCGGGCTGATCGTATTCATCTCCGCAAACTCGGGGGTGGTGAGCGCCTCGCGGTTGACCTACTCCATGAGCCAGTTCCAGTTGCTCCCGCGCTGGTTCAACGCCGTGCACAAGACCTACCGCACGCCGATACGCACCATCATCGTTTTCAGCGGGGTGGCGATCGTTCAGACCCTGTTCGCGTTTTTCACGCCGGGAAAGCCGGGCAGCAATGCCGCGATCGACCTGCTGACCAACCTCTATGCCTTCGGGGCGACCAGCGGCTACCTGCTCGTCTTCACGTCGCTGATCGTGCTCCGGTTCCGCGATCCTTACACTCCCCGGCCCTACAAGATGCCGCTCAACGTCCCGCTCCACGTTGGGGGTCGCACCGTGGAGTTTCCGATCCTCGGCATCTTCGGCATGCTTGGCGTGTCCACCATCCTCTTCGAGGTCATCCTCACCCACGACGTGGGCCGGATCGCCGGACCAGGATGGATCATCCTTGCCGTGCTGCTCTACATGCTGCATCGGCGCAGGCAGCGGATGCCGATGGTGGGCAACGTCGCGCGTGACTGGGAGGCGACCCAGAAGCGCGTGTTGCGTGAGGCGGAGGAGTACGAGTCACTCGAGCAGTACGAGGAGGCGCTGGCGGCGCGGGGTGCCCAGAAATGATCATCCTCGTCGCCATCGGCGAACCATCCAATGGGCAGCCGACGTTGGCGCGAGCCGCTGAACTCGCCGGAGCTGCCCAGGCGGCAGTAGTCGTGCTGCATGTGCGCGAACGGCATTACGCGCGGGGCGTCGTGTGGGACGAGCCGGCGCCGGCCGACGGCGCCGAGCTGGTCAATGAGTCGACCTTCGACCTGCGCCGACAGAACATCGCGTGCCGCGGCGCCGTTCGGCTGGCCCCCGCCGGAAGGGTGGCGGAAGCGATCGTAGGCGCCGCCGTGGATCTCCAGGCGGATCTGATCATCGTCGGTCGCTCCATGGAGCGGTCCCTGACTCGCTTGATGACGGCCCATACCAGCCAGCGAGTCGTCCGCCTGGCGCCGATGCCGGTGCTTGTGGTTCCACGGGCAAGCGGCGTCAGACTGAGCCTTTCTTCAGCCCGCCGATAGGCGGATACTGAACGCACCGTGAACGAAAACCTAAGCCTTGGCCGCATCGCGGGTATCCACGTTGGGCTGAACTGGAGTCTGCTCGTTATTGGCGCCTTGATCGCCTGGAGCCTCGCAACCGGGATCCTGCCCTCGGCCGCGCCCGGCCATACCCAGGGCGCGTACTGGACCGCCGGTGTCCTCTCCGCCTTTGTGTATCTGGCCTCCCTGCTCGCCCACGAGCTGGCTCACTCCATCGTTGCCATGCGACGCGGTGTTCGGGTCGAGGGCATCACGCTATGGCTCTTTGGCGGCGTATCCCGATTCAGCAGCGAGAGCAGCTCGCCGGGTGCCCAGGCGCTGATCACGTTTGTCGGCCCGCTGACGAGCCTGGTGCTGGGCGTAGGGTTTCTCCTCGTTTCGAGCGCGTTCGGCGGCGGCACTCAACCAGGCCTGCTGTCCGCCACCCTGGCCTGGTTGGGCTACATCAACATTTTGCTCGGTGTCTTCAACCTGCTCCCCGCCTTCCCGCTCGACGGCGGCCGGATCTTGCAATCGCTCATCTGGCAGCGCACCGGTGATCGACTGCGAGCGACCAACATCGCCGCCCGCATCGGCATGGTCTTCGCCTTCTTGTTGATTGGGTACGGTCTGGTCACCGCCTTTGCCGGGGGCGGCGTGTTCGGTGGGATCTGGTCGGTCTTCCTGGGCTGGTTTCTCCTGAGCGCCGCCCGCGCCGAACAGACGGGCGCCCTCATGCGCCAGGCGCTATCCGGGATCAGTGTGGCCGATGTGATGACGCCAAATCCCGTGCAGGCTCCGGATGACGTCAGTGTCGAAGATGCATTGCATGGCTATGTGCTGGCCTCTCGCCACTCGACCTTTCCAACGCACGATGCCAGCGGCCGGCTGAGCGGGCTCTTGACCCTTACCGCCCTCAAGAACGTCGCGCCCAGCGCTCGCACGACGACCCTGATCAAGCAGATCATCTGTCCGCTCGACCGGGTATCCACGATCAAGCCCACCGACCCGGCCACCAACCTTTTGAACGAATCAGAGGGCTGCAGCGAAGGTCGGACACTGGTCGTCGACAACGGCCGGCTCGTGGGAATCATCTCCCCCAGCGACATCAGCGGGCTTCTGCAGAGGTCACTGGCGGGACGCGCTCGAGCCCCCGTTCGAAGCTCGTAAGCAGGCCCTCCCGTCCGGGCGCACCGCTGGGCCACCTGCATACATAGGTGGCGAGTAGTGGCCGACGACGAGTTATGTAGGAGAGGGGAATGAGCCGGCACCTGGTGACGTTCGTCGTCGATGGCCTGCTCTGTTCCCTGCCGATGGAACAGGTCGAGCAAGTGGTCGCCATGCCCGCGATCACTCCGCTTCCCCGAGCCGACCGTCGGGTCCTGGGCGTTGTCGATCTGCACGGATCGCCGTGCCCGGTCATCAACCTCCGCCGGCTGCTTGGATTGCCGGAGGCGCCCATTCAGCCCGAGCAGCACCTCCTGATCGTCAAAGCTGGTCAGCGCATCTGCGCCATCGGCGTCGACCAGGCACTCGACGTGGCGGCCGGTGACGTCCTGGCAGTGCCCGGTGATCGCCTGGAAGGAGAGCTCATCCAGGGGCTGTCGCCGAGCGGTGGCCTCCTGAACCTGGTGCTAGACACCGCGTATCTCCTGGATGCCGCGCCGCTCGCGCCCGGAAGCGCTCGCCAACTCGCCACGGCAGCGGAGATGTCGACCCCCATGGAGCGGGCGGCATGATCGCCAGCATCAGCCGGGATTCGCAGCAGGTCCTGCTCGAGCGGGCCCGACGGCTGGCGATGCCCCTCGGCGACGGCGCCGACGCTCGAGTGACGATGCTCGCCTTCACGCTCGGCGACGAAGGATTCGTGACCGCCCTGGCGGGGCTCACGGAGGCGACACCGGTCAGTCATCTGGCGCCGCTTCGAAATGTTCCGGCGCTGTACGCCGGGATTGCCAACGTCCGGGGAGCCCTGATTCCCGTGTTCGATCTCCGGAGCGTGCTCAACATTCATGCGCCCCGTGCGGACACCCTCCCGATCATGCTGGTGATCGACACACCCCAACCCGCAGGGATCTGGGTCGACCGGCTCGACGGACTGCTATCCGTGGAGCGCGCCACCCTTCGCCGCGATCATGGACCGCAATCCGCCTGGTTTCTCGGGCGGACGCCGGACCTTCGCACGGCGATCGACCTTCGCGCGCTGCTTGCGGCGGCCATTGCCCTTCAGACGAACCGACCTCAGGAGGCATCGACCCGGCCATGAACATCTTTGCCCGAATCCTTGCTGGGTACGCACTGACGCTTTTGATCACGCTCAGCATCGCCGCAGTCGCCGTTTTTCAGGTGGGCCAGATGGAGAATGCCACGAACCGGAACGCGGGTGCGAACGCTCAACTGATCGTCGGCTTGATCGTTGTGCTCGCCATCGTGATCACCGTCGCGATTGGTGTGTTCATCGCACGCAGCATCTCAGTCCCGCTCGGTCAGATCACCGTTGCGGCAAACCGGATCGGAGACGGCGAGCTGATCGAGACGCCCAGCTTTGCGCGGCAGGACGAAATCGGGGTCCTCGCGGGTGCCCTCACTCGGATGATGCAGGGCCAGCGGAAGCTCGCGGAACGCGAGCGCACGGCGAAAGAGGAATCGGCGAAGACGATCACGCGCTACATCGCGTTCGTTGCAAGGGTCGCCGACCGCGATCTCAGCGGAACCCTTGAGGTATCTGGGAATGGGGAGATCGCCGCCCTCGGGCGCGACCTCAACAAAATGAACGCCAACCTGCGGGAGCTCGCCGTCCAGATCCAGGATGCCACCAACGACCTGGGCTCGGGCGTTTCCGAAATCCTGGCCGCTGCCAGTGAACAAACCTCGAGCGCGGCCAACCAGGCGACCGCCATTCAGGAGACCACCGCCACCATCAACGCGATCCGTACCACCGTCGAGCAGACCTCGCAGCGCTCGGGTCAGGTGGCGAGTATGGCCCGGGACTCGGTCAAGGCGACGGACGACGGCAGAGGCTCGGTCGAATCGACGATCGAAAGCATGGCTGCCATCAAGGCGCAGGTGGAGGGCATCGCCCAGAACATCCTGGCGCTGAGCGGCCAGGGCCAGCAAATCGGGGACATCATTACCACCGTCAACGACTTTGCCGAGCAATCCAACCTGCTCGCCCTCAACGCCGCCATCGAAGCGGCCCGCGCGGGGGAGCACGGAAAAGGATTTGCCGTCGTCGCGTCCGAGGTGCGCAACCTGGCGGAACAGTCCAAGGTGGCTACCACGCGGGTGCGGGAGCTGCTGAGCGAGATTCAGAAAGCGACAAACAGCGCCGTCATGGTCACCGAGGAGGGACTGAAGGGCGTCGAGAGCGGTTCGAAGAACGTCGACGGCGCCGGCACCGCAATCAAATCGCTCTCGGAGACCATCCGACGAACCGCGCAGACCGCCGAACAAATCGCGATCGCGGTGCAGCAGCAAACCGTCGGCATGGAGCAGATCGCGGTTGCGATGGGTGAGATCAATCAGGCGACCGCCCAGGCGGTGGCGGGGTCACGACAGACCCAGTTATCCGCCCAGAACATCACCGAGCTCAGCGAACGCATGAGCAAGCTCGCAAGAAGTTACATCCTGTCGTAATCGCGATACCTGGAACGCAATGCATGTATGAATGAAGAAGCGCTGACTCAAGAGCTGATGGCCACCTACCGGGCCGAGGCACGGGAGCGATTGGAGGCCATAACCAGGGTTCTGCTGGAACTCGAACGCCATCCGTCAGGGCCGGAGCGTGCTCAGCACGTGGAGCAGATCTTTCGCGAGGTGCACAGCCTGAAAGGCGCTGCGCGGTCGGTTTCCGAGACGGGCGTGGAGCGAGTCGCCCATGCGTTCGAGAATGGGATCGTCGCGGCCCGCAAGCGACCGGCGGTGGAGGACCTGCCAGTCCACGACTGGTACGGGCACCTCGATCAGCTGAGCGCCCTAATCGACCAGGTTGCGGCCGTTCCCCTCGAGGAAAGCATCAGAGTGGCGACGCCGCGACTCGACCGGCTGATGGCCGACGTCGGCGCGCTTCTCGTCGGGGAGCAAGCACGGACGCAGCTGGTCCGAGACCTCACCGGTTTGACCGAGAGTTTGACGTCGGCCCAACAGCGCTGGCAGCGGTCGCAAGTGGGGCGCCAGTCGGGGGGCTGGCCCGATGACTTCCGCGACGTCCATCAGCGACTGAAGCTCAGCATCCAGTCGGCGCGCCAACAGCAGGCCGAGATGCGAAGGCAGCTCGACACGCTCGACAACGACATCCGCGAGCTTCGCATGATGACCGTTGGCGGACTCTTCCGATCGTTCGAGCGTATGGTTAAGGATCTCACCCGGGAGACAGGCAAGCGCGTCGACCTGGAGCTCTTAGGCGAATCGACGAACGTCGACAAAGGTGTGCTCGACGCGCTTCGCGACCCGCTGCTGCATCTCATTCGCAATGCTATCGACCACGGCATCGAAACGCCGGCTGAACGGGAGTCGGCTGGCAAGCCGGCGGCCGCCCACCTCGCGCTCAGAGCTGACCGCGGAGGAAACGTAGTGGTCATCACGGTATCGGACGACGGTCGGGGCATCGATCTCGCTGGGGTGCGCCGACAGGCAGTTCGCCTCGGTTTGCTCAGCACCGCGGAGGCGGACGGCCTCTCCGGTTCTGCAGTCTTCGAACTCCTCTTTCGCAGCGGCCTTTCGACCCGGATCGAGGCGAGCGAAGTCTCGGGCCGCGGGCTCGGCCTCGCCATCGTCAGACAGGCCGTGGAGCGTTTGCGCGGACAGGTGGTTGTTGAGCGCTCCGGCCCCCAGGGGACGGTTTTTCGGCTGTCGGTCCCGCTCACCTTGTCCACCACCCGATGTCTGCTGGTACGCGCGCTCGGCGGCACCGAGGCAATTCCGCTGGAATTGATCGAACGAACCGCGCTCATCCGTCCGGAGCAGATCCTGACCGTTCAGGGTCAGCCGACGATCCGCCTCGACGGGCGCGCTGTGAGCCTCTTCTGGCGCGAGCGCGCGAGCCATCGGGTAAAGGAAAAGACGCCGGTCGTCATCTTCCAGACCCGCGGAGGCCTGGTCGCGTTCCCGGTCGATGCGTTGCTGGGCGAGCAAGAACTGGTCGTGAAACCGTTCCCTGCCATGCTTCCACCGGTGCCGACGATGACCGGCGCGAGCACGCTGCCATCGGGAGAAGTTGTCCTGATCCTCAATCCGATCGATCTCATCGACTACCATGCCCGCCGTCCTGACGAGGTCCTCGCCCCGCCTCCCGCCACGACGTCATCGATGGCTTATCCTTCGGCCGAGCAACACGAGTCTGATCCGCAACGACCGCTGCGCATCCTGGTCGCCGAGGACTCCCTCACGACCCGAACCCTGGTACGCAACATCTTGCAGGCCGCAGGGTACGAGGTCGTCGTCACGCCCGATGGGGCGGCCGCGTGGGATGCGCTGCAGACGGAACGGTTCGACCTGCTGGTGAGCGACATCGAGATGCCGAATCTCGACGGGATCGCGCTCACTAAACGGATCCGCGCCACACCCTCGCTTCTGGGGCTTCCCGTGATTCTGGTGACCGCCAGGGGGGCAGCCGACGACCGAGCCCTGGGGCTGCAGGCCGGAGCCGACGCCTACGTTACCAAGGGCGACTTCCGCCAGTCGGAGCTGCTCGACACGCTCTATCGGCTCCTTGGGCGCCGCGCGAGCCTGGCGGTGAAGGAGCCGGCATGACCAACGTTCAGAAAGTGCCGCGAATCCTGATCGCCGAGGACAGCCACACGCAAGCCAAGCGGGCGCAACTCGTGCTCGAGGAGGCATCCTTCCACGTCACGATTGCGGTCGACGGTGAAGCCGCGTGGGAGGTGCTCCAGCGAGACGCTGTGGACATGGTGGTATCCGACATCGACATGCCACGCCTCGATGGCTTCGAGCTGTGCGGTCGGGTCAAGGCCGACCCACGGCTCACGCAGATCCCATTCGTGCTCCTGACCGGTCGGATGGACCTCGAAGCGCTGGTGCGCGGGCTCGAAGCCGGCGCTGATGACGTCATCAACAAAACGTGGGTACCGAGCCTGCTTGTGGCCAGACTCACGGCCCTTCTGCGGGGCCCGCGCCCGGCGGCGGGTGGTAGCGGATCACGCGAGCGGCTGCTCGAACTGATCTTGAGCCGAACCATCGAGTTGGAAAACGCCTACCGGGCGCTCGACCAGGAGTTGCGCCGGGCTTCGTAAGACGCGAAGCCTGGACCCGACGCCGGATTTGATCCCGAGGCCCGCCTAATGGTGGGGATGTTTGTGGACGGAATCGTCGCGGTCTCGCCCTCTTCCGTGATCTTTATCGCGGTCGGAAACGATCGGTGGTGGGCTGGGTTTACTGCTGGCCGCGGTTTGGACGGCGCTGACGGCCGCCACCTGCGGGGATAGCGCCGGCGCCCCCGCACCCGTCCCGGGCTGCGGGCTGTTCGAAGGTGTCGGAGGTTGCCCAACCGTCGATGCCAGGCTCTGGGCGCCGGCCGCCCGCGCCGGCAGCTTCGCGTCGACGTGAATCAGCTGCCGCGGGGAACTCGATACGACGATCGCGGCGATCGCCAGCGGTAGGACAACAACTGTGGCAATTTGCTGGCTTCGCAGCGCCAGCTTCGATCGCCGCACGGCCTGGCCGAGTTGAGCCAGGCCGAGAATGACGGCCAGCCGAGTGGCCAGGACGAGCGCCTGCCGGCGGGCGCGATGCAGCAGTTGGGCGGCCGCCAGGTAGCTCACGCCAAAGGAGCGTGCGATCTCGCCGACCGGAAGATCCTCGACGGCGGACTGCCAGAGCGCCTGTCGTTCGCGCTCGCCCATCTGCTGTAGCACCGCTTGCAGCAGCTGACGGTCCTCAACCGTTTCGACCGATCCGACGGTGGAGTCCGCCGTGGCGCCCAGGGTGGTCACGGCTGCGCCAAATCGCTCGCGCCGTCGCAGGACATCGATGCAATAGTTCCGGGCCACCGTTGTCAGCCAGGCGCGAGCCTGCGGGCTGTCCGGAGCCTCGGTGAGCGACGCGGCTGCGCGCAGGAAGACCTCCTGCATGGCGTCGGCGGCGTCTTCACGACTCCCCAACAGACGCCGGCACTGGTTGAGGACGGCGGCCGAGTTCGCCTGGTACAGCTCAGCGAGCCATCGACGCCGTGCATCGGTGAGGTTGACAGTCACCGGGGCTGGGCGCTTGTCAGCGCCTAAAGACGAATAGTGCGGTTTCCAGGGTCCCTCTCCTGTGGGCACGATAGGTGTCCGCGGATGGCTTGTCAACTTCCCTGCGGGTGTTCGTTTGACTCATTGGATGGCGGAAGCGCGACAACTCAAGGCCGGCCGATGGCGCATCTACGTCGGACCCAACGGGGCTCTTGTTCGGGATCCGGGAACAGGGTCGATTGCCACCTTCGATAGCCTGGCGTCCGCACGTCGATGGTGGGGCCGCCTGCATCCAGGCGACGCGCCCCTTCGCGAAGCAACCAAATGCGCCCGTTGCGGTGGCTACTTCGGCCTGGCCGCCGAGTCCACCATCGCCGGGGGCAGGCACTATCACGTCGCACATCGACCGGAGCGCGATTTGCTAATTCGCGCTTGAGACGGGGGACTGGAAGAAGTCCCGAGGTATTGAGCGACACGGCCGCACGCTAGGCAGCAGGCTAGACCTGCGGTTTTGTTACCGCGTCGTTGCCCTGCCGGGCCAATCGCCAAATTTGCTGTGCCAACTCAGCGCGACGGCTTTCCCGCACGAAGGAGCCCTGCCGCCCTTGTCGTTATTGAGGTAGAGATGGGGGACACTCAACTTGAGCAATCGGGCTCTTCCGATGGGCTGCCGCAAGAGACGTCGCTCCACCCGGATGGAGCGGAAGATCTGGTCCTTACCTCGATGCGGGTCTTCCAATTGAATGGACGCTTTCTCTACCTCAAGGGGACGACTGACCTGGCCGAGTTCAATGCCGGGGAACGACGAATTCTGGGGGCGCTGACTCGGCAAGGGGACACCGTGTTCGTCGCCGTCGCCCCCGATTCTGGGCAGGTTCGCCTCTGCTACCGCATGCCCGACCTGGACAATGCGGTTGCCTTCGATGGCGAAGGCCTTCGTGGCCTTATCCAGCAATGGCTCGTATGGGCGAGTGCCACCGAGACGCCAAGCGCGTAGTCATCGCGGCTGCTCGTCGAGAAAGGCAAGGATGACCGCGGCGAACAGCGGCGAGCTGAAGATGTTGTAGTGGGTCAAACCCGGCAGGATGGCGAGCGCGTGCCCACCCTTCGGCCGGCCCTCGCCAATCCATCCACCGTCGCGTAGGCCGCCTCCAAGCAGTTTGAACATCTCGACATAGTGACTCGGCGGTGCCATGTCGGCATCGGCGGCCACGATCAGGGTCGGCACCTGGAGACCCCGGACCTCCTCTGTGAAGTCGAAGTCCTTTGACATCGATGCGCCAATCTTGTCGAGCAGCCGAGGAAAGTCCTCGGGACGGGGCGCGACCCGGAGGCGGCGACGAGCCGGCCGACCTTGGTGGGGTACTTCGCCGCGGTGTTGAGCGCCACGCCGCCACCGAGCGAGTAGCCCACGACGTCCGGCCTGTCCAGCCCGAGATGGTCGATCAGGGCGGCAATGTCGTCAGCCATCAGCCGGACTTCGATCGGGCGATCGATATCGGCGGTGCGTCCGTGCCCCTGCAGATCGGCGGTGACGACCTGGTGGCGCCCGGTCAGCAGCGGGAGGATTGGCCCGAACATCTCGCCAGACCCGAGCCCTCCGTGCAGCAAGATCAATGGCCGCCCCGACCCGTGCGTCTCGTAGTAGAGGTTGACGCCGTTCAACTCGGCGTACTGGCCGGTCCCCTTCACATCGGTCATCCAATCGGTTGTCATCGTGATGCCAGGCTAGCCGAACTCGACGGCCAGATAGGCGGTGCCGTTGGGCGCCACCACCCAGGCCACGCCGACGTAGTGATACGGCCCCATGATGTTGGCCCGGTGCGGCGCATCGCCCATGAACCACGCGTTCATGGCTGCATCGTTGATGCCGCCTCCCTGGAACCCAATGCTCTCGCTGGCCATGGGGCCGAGATGACAGGCGAGGTCGAGGCTACGGCCGTTTGCGTGTGAGATGTAGCCCTGTGCGGCCATGCGCGCCGCCTGTCCAGTGGCGACGTTTGCCAGGCACGGGCTCCACTGCAGCGGTGCGAGGCCGGCGGCCTGGCGGTCCTGGTTGATCAAGCCCCACTGGCCGGTCCCAATGGCGGCACGAGCGGGCACGGGCGCCGGCTTTGGTCGCAGTGTGGTCCGCGCCGCCGGCGGTGCGACGCCCTTGGGCTGCACGGAGGGCGCCGGCCGCGACCGGTCCAGCTTGCGCGGGATCCGCTCCGGCAGGACGTAGGAGATCGGGAGACTCGCGATCGATGCGGGTTGCGTGACCCACGCAGGCTGGTGGGGAAGGGGATGCCCGAGCACCAGCACCGCCAGCAGCATCATGCCAACCACACCGCCACGCGACAGCAGTGGCCTCAAGGATGCTGCGACCGGTCTAATTCCAACATTCGTACGGACCGGTGAGGTGTTTACCGGGTGAGACTATACACGCCGCTACCGGGCATGCCAAGCTGAAACTGAGCGGTTGAACTGGGACCTTGTCGAGCGCGGCAGGAGTTTGGTCGTCGTGGAGCGCGCTTGCGGGGTCAGCACGCTATTGAGGATGCTCCCGGAGTATCGGCGGTAACTGTCCCGGTACGCAGCATCGATCTTGTCGGCGAGGTCGTCGCCGGCGTCCACGAATGTGACGTCCTTCTCGACGCGACCGGCCGAGATCCGACCTTCCCGCATATTGTGAGTTCGTAGTATCTGGGTTCGGCGTCGATACGGACAACGGCACCGCAGCCTTCGCACTGACGGTTACGAGGTCGTCCCCGACGAAAACAAAGGAGCTTCATATGAGTCCACTTAGAAAGACCTCGCTTGCCGCTGGCGCGCTCTATTTGCTCACGTTTGTCTCGATCCCGACCCTCGCCCTCTACGGTCCGGTGAAGAGTGCGAGGTATGTCGTCAGCGCCGGCCCGGACACTAGCGCCATCGTCGGCGGCATCCTCGAGATCATCGTTGCTCTCGCCGGGATCGGCACCGCCGTCGCGCTGTACGCAGTGCTCAAGAGGCAGAACGAAGGAATCGCGATGGGCTTCGTTGGATCGCGGGTCCTGGAAGCCGGCACTATCTTCGTTGGCGTCATGTGCCTCCTGTCGGTCGTAAGCTTGCGGCAAGCCGGAGCTGGAGCAGACGCCTTGGTCACCAGCCATGCGCTCGTCGCGATGTATGACCGGATGTTCCTTATCGGACAAAGCTTTATGCCGGCCGTGAACGCCCTGTTGCTGGGGTCCCTGCTGTACCAGTCGCGCCTCGTGCCGCGAGTTCTTCCCCTGCTCGGATTGATCGGAGCGCCCTTGCTCGTCGCTGGCGACGTCGCCGTGCTGTTCGGTGTCATCGGGCAGCATGCCCCTTCGACAGGGCTATTCGCACTCCCGATCGCAGTCTGGGAGTTTTCGCTGGGCGTCTGGCTTCTGGTCAAAGGGTTCAGGCCCTCTGCCATCACCGCACTTTACAGCTGACCTGTCGGGGTGGACGAGGGCTCGTCCCTGTGCCGGACGGATCGACAAGTGGTCTTCTGGCTCCGCGTGGTTGAGGACGCTGAGCTCCTGCGCTGACCCCGCGGATCATCGCACGCTAGCGTGGGCCCTTACGCCGTGGGCCCAAGCTGAGGGACCGCCTGGAACTCCCGTGGGATGCCGTCCAGGTGAGGAGGCGGTCGGCGTCCCAGGAATTGACGACCTTGGCGGGATCGACGCCGGCTTCTGCCGCCTGCTCGCACCCGAGCCCGATCCATTCCAGCTGACCGGGGGCGTGGGCGTCGGTGTCGATGCTTACGTAGCAGCCCGCGCCGACCGCCAGGCGGAGCAGCTCGGCGGGAGGGTCGCGTCTCTCGGGGCGGGAATTGATCTCGACTGCCGTTCCGGTCTTCGCGCAAGCCGCGAAAACCTTCTCTGCATCGAACGTCGAGGGCTCGCGACCCCGTCCGACGATGATCCGGCCGGTGCAGTGCCCGAGGATGTCGCTATGGGGGTTCTCGATCGCCCGCACCATCCGCCGGGTCATCTCGGGCGACTCCATCCGCAGCTTGGAGTGGACGCTGGCGACGACCACGTCGAGGCGGCTGAGCAGCTGCTCTTCCTGGTCCAGCGTGCCGTCTTCGAGAATGTCGACTTCGATCCCGGTCAGGATCCGGAAGGGAGCGAGCTCGGTATTGAGCTGGTCGACCAGGTCGAGCTGCCGGCGGAGGCGTTCGGCGTCCAGGCCGTTGGCGACTGTCAGGCGGGGGCTGTGGTCAGTCACCGCCAGGTAGGCATGCCCGAGTGATGCGGCCGCCTCCGCCATCACCCTCACCGGGCTGCCGCCGTCGGACCAGTCGGAGTGACTGTGACAATCTCCCTTTAGGACGGAGCGGAGCTGGCCGACAGGCTCGGCGAGGGCCGGCTCGCCCCGGCCTTCGAGCTCCAGCAGGTAGCTGGGGGTCTTTCCCGAGAGTGCTTCCGAGATGATCGTGGCGGTGGTCTCACCAACTCGTGGGATTTCAGCCAGCCTTCCTGATTCGTGCAGCGCTCTTAACTGCTCGGGTTCGAGCGCGGCCACCGCAATGGCCGCCCGGCGGAAGGCGCGCACTTTGTAGGACTCAGCCCGCCCCCGCTCCAGCAGATACGCGATCCGCTCGAGGGCCTCAACCGGCCCAAGCACTCGGGTCACGGGCTAACGGTAGCGAAGACCCTGAGCTTGCTTCTCCCATCGTTGGTTGTTCACGCCGAATATGAGAAGCCAGACAATAAGACAGCCGCAGTCGGGCCGAAT
>DASWBA010000111.1:0-13064 GCA_036390825.1 Candidatus Dormiibacterota bacterium
GGGTTGTTCTCGAAATGGGAATCCCACGGCGTTGTCACGGCCACGACCGGGAAGAAATCGTTGAACACCGTGAGCCGGTTGGAAAAGACGAGGACGCCCATGCCGATCAGGAAAATGGCCGCCACCGTATTCAGCACGGCATAGGCCCCCCGCACCGGGGCGAGCAGGCGCGTCAGGATCCCCGATAACCCGGCCGCGATCAGGAATGGCAGGCCGAGCCCGGCCGAATAGACCGCCAGCAGGAGTGCCCCCTGCGCCGCTGTCCCGCTGCTCCCGGCGCGGAGCAGGATGGCCGCGAGGATGGGACCGACGCAGGGCGTCCAACCGATGGCGAAGGCGAAACCGATCACGTATGCCGCCCAGGGCGCACGCGGTAGTCGATGTGCGATATCGAAGCGCTTCTCGCCCATCAGCCCGGGAATCCGGCCGAGCGTCAGGAGGGCGATGCCGATCAGCACCAGCGCCGCGCCGGCGATCTCCAGCAGAAGCGGCCGGTAAGCCTTGAGATCGGCGCCGATCAATCCGAAGGACGCGCCCAGGGCGACGAAGGCGGTGGCGAATCCCACCACGAAGAGCGCCGCCTTGCCCAGCACCCTGAGCTGCTGCCCAACGGTGGTCTCGGTTCCAGCCGCGGCCGCGCCCATGTAGGTGACGTAGGCCGGCACCAGCGGCAGGACACAGGTGGACGCAAACGACAACAGGCCGGCCAGGAACGCCAGGCCCAGGTCGAGGATCATTTGGCTGGCTTAGGTTTCTCGGTCGCGAGCTGACGGACCCAGGCGCGCAGGCGCATGGGGGCATCGTCGGTGCAACATTCCTTGCGCACCAGTCGCTTCATCTCTGCCTGGAAATCGAAGACCTGCTCGCAGGGAGGGCAATCGTCAAGGTGCGCCTTGACCTTGCGGACCTCGGCCTCGCTCAGCTCGCGGTCAATGTAGGTGGAGAGCCGCCGCATCGTTTGTTCGCAGTGATCTCCCATCAGCGCGCTCCCACGGCTAGCGACGGTGCCTTGGGCCGTCCCGAATATTCCCATAATTTCTTCTGGAGCGCTTGGCGGCCGCGGTGCAGCCGGGACATCACGGTCCCGATTTTGATCCCGAGAATCGAGGCGACTTCCTTGTAGGAGAAGTCCTCAACGTCGACCAGCACCACCACCATCCGCATCGGGACCGGCAGCTCCTCGAGCGCCCGCTTGACCTCGCCCCCGAAGCCACGGTCGACGATGATCTCCTCGGGCGACATCAGGTGGACCGGCATGCCCTCGCGCCGCAACTGCTCGTATATCGAGAAGTCGGCGCCCGGCTGATCGATCGGGTCCTCCGGCGCCGGCCGCTGGCGGAGCCGGTTCCGAAAGACGTTGGTCATGATCGTGAACAGCCAGGCCTTTTCGTTGGTGCCGGGCTTGAACCGGTTCCGGTACCGGTAGGCTCGCAAATAGGTTTCTTGCACTAGATCCTCGGCGTCTTCCGGCTTTCTCGTGAGGCGCAACGCGCTTCGATACAGCGCATCGAGATGTCTCTCAAAAAGCGAAAAGTCGCTACTCATGGCAACGCCCCGCTGGTCCATTCTATTCCGGCGGATTCGGGGGCTCGGTCCGCTCAGCTAGGTGCCGGTCCGCTATTCGGGGGTCCGCCACTCGGTGGAGGACCGTTCGGACGCGGGCCTCGTCCTCGACCCCGGCCCCGCCGCCGCCGCCGCCGGTTGGGATCGCGGGCGTCTCCCGACGGCGGCCGGCCCGACGCATCTCCCTCCCCCCTTGCGGGGGAGGGCCTGGGTGGGGGAGCGCCACCGGAGGGTCGGGGCTGCGAGTTCCCACGCCGTCGAGGCGTCCCGCGCTGAGGTCTCGCCTGGCCCTGCACGGGTTGGGGCTGGGCAGGCTGGCCCGAACGATCGCCCCCTCCGGCGACTGCGCCACTTCCGCCGCCGCGGCGACGCCGGCGGCCGCGACGTTGCTGATCGGGCGTTGATGGCCGGCCAGTGTCTGCCCCCGTCGTCTCCCGCGGCCGCTCGGGGCGCGCCACGACCGGAACGATTCGTGCCAGCCCGCGCGGGCGGCGCCGGCGGCTGGGCTGCTCGCGGGGGCGCGCGTCGATCTGTTTGACTCGCTCTTCGAACTCGGCCAGCCACTCTTCCATCGGCCGCTTGATTTGCGGGCGCGGCGCACGAGGCTCCTCGGGCCAAATGCGCGGCCGTTCGGGGCGAACAGCTTCCAGTGGAGGATCGCCGTCGGTCGGCTCGGGCTCCACCGCGATCTCAGGCGGGAGTTCCGACATCTGCGGAAATCTTAACCGGGGCCTGCTCGCTCACCGGTTGATCGATGGTCCACACCGTAAGGAACCGGCGGCGGAATCGTTCGAGCGCCGGAATCAATGCGGAGCCCAACATCGCGATCAACAGCAGATTTCCCGCCGCCCGGAAGGCGTCATAAACGAGCGAGGTTGCCAGGTAGAAGCCAGCGAATCGGCGGATCAGCGGCAGGAGCCCGACACCTGGCGCCCAGCTGATCGGAGAGGACCCGGCGGCCACCAGCAGCGGCCACTCCCAGAGGTCGAGCAGGACCCCGTAGGCGAAGCCGGCCGCGCAGCCGTAGAGGGACAGCACGACAATCGTCGTGCGAAATGGCTGGCGGCCCCGGATCCGGCCCACGTATCCGGCGCCCATGCCGACCCAGCCGGCCGCCAGCATCTGGTAAGGCAGCCAGGGGCCGAGGCCGGCGGTGAGCACGGCCGAGAGCAGTAGGGTCAGCGCGCCGCTGGCGAAGCCGAAGCTGGGACCCATGACGAAGCCGCCCGCGATGACCAGGAAGAAGATGGGCGAAAATCCGAGCAATCCGATGACGATCACGAGGCGAAGCGTGGCGTCGATCGCGACCAGCGCCGCAAGGATCGCGAGCAGACGAGTCGAGAGGCGATGGGTCTGGAGGGCGACCGCCAGGGCGACCAGGGCGGAGACTGCGACCAGCGCGCTGAACAGCAGGACCGGCTGCGGAAACCGCGAACCGAGGAAGAGCGGCGCCAGGAACAACACGAGTCCTGCCCCGGTCAGCGCCAGCAAGACCCCATCTTCGGCGCGGGCCCTGACCCAGCTCCTCATACTGGGACCTCGTCGGGCAGCAGCCAGCCGCCGCCCACGAGCTTGCTGATCTGGGTTGCGAAGACGAGCGAGTCGCTGAGCACGGTGCCCGGTGGTCCGTCGGCATAGATCTCGCCTTCCGCCATCAGAAGGATGCGGTCGGCCGTGCGAGCCGCCCACTCGACGTCGTGCGTCGCGATCACGATGGCCGCACCGGCATCCGCGCGCATCCGTAGGAACGCGCTCAGCGTCATCTTGATCATCGGGTCGAGGCCGCGCGTCGGTTCGTCGAGCAGCAAGAGGTCCGCCTCCGCCGCCACCACGGCGATTGCGAGCTGCTGTCGCTCACCCGAGCTCAGGTCGCGCGGATAGCGATGCAGCCAGCGATGAAAGGGAGCGGCCACCTCGGGGGTTTGGCCGCGCAGTTCGTCTTCAACCGTCGCGGAGAACAGCAGGCCATCCGCGTCTTGCGGCACGTAGGCGGCGCGGGCATCGGCGTGGACGGTGCCGCGTTGCGGGCGAAGCAGCCCGGCCATCACCTTCAGGAGCGTCGTTTTCCCTGACCCGTTGCGGCCCATCAGCGCCGTGATTTGGCCCCGCCGCACGGTCAGCGTCAGCCCGCGGACGGCCGGGACCCCGTTGTAGCGATACTCGAGGTTCTCGATCTTGCAGGTGGCCGGCCCCCACCCTGACCCTCCCTCAGAGTGGGTGGGACGTGTTGACGTTGGCAGATGTTGGGCGTGAACGCGCGCATCGCGCAAGCCAAGCGGGATGGGGGTCCACCCGGCCCGCAGCGCCAGGTCGACGACGGGCGGTCGCGCCCCACCCTCGGCCACCGCGGCTCGAGGGGATTGGTCCTTCAGGACACCGGCATCGAGCGTCCAGATCCGATCGACAAAGGGGGCGATCCGTTCGACGCGATGCTCGGCGATCACGGTGGTCATGCCCAGCTCGGCGACCAGCCGGATCACCACCTGCAGCACATCTTCGGCGGCTTGCGGATCGAGCTGCGAGGTTGGCTCGTCGAGCACCAGCGCCTGCGGATGCGTCGCCAATGCGGCCGCGATCGCGACGCGCTGGCGCTCGCCACCCGAGAGGGTATCGATCCGGCGCCGGCGCAGGTGGTTGATGCCAACCTGGTCGATCACCTCCTCGACGCGTTTACGCATCAACGGACCTGAGAGGCCGAGGTTCTCCATCCCGAACGCGAGCTCGGCCTCGACATCGTCGAGAACGAACTGGGCCTCCGGATGCTGGAAGACGAAACCAAGTCGCACTCCGAGGTCACGAGGCGCGTGGGTGCGAGTGTCGAGACCGCAGGCGATCACGCGGCCGCTGAACTCCCCTCCAGTGCTGTGTGGCACCAACCCGTTCAGGCATCGAAGCAGGGTCGACTTGCCGCTGCCTGAGGCGCCGCGCAGCAGGATGACTTGCCCTGGTTCGATCGCGGCCGACACGTCAAGAAGGGCTGGCCGTTCGGCCTGCGGGTAGCGATAGCTGACGCCGTCAAGCGTGATGAGCGGCATGGTCCGTTCGAGAATGGCTGATCGTGACAGCGGGAATCGCGAGTAACAGGACCCCGAGGATGGGGGCTACGGAGGGCGCAGTCGGCAGCAGATTGAGGTACGGGTTGTACGGTTGCACCGGCAACAGCACGATGGCGCTGACCGCCGCGAGGGAGCCAACGACCACCAGCACATCGGGAATGGTCCAGGGCACCGGACGGTAACGGGATCGCCGGCGGCTGCCGAAGCCCCGGGCGTCGAGCGATTCGCCGTACTGCAGCGCCCGCTCGAGCGTGGTCAAGAGCAGCGGCAGCAACAGTTGTGGGGCCGACCGCCAGCCGGCGCGTTGCCCGCGAAGCTGACGGGCTTCCCGAATCGAATGGAGGGACGCCACCGTTTTTGGGGCAAAGGCGAGCGCGAGGGCGACGGTCGTGCCCGCGCGGTAGAAGGGTCGAGGCAAGACCGCGAGCAGGTCGGAACTCCGCACCGTCGTCTGCACCACGGCGAAGATCGCCACCGTCAGCAGCAGCGCCGCGCCGGTCGATGCGCCAAACACCGCGGCGTCGAGCGTCCAGCGGCCACCGATGATGGGGATCGCCGGCAAGATAAACAGCACGTGGGTCCCGAACCGGCTCAGGGCGACGCTGAAGACGACAGGAACCACCGCGAGCGCCAGGCCGATTTTCCAGATGCGAATCCGATGTCCGCCGCGATAGGCGATGAAGACATTGATCACGATCAGCAGCAGCAGCGCCTGGAGGAATGGGTTGCGGTCGATGAAGGCGACGGCCAGCGCGGCCGTCGCCCAGGCGCACCACGCGAGGGGATGCCGGATCACTGCCCGCGCCTTCGCAAATTGATCGCGCCCAATCCGCTCAGCACGATCGCCGCACCGCCGAGCAGCAGCCAAGGCAGGAGCCCGCCCGCCGGCGGTGACGTTGGGGGCCCGGTCGCGGCGAGCGCGGTCCCGGCCGAGGGCGAGACCGAAGGGGCCAGCGCTTCCATCGCAGGTGACGGCGATTCGATCGAGGTGGTCAGGGCCGGCGGCGTTGCCCTTGCCCCTGCGCCGGCGGAAGGCGTCGCGCGACGCGAGGGTGCCGCGGCGGTCGGCGGTTGCGCCGCCGGACACACCTGGTTGAACGAAACGGAGGGCGGTTGCATCCCTCTACCCGTCGAGTAGCTCCAACCCTCGACATCGCCATCCCTGACCGTGTAGCCGGCGACCCCGGTCGCTCGAGCGACCCAACCGTTCGCGGTCTGGGTCCAGTCCGACCAGTTTGGCCCGGAGATCGGACCGAAACAGCGATCAGGGATCACCTGTGGCTGACGGTCCAGCTGGCAGACCGTGTACGCGCCTCCGCCCCAGTCGTAGATCTGAGGGGGCTGGCCGGAGTTGACTCCGGCCAGCTGCAACAGGGCCAATCCGCCAATCGCCTCCTGCGCGAACTCGACACACTTCCAGAGCACATGCGATCCCGGCCACGACGAGCTGTGCTGGACGACGAGCGCGGCCCGATGCGTCTGTGCGTGCGCCGACCCCTGCCACGTCAGCGCGCCGGCTAGGGCCAGCGCCAGTCCGATCAGCGAGCGACTTACGACCTGCGCGCGCGTCGCCGCGGTCTCCAGACGAGGCACAGGCCGATGGCGATCAGGGCGAGGCCGCCCAGCAGCGGTCGCGCATCAGTCGGATCGCCGGTCTGCGCGAGGATGGGTGCCGCCGTGGCGGTCGGGGCTGCCGCTGGGCAAGCGAGGAGGGGGACGGCTGTTTCGGCTGTACCTCTCACGGTCAATGAACGCGAGAGAAACGCAGCCGGCGCATCGGTGGTGGCGAATAGCTTGCTGTATTGGTTGGCGATGGCGCCCGCATCCGTGCCGCTTGTGATCTGCTGTCCCTCGAGATACGACAGCGCCTGATTGAGCCTGGTCTGCCACGTGATATCTGTCTGCAGATGCGCGGCCAGGATGGCCTGGATGGCCAGCTCGTCGGAGTTCGGATCGGGTCCGGCTCCCGGTGACGCGCCGAACCCGCCCCCGCCGAAAACGCTCTGCAGGTAGGCGAAGCCCTTCGTGATCGTTGGGTCACTCGAGTCGACCCCGGTGGAGATCAGTGCCTGGATCACCAGTGAGGTGGTGTTCGAATCCTCGCCGTACTGGTCCGCATTGTCGGCGCTCCAACCGCCGTTGGCCTTCTGCTCTCCCTTGAGGAACGCGACCGCGTCGTCCCCCACAGGCTGGCTCGCGGCGCGAAGGCCCAGGATGGCGAGCGCATCACTATAGATGTCACCGCCGTATTCGCCGTTGGTCCCCTTGGCCGCCTGCAACTGCGCCGCCACCGTGGCAATCGGCCCGGCGTCCGCGACGGAAGCGCGCGCCAGCAGGAGCTCCCCGTTGGTGCCGACTTCGGTGCTGGTGGCTGTCGTCAAGTAGTCGGCGAGGGAGGTTGCCCCCACGTGCATCGCGGAGGCTTGCTGGCCCGCAGCCGCCAGGCCGATGGCGACTTCCGAGGAGCGGGCGAACGGATTGCCGCCGACGCCGATCTGGCCATTGGCCTGTTGCTGGGTGCACTGCAGCCATTGCAGGGCTCGCTGGGCGTTGGAGCTCGGCGGCGTTTGGGCGGATGCGCTCACCGAAGCAAGCAGAAAAAGTGATGGGGCGAGGAGACTCGCCACGATACGTCGTTGCATGTGTACCTCCAGAGCAGTGCTGGAGGCCGATTCAGAAGATGCCTGGCACCTCCCTCTCAGCCTCGAAGAGGGTCGTGGTCCCCGACAGGCAGGTCTCCTGGCTCCGGATCGTTGCCGCTGGGCTCCTTCCCAAGGCTTTGGCCTCAGTGGATCTCGCCCACGGCTCCCCGGTTACAGTGACGGGTTCGCGCCGGATTCACACCGGCTTTCCTTTTCAGCTCACTTCGAGCCACCTGTCGGCGCTGTTCAGTTATCGAGGCGCGTCGCCGGCATCACCTCCCCCAAAAGGTGACCGCATTATAGGGCGCGGCCGGGGCGCTTACGTCAGGCGACGCGCGATTGCTCGAAGTAAGCTTCGAGCTCTTCGATGGTTGGGACGCGGTTGATCTCCTCGGGCTCGACGTTCATGAACTGCTCCTGGGCGGTGAACACGAGCTCGATCAGGTCCGGGATCTTGATGTCGCGGTGATAGGGTACGCCGAAGGCACGTAGCTGCTCGACGACGTCGCCGGGCACGGTCGTCCGCTCGGCCAGATTCAGCTCTTCGAGCGCCCAGAGCACGCGATCGAGCGCGTAAAGGCTGAGCTTGCGCTTGGCTTCCTCTGCACGGGTGGCCATGACTCGGAGCGTGGTGCGTTGCGTCTCAGTTTGAATCGCTTCGTACATTCTCAGGATGGGCTCCTCCGAGGGCTTGTGTTGATCGGTCAGCGCCCACGGTACGAGCCGGTTCCCGCCTCCGGCAAATAACTTTCGTTAAAACATGTAAATAGCGACCCGATGTCACCGGCATGCTTTCGAAAAGCCGCGGGATAATACCCACAATGGCTTACATCGATCCCGATCCGGATCGTGGGCCCGGACGCGACGCTGTCGAGTTGTACACCCGAACCTACGGGACGCTCCTGCGGAGCTCTGGCGAGACCAAGCTCAAGGTGCTGGAACAGTCGCACATCGGTATGGGCTCGAGCCTTCATCCCAAGGCAGGGTCCGCGGAGCCCGATACCGGTGCGCTGATCTACGCGCTGCGCCGCCTGCCGCCCTCGATCATCGCCGTCAAGCGGATCCTGCTGGGCCAATCGGCTGACGTCTTCAAGCGGTTGCTCAACGTCGATGTCGAGCGATGGGAGATGCAAAGCGCGCCGGGACGCCGGCGGCGTTATTACTTCGACGGCAAAGAGACGCTCGCGGTCTACATTGCCAGCCCGTCCGACATCGATGACGTCATCCCGCAGCTCGTCGCGCTGCAGATCGAATGGAACAAGCTGCACGCGCTCCTCACACCAGAAGACCTGAGCCGCGCTGGGAGCACGGAGGAGCAGTTCAAGGTATTGCAGCGGATGGGTATCTCCGAGGACGATGCCTTGCGCCTGGTCGAGATCTGGGGTGACCTGCTTACGCCGCTACGCCGCATCCAGGCGGAAGAGAAGGATTTCCGCGTCCGCATGCTGGGCGGCAGCCAGATCGGCTACGTCAAGGCGACCCGTCGCTGGTGGCAGCCGATCGAAGATCTGATGCACAAGGAGGGGCTCGACAAGCGTCCGGTTTATTTCATCTCCAGCAACACACACAGCCTGGTGAACCTCTTGAGCGGTTCCGCCCGAAGGCACCAGCAGGAGATCGTGGACTACACCGAGCGCAGCAACAACCTGGAGCTGGTGCCCGAGCTGCGCAAACTCCGGCAGGGTCAATCGCGGGGGAGTTGGGACAACTTTCTTTACTATGCGGCGCGCTCCTACTACGCGCAATCCGCGGAAGCGGCGGAGCGACGAGCGCACCGGACCAGGGAGGAGGAGGAGCGCGGCATCTTCTTTCTGGTCAGCCAGGCCGGCCTCGACGTCGCGGCACAAGTGATCGTCCTCGACCGGCTGGTCGCGGGCGACCTGGATCCCCGGCTGGGAACGCCGGCCGCGGACCGACTGAAGCGGAGCCCCGCGATTCTGATCAACGTCAACTATCCGTTGGGGCTGGGGGCCTACAACGTGTTGCGCGAGGTGGCCGAAAGCATCGGCACGCTTCGCGGGGTCTACGTTCTCGGCAAGGCCGCGACCCTCAACGGCAGCATCGGCGACATCATGATCTCGAACGTCGTTTACGAAGAGCACTCGGAAAACACCTACTGGCTGGACAACTGCTTCAGCTTCGACAGTGTGGCGCCGTTCCTGGTGTACGGGTCGGCGCTCGACAACCAGCGGGCGGTGACCGTCCGCGGCACCTTCCTCCAGAACCGCGCCTACCTCGATTTCTATCACCGGGAGAGCTACACCGTGGTGGAGATGGAGGCCGGCCCCTACCTCAACGCCCTGTATGAGGCGGCGGAGTCGTCCCGCTATCCGATGCACGAGAACATCAACTTCACCAAGCTCCCCTTCGACTTTGGGGTGCTGCACTACGCTTCAGACACGCCGTACACGCAGGCGCGCACCCTGGGCGCGCGCGGTCTCTCGTATTACGGCCTCGATTCGACCTATGCCTCGTCGGTTGCGATCTTGAGGAGAATCCTTGCCCAGGAGCAGGTCCTTACAGCGGACGTTGCGACGCCGCGCTGGGCCGACGCCGAAGCCCGCCAGGGCGCGTAAAGCCTTTTCTCCGGCACAAGAAGTTAGCCGGGTCGTAAGGACCCCTTGCTAGCCTGCAGTCAACTCCTCGAGTCCCCCCTCCTCCCCACAAAGGCCGCCCTCACCGGCGGCCTTTTGTTTTGCCGTGACCGATCAGGCGGCGCGCTTGCCCTTGCGGGCGGCGGCCCGTCGAGCGGCCAGGTCTTGAAGGGCGACGTCGATGCGTCGGTCCGAGGGATCGAGGTGCTTGGCTGCCATCACGTGCCGCTGGGCGGTGGCCAGCTGGCCGCGCTCCATCTCGGCCAGACCGAGTTGCAGCGAAAACCCCGGATCGACCGGGCAGGTGAGTGCGGCGCGTTCCAGGAAGGCAAAGGCATCGTCGCGCATCCCCATCTCCCAGAGCAGCGTGCCTAGCTCGGCCAGAACCTCGGGCTCATCGGGTGAGGCGTCCACGGCGCGCAGGTAGGCGAGGCGGGCGACTCCGCTATGTCCCAGCTGACGGTGATCGCGCCCGATCAGGAACCACGTCTGCCAGGAGCTTGGAGCCAGCATCATCGTTCGGCTGTAGGCGACCCGTGCCTGTTCGCGATCCCCCAACGCATCGCAGGTCACGCCGAGGCGGAACGCGACGTCGGCATTTTCGGGATCGAGGCGGCTCGCCTCCTCGAGCATCTCGCGGGCCCGCGCGTAATCGCGGAGGCGATGGCAGACGGTTCCCAGCCGCAACCGGGGTAGGGCTTCGGTGCCCGCCAGCTTGACGGCGGCCTCATAGCGGACAAGCGCCTCACGGGCGTTCCCCTCGGTCTCTGCCTGCTGGCCGCTTGCGACCAGGCGCTCGGTCTCCGGCGTCATCGTTTACAAGAACGCGCCGAACCGAACGGTCTTACGCCGGCCGCTCCATCAGGAAACGGAGCAGTTCCGGCTCCTCCATCTCCTGGGCCGGGACGAGCGGCGTGTACTGCAGCCGCGAGGCGAGCTTGATCGCCAGTTCCACTTTGAAATCGACTGGCGTAAAGCCCTTATCGGTGAAGATGCCCAGCTTTCGGTCCCGGATCACCAGCGCCGCGCCCTGCTTGCGCGCCAGGACCGTCATCACGGACGTCCCGCGGGAGTCGGTACCAGCTGGGCCACCAGGCGCGCGAGCTGCGTTGGTTTGAACGGCTTCTCCACGGTCGCAACTGCGCCCGCCGCCCGCGCCCATTGCGGGGTCGTCGTGTCTCGAAACTCGGTCATCATCACCACCGGGTGATGGATGACGAGCTCCGTGAGAAGAGCGAAGGCATCGCCGTCCGGCAGGCTCGAGTCGAGCAGAACCAGGTCGGGATGCATGGCCTCCGCGGCACCGGGCACCGCTGCGGCGTTCGATTCCCAGCGCACCTCGTAGGTTTCCCGTTTCAGCTTGAAGACGATGATCGACGCGATGTTGGGCTCGTCCTCGACGAGCAGGACGCGTGCCATGAGTTGGGCACTAATGTTAGCGGGTGCCCGCGCGATCCCCCAGCGTTCCACCAATCTTCCTCGCCCACGGGGCTTCGGGTGACGCCAGCAGCATGCGGCCCTATGTCAAGGCCCTCGAAAAGCGCCAGTTGACGGCTGCAGCGATCGATCTCCCGGTGGGCAAAGCCGAACGGGCGGTGCCGGTGTTCATCCAGAAGGTCGCGGCCGGCTCGATCGCCGGCGGGCATTCCTACGGCGGTCGGGTGGCCAGCATGGCTGCCACGGAGGTGGACTATGCCGCCCTGGTGTTGCTCAGCTATCCGCTGCACCGTCCGGGCCATCCCGAGGACCTTCGCACCGAACACTGGTCGAAGATCACCTGCCCCGTGCTGTTTCTCTCCGGTGAGTCCGATCCCTTCGCCCGGATCGAGCTACTCAAATCGTCGGTCCGCAAGCTCCCCGGAGCGCAGCTCGTCACCTTTCCCGGTGTCGGGCATGGATTGCTGCCGGTGATCGATGCTGCCATGGATCGTGTCGCCACCTTCGTCCGGCAGCTGCGACCATAGACTGAGCGCATGTGCACCGCGCCGGGCGATGATGTCGGCCCTCCGGCGCCGGCCGCCGTCAAGGAAGAAGAGCGGACCATCCGAGCCGGCGATGGCGCCGAGCTGCGAGAGTTCCTGGCCCTGCCCGCGACCGGATTTCGGCGTGGGGCGGTGCTGATCATCCATGACATCTGGGGATACACCGACTTCTACAAGGACCTGGCCCGACGGATTACGCAGCACGGCCACGCGGCGGCGCTGGTGGATTTCTTTGGCCGCCAGGGTGAGCTGCCCGAGTCGATGCGGGCCCCGGAACGGACCGGCACCAAGCCGGACGCAATGGCGCGTGCCATGCAGCGGGCTCAGCAGTTATCGGACGAGCGTTTCCTGGCCGACCTACAGGCAGCGGTCGATGACCTCCTGGCGCGTGGGGCCTCGCGGGTCGCCTGCTGGGGCTTTTGCATGGGAGGCCGGCTCGCCGACGTGGCGGCTGCCCGCGTCAGTGGGCTGGCGGGTGTGGTCGCCTATTACGGCCACCTCCAGGCGGAGCCAGGGCGATTGTCGCCGCTGCAGCTCGCCGGCAAAATCAAGATCCCGCTCCTCGGTATCTTCGGCGGGGCCGACCCGGGCATCCCGCAGGAGCAGATTGCCGACTTTCGAAGCGCGTTGAAGACCGACAAGGAAATCGTCATCTATCCGAATGCTCCACACGGATTTCTCCGCTACGGGGCGACCGACCACCGCACCGCCATCGACGATGCGCTGCAGCGCACCTTCCGGTTCTTGTCGCGAGTGCTGGCGACGCCTGCTATGACGCCGGCTTAGCCGCTAAAGCCCTCCGGCAGCAGCACCGCGCCACCGGTGGTTTGGACGTACACCTGCCAGTTGTAGTAGCCGAGAAAAGCGCGTTCGTTGGCGAACATCTGCTGGGCGTAGAGCTGGACGGCGCGAACATAGAGGTTGCTCGGGTTGTAGGCGTAAATCGCTCGGCTCATGTTCTGCGGTGCGCCGTGCGCCTTCAGGTAGCGCCCGGCGGCCTGGATCGCATCGTGCGGATTGTTGACGTCGCCGCGCCCGTAGCTGGCCCAGGTGGCGGGCATGAATTGCATCGGACCCTGCGCGCCGGCTGAGCTCAGTCCGCGGATGCGACCCATGTTGGTCTCGATCAGGTTGATCGCCGCGAGGTACTGCCACTGGACACCGTAGGCCTGCTGCGCTTCGCGGTAGTAGCCGAGCAGAACCTCGGGCGCCGGGGGCGCAATGATC
>DASWBA010000112.1:0-4870 GCA_036390825.1 Candidatus Dormiibacterota bacterium
ATCCGGCGCGGTCACCGTCCGGATGGGCGACACCATGCTGCTCGTCACCGCGGTGATGTCCGCGACGCCACGGGAAGGCATCGACTTTTTCCCGCTCACCTGTGACTACGAAGAGAAGCTCTACGCCGCCGGCAAGATCCCCGGTGGCTTCATCCGGCGTGAAGGCCGTCCCAGCGAGCAGGCGATTCTCAATAGCCGCCTGATCGACCGTCCGATTCGACCGCTCTTCCCCAAGGACTTCCGCAATGACGTCCAGATCGTCGCCACCGTGCTCTCCGTGGACCAGGATGCCGATCCCGCCACCATGGCGATCAACGGCGCCTCGCTGGCGCTGTCGATCTCCCCGATCCCGTTCCAGGGACCGATCGGCGCCGTCCGTATCGGCATGCTCGATGACCAGCTGGTCGTCGGTCCGCCGATCAACCGGCTGGCAGAGAGCCAGCTCGACCTGGTCGTGGCCGGCACCCGAGAAGCCATCATCATGGTCGAGGCCGGGGCCAAGGAAGTGCCCGAGGAAACCATCGTCGAGGCGCTGCGCCTGGCGCACCGGGAAATCGTCCGGATCTGCGAGATGCAGGACGCCTTCGCCCGTGAAGTCGGGAAGCCAAAGGTGGTCGTACCCGAGAGTCCCAAGGATCCGGAAGTCGACGAGGCTGTCGATAAGTTCCTGTCCGAGCGGCTCGACCAGGCGCTCTTCAATCCCAACAAGGCGCTTCGCGAATCCGCGCTCGACGATCTGAAGAAGGAGACCGTCACCGAGCTCGGCCCGCAGTTCGCGGACCGGCTGCCCTACCTGTCGAAGAGCTTCGAAGCCAAGGTCAAGCAGCGCGTCCGCAACAAGATCCTCGACGAGGGATTGCGTCCGGACGGACGCAAGACGACCGAGATCCGGCCGATCACGTGTGAGGTGGGCATCCTTCCGCGTACGCACGGCTCGGCGCTGTTCACCCGGGGCCAGACCCAGGCACTCAGCATCGTCACCCTCGGTTCGATTGGCGACAAGCAGAAGCTCGACGGGCTCGGCCTGGAAGAGTTCAAGCGCTTCATGCATCACTACAACGTCCCGCCGTATAGCGTCGGTGAGGCACGGCCGCTCCGTTCGCCAGGCCGCCGCGAGATCGGCCACGGCGCGCTCGCCGAGCGGGCGCTGCTGCCGGTGGTGCCGACGGAAGAGGAGTTCCCCTACACGATCCGGATCGTGACCGAGATCCTCTCGTCCAACGGCTCGACCTCGATGGCGAGTGTGTGCGGCTCCAGCCTGTCGATGATGGATGCCGGCGTGCCGACCAAGGGTCAGGTCGCTGGCATCGCCATGGGCTTGATCACCGGCGATGGGAAAGTCGCCGTGCTGAGCGACATCCAGGGCGTCGAAGATGCGCTAGGTGATATGGACTTCAAGGTGGCGGGGACGCGCAAGGGCGTGACCGCCATGCAGATGGACATGAAGATCAAGGGCATCAGCATCGACACCATGGCCGGCGCCATCCAGCAGGCGAAGGATGGTCGCTTTTTCATCATGGACAAAATGGATGCGACGCTCGCCCAGCCGCGGGCGAAGATGTCGGAGTACGCGCCGCGCATGATCACGGTGCAGATCCATCCCGACAAGATCCGCGAAGTGATTGGCCCCGGGGGCAAGATGATCCGCAAGATCATCGAGGACTCGGGTGTGACGAGCATCGATATCGAGGATGACGGCCGGGTGATCATCGGCTCGGTCAACGGCGAATCCGCGGCCAAGGCCGAGCAGTTGATTCGCGATCTGACCGGCGAAGTCGAGGTGGGGAAGAACTACCGGGGCAAGGTGGTCCGCATCATGCCCTTCGGCGCCTTCGTCCAGATCCTGCCCAACCAGGACGGGCTGGTGCACATCAGCCAGCTGGCCGAGGACCGCGTCGAGCGCGTCGAGGACGCGGTCAACGTCGGCGATGAGATCGACGTCAAAGTCACCGAGGTCGATCGCCAGGGTCGGGTGAATCTGTCGCGCAAGGCCGTCCTTCAGGAAGCCAAAGGCATCACCAACGGCGACTGGATCGTCACCGAGCGGGATCGGGGCGGCCCGCGCCGGGAAGGCGGAGGGAGTGGCGGTGGGTACCGACCGGGTGGCGGCGACCGCGGCCCGCGCCGCGATTTCGACCGCGCCGGCGGCCGAGGACGCGATAACCGCAACTAGGAACTAGGCCTGTGGAAAACGTGTATGCCGGGGCGCGGGTCCCGGCATACAATGGGCCCCGGTTTGGATTTTGTCGACCTGCCGAGCTTGAGCGCGGCGGTTCACGATTGCCGGCGCTGTCCGCTGGGCCACTCGCGGACCAACGCGGTGCCGGGCGTGGGCCCGGGCGATGCCCGCATCATGATCGTGGGCGAAGCGCCTGGCCAGAACGAGGACCTGCAGGGCGAGCCGTTCGTGGGGGCGGCCGGCAAACTACTCGATCAGTTGCTCCGCGGCATCGGCCTCTCGCGCGGCGACGTCTTCATCACCAACATTCTGAAATGCCGTCCGCCCGGAAACCGGGATCCGCTGCCCGCGGAAGCGGAAGCCTGTTCACCGTACCTCGATCAGCAACTCCGCTTGATCAAGCCGGAAGTCGTTCTCGTGCTCGGCCGGCACGCGCTGGGGCGCTTACTCCCGGGCTATGAGTCGATCTCCCGGCTGCACGGCAAATTGGTCGTCAAGGACGGCGTGAGCTATATCCCCGTCTACCATCCGGCGGCTGCCCTGTATAACAGTTTTCTGATGGGGCCGCTGGAGCAGGACTTCAAGGCCGTCAAGGCACACCTTGACCGGGTGGAGGAGCGGCGCCAGGTCGTTGCCGCCGCCGCCGCGCCGGTGGTCAAGCCCGAGGAGCAGCTCACCCTTTTTGGCTAAACAGCCCAGGTTGCGCGCCATTCCCCTTGGGGGTCTGGGCGAGATCGGTCGCAACATGATGGCGCTCGAGTACGACGACAACATCGTCGTGATCGATGCCGGCCTGATGTTCCCCGAGGAGGAGATGCTCGGGGTTGACCTGGTGCTGCCGGATGTCACCTATCTGGTCGAGCGTAAGGACAAGGTGCTCGCCTTCCTCCTGACGCACGGCCATGAAGACCACGTCGGCTCGCTTCCCTACATCCTGCCCAAGGTCTCTGCCCCGATCTATGGCAGCCGGCTGACGCTGGGCTTCATCAAGAACCGGCTCAAAGAGCACAAGCTGGTGGAGCAGGTCGATCTCCGCGAGATCAAGGCCGGCGATGTGATCGAGCTCGGGCCCTTCAAGGTGGAGTTCATCCACGTCGCCCACAGCATCCCCGACACCACGGCGCTTGCCATCGAGACGCCGGTCGGGATGGTAGTCCACACTGGCGACTTCAAAATGGACCAGACCCCGGTCGACGGCCAGCCCACCGACATGGCTCGACTGTCGCACTTCGGGAACCGCGGCGTCATGCTGCTGATGTCCGACAGCACGAACGCGGAACGCGATGGATTTACCCCATCGGAGCGGACTATCGGCGAGGCATTCCAGGAATTGTTCGGCCAGTGCCCCGGCCGGATCATCATCTCGACCTTCGCCTCCAACATCTACCGCATCCAGCAGGCGCTCAACACCGCCGCCCGCTACAAGCGCAAGGTGGCGGTGATCGGCCGCTCGATGGTGAACAACCTGACGATCGCCCAGGAGCTGGGCTACATCCAGATGCCCGGAGACATCCTGATCAAGATCCAGGACATCAACAAGGAGCCGGACGAACGGCTCGTCATCCTGTCGAGCGGCAGCCAGGGCGAGCCGCTCTCGGCGCTGACCCGGATTGCTGCCCAGGAGCACCCGCAGGTGAAGCTCAAGTCCGGGGACACGGTCATCCTCTCGGCCACCCCGATCCCGGGCAACGAGGAACTGGTCTCCCGCACCATCAACAACTGCTACAAGCACGGGGCGCGTGTCTTTTACTCGGCCCGCAACCGGGTGCATGCCTCGGGCCACGCCAGCCGCGAGGAGTTGAAGCTGATGCTCAACCTGGTGCGGCCCAAGTTCTTCATGCCGGTTCACGGCGAATTCCGCCACCTGGCGCTGCATTCGGAGATCGCCCAGGAGGTCGGCATCAGCAAGGATCGCGTGATCGTGACCGACGACGGGAACACGGTGGAGCTCGGTGATGGCATTCCCCACTTCGGCAACAAGGTGCCGGCCGGCTACGTTTTCGTCGATGGTCTCAGCGTGGGCGATGTCGGGTCGGTCGTCTTACGCGACCGGCGCGTGCTCTCCACGGACGGCATCTTCATCGTGATCGTGACGGTCGACAAGGATACCGGGCAGGTCGTGTCCGGTCCCGATCTGATCTCGCGAGGCTTCGTCCATCAGCAGACGTCGGACGCCCTGCTCGAGTCGGCCCGCCAGCAGGTGCTCGCCACCATCAACAAGCCCGGCCGCGGCGCTCCGGAATGGCAAGTCATCAAGAACTCGATTCGCGATTCCTTGAGCAAGTACCTCTACGAGCAGATGCGCCGGCGCCCGATGATCATCCCGATCGTCGTCGAAGTTTAGGCAGGCGCCAGCTCGCGTCGAGCCCGAAAACGGCGCGTACTAACAATATGTGAGTGCGCCACCCCTCGAACCGAGGAGGCCGTTGTGTCATTAATGGGAGTGCGAGAGTCTTTTAAATGCTCTCGTGGAGGTAAAGTCATGGCCAATACACAGGGCAGCGGCGGATCGAACGCGGCGGTGGTCGCCATCTTTGCGATCGTCGTGATCGTGGTGGTGCTGGGATTTATCTTCCTGGTCCATCCATTCGGTGCCTTCAGCACGACCGGTTCCCCGGCGGCTAGCGGCTCGGCGACCGCGAGCGCAGCGGCCTCGGTGGCGGCGTCCGCCTCGAAGTCGCCGTAGGTCTG
>DASWBA010000113.1:0-10636 GCA_036390825.1 Candidatus Dormiibacterota bacterium
ATCGCCGTGTCGGTGCTGGTATCGATCACGCCGACCGTGTTCTGGTTGTACTCACCGACATAGAGGAAGCGGCCGTCGCGGCTCGCCATCATGTGATGCGGACCGGCCTGCATCGGGATCGTTTTGATGATCACGAGCGACGCCACATCGATAACCGAAACGGTGTTCGAGCCTTCGTTCGAAACATAGGCCTTCCCCGTCCCTTTCGGAATGATGACGCCGATCGGTGTCGAGCCCACCGGGATCACGGCCTCGACCGTTCCGCTCGAGGCGTCGTAGACCGTTACGGTATTCAAGGTCTTGTTGGTCACCCAAACCCGGCCGTGCATGCCAGCCAGTTCGCTGGAGGCGTTCGACGCCTCGACGGACGGATGCGAGGCGACGGGGAGGGCAGTCATCATCAGCAGGGCCGCGATCAACAACAGGCGTTTCATTGGTCTGCCTCCATTGCTTGGATCGACGGGGCCATGCTATGGCGAATCCGGGCAGGAGTCCAATACATTGTGGTTGCCATTGCGATAACCTGAAGTAATGCTGGTTGAGCCGCGGTTACGAGCCTTTGCCGCCCTGGCCCGGCACGGCTCCTTCACCCGCGCCGCCGAGGAGCTCTTCATCAGCCAGCCGGCCGTCTCCAAGCACGTGTCATCGCTGGAACGCGAACTCAAGAGCCGGCTCGTGGTTCGCGAGCCGCGGCGCATCACGCTCACGCCTGCCGGACAGTTGCTGGCCGACTACGTGCTGAGGGCTGAGGCGCTGTTGGCAAATGGTCGACGTCACATCGCCGCGGTTGCGGGCGGGACCATCGGCACGCTCTCGCTGGCCGCCTCGGGCATTCCTGGCACCTACCTCCTTCCGGCCCTGATCGCCCGCTTTCAAGAAGACCATCCGGCGGTGGACATCGCCTTCCAGCTGTCGACCTCGGGCGGCGTGCTGGAACTGGTGCGGGCGCACAGGGTCGAGCTCGGTTTTGTCGGGGGTTTAGTTTCGGCGCCTGAGCTCGAGGCCGAGCCGTTTATCGAGGACGACATCGTGCTGATCGGGGCCCCCGCGATGAAAGGCAAACGATTCACCCGACGAGAGCTGGAACAGATGACCTGGATCTCGAGAGAGGAGGGGTCGGCGACTCGAGACCTGCTCGAGTCGACCCGCTGGGAGATGGCCTTGAATATCCGCCGCCGGTTGTCCCTGCCGTCCTGGGAGGCGATCAAGCTGGCCGTCGCGCATGGGGCAGGCATTGCCGCCATTAGCCGCTTCGCGCTCGATCTGGAGTTGCGGACCGGCAGCGTGGTCGTTCTCGAGGTGCCGCGCTGGCGCGTCCGGCGTCAGCTCTCCGCGGTGCGCGCTCGTGATGTGCCGCTCACGCCGGCCGCGGATCACTTCCTGACATTGGTTCGGAAGGGGATTACGGCGCCGGAGGGCTAGGTGGCTTTGGGGAGCGTCGCGTGCCGCCCGATGATCGGTAGTCGAGCGCCATACTTCAGCACGACGGGCGCCAGCTGGCTGGTGGCGAGCGCCGGGCGGAGCGTTCGCTCGTAGTAGTTGATCACCTGCGCGTATTGCCCCAGCTGGGCAAGGCCGACCGGGTGGGTCGACGCAACGGACGCGAGCTGGCCGAGCTCACCCGATGGGACGAAGCCGGCGACCTGTGGATTCTCGGCCAGCAACATTTGCATCGCCGCGACCTGCGGTTCGCGAACCGCAGCCACCGTCGTCAGCGGGTCGAGCACCGTGCCCGCCCCGGCCAGGCCGAGCAGGACGACATAGACGATGACAAACGCGAGGCCGCCGTTGGCGACGGCGCCGAGGACCTTGTCGACGCTACGCGTCAACGGGAGGCGGAAGAGCGACATGAAAACGGAGCGGCCGACGAATCCGACGATCAGCGCTAGCGCGGTCGGGAGGATGAAAACCGCGAGCGGACGCGGAACGCCCGAGGGGACGAGCCCGGTGAGACTCGGGTGGGTCGACACGATCCAGTAGCTGAGGAGGAATGTCCCCTCGGCGAGGAGGGGTCCGATCAGCCCCTTGCGCCACCCGATCAGGATCCCCAACCCGATCACGGCGACAATCGCGAGGTCAACCAGGTTCATGCGGCGACGCCATTGTCGCCTATGCCAGGGGGAAACTCAACCGCCATCCTGACCTCCCGCCAGCGCCGGAGGTGAATACCCCCTGTCGATTTCGGGCCTGGGCCATTCGTTTAGCGCTTGGGCCGGGGAAATACGAGATTGAATTGCTCGAGAATGCGCGAGGTCCCCTGTGGGTCGGCTTCGAGGCCATAACGCGTTGACCAGTCAACGCCGGCCTTACCATCAGCCACACCCTCGAAGTAGTGCTCGAATCCGGCCGGCGAGATGATCTCCAGGATTCGACAGGCGGAGTCGCCGGCGTTCCAGAACGTGTGCCACTGGTCGCGTGGCTTGAACACCAGGTCGCCAGCATCCGCGTAGACAACCTGGTCGCCCAAGCTTGCGCCGAGCCTTCCTTCGAGTACAAAGCTGTACTCATCCTCTCGTGTGTGGCGGTGCATCGGGGCCGCGAGATGCCTGGGCGGGATCGGATGCTCGACCAGCGTGAAACCGCCGCCCGATTCCTCACCCCAAATCATGAAGCGAACACCACAACCGCCGAGATCGACCACTTTTCCGTCACGCGGATGAACAAGTCGGGGTCCTTGGGCGCCAGTGAATCGTTGATGCTGATGCATTTGTCGTCCTCCAGCTAACTCAAGCCAGCCATTCATCGAGCGGGAGTCTTGCGTTGAGCGGCGAAAAGTCACCGACATCGCGGATCCCCTCGGCCACGTCGACCATCGCTCGGACCGCGACCCAGGTCAAGCCTCCGCCGACGCTCACCCGGCGTGCGCCCGCGCCCTCGAGGTCGGCGAACGTTAGCCCCGGAACGGCGAGCACATTGACAGGCTTCGAAACGGCCTCGCAGACGGCTCGGATGTCGTCGACGGTCCGCAGCCCGGGCGCGTACAGCACGTCGGCCCCAGCTGCCTCGAACGCCTGGAGACGTGCGATCGTGTCGGCGAGATCAGGATGGCCGCGGATGTGGTTCTCGGCTCGCGCGGTCAACATGAACGGAAATTCCAACCGGTGCGCCGCCGTGGCGGCTGCGGCAATCCTCTCGGCGGCGTGACCCAGCTCGTAGATGCGACCCGCGGGATCGTAGTCCTCGATTGATCCTCCTACCGCACCGACCTCGGCAACGCGCAGGATCGCGAGCGCCGCGCTCTCCGGATCAGGACCGTACCCGTTCTCCAGGTCGACCGAGAGGGGTAGATCCGTCGCCTGATCAAGTGCGGCGGCATGCTCGACCACCTCATCCAGCGTCGCCTGGCTGTCTAATCGCCCGAGGGTGAAGGCGAAACCCGAGCTTGTCGTCGCCAGGGCCTTGAACCCGAGCGCCGCCAATACTCGGGCGGAGCCGGCATCCCATGGATTTGGGATGACGAATGGCTTGCCGGCATGGAGCGCCCGAAAGTCGGCGGCTTTCTGCTGCTGTCTGTTCATTGCACCGAAGTTTATTAGCGGCGGAGCTGCGGTGCCTGTGGCGGGGAGGTCGCGACGGCGGTTACTCGCACCTGGCGCTTTCCCGCCTCGGCAGCCGCGAAATCCAACAGCCGCTCGCCTTCCTCCACGATCGCTGCTCGCTCGGTCGCGGTCAGGCGTCGCAAGGGCTCGATCGTGAGGGTGGCGGTATCCGCCTGCCGTTTGATCATCCATGTGCCCTGGACGAAGCCATCGACGAGGAGCGTGCCGATGAAGATCACGTATCGGTAAGCGTGGTCGATGACGCGGGTGCGATCGTGGTGACCGATCAGCAGGTTGTCGTACTCGGGGAGGAACCGCGGTGGCGCCGGGGCTCGCGGATCGGGCAGCGGGCCATCCGGCACATCGAAATGCTCACGGCCGCGCTCATCCTGAAAGGTTCGAAGCTGAGGTCGAAGTCGCTCCACCACAGCTCGCAGCGCCGTCAATCCCGACCAGGCGGAGATGTCGGCCACTGTGGCCGGCCCGAAGGCGGCGAGGTAGCGCAGCACCAGGGCATCGATCGAGGGCTTGCGCGCGAGCGGGCTGCCAAGCCATAACTCGGCCGACGTCCAGGTCGCCTGCAAGGATTTGCCCCAGACGCCGCGCGGCGGCACCTGGACCAGGGGAACGACGTGGCGAATGCCGTACGCGAGCGAGGTCGGGTCGCGGTCCGGCCACCGTTCATGCAGGAGGGCGCCCAGCTCTGCCAGGGTGCGGGGCTTCTCCCTCATGAGCTTCGTCGCATACCGGATCAGGGGCTGCATGTCCATCCCGGCGAGGTTCCGACCGAAGGGTGAGGCACGCAAGCCGCGCCCGAGGACCGGCGAAAACAGCGGGCGCAGGGCGATGCAATCGCGGGCCGTCACCAGGTGGATGGTGTTGCGCATGATGCCGAGCCGCACCGCACGCCGTTGCGTGATCAGGTCCGCCAGATGATCCGGCTTGAATCCGTCGAGGCGAGTCCACAGGCCGACGTAGGGAGAATTCGGGACCTGCGCCTGCATCCCCACCAGGTGCTCGATCTCGTCGGCGGCGGACGCTGTGCGGCGCGCAAGTAAATGCTGCCGCGCGAGCAAGGCGCGGTTCAGGGCTCGCTGGCTAAGAACTCTTGTGGGCAAACTCTTCAACGGTCGAGCTGGTGCGGGTCTCGGCAACGTTCCCGGCGATCAGGATCACGACCAGCGCGGCCAGCTGGGCGATCGCCGTCGTGCGCAGGCCGATGAACGTTGTTAGCAGGGCGAGGAGAACCATGAGGAGCCGGATGCCTATGGAGTGGACATGGATCAGCCACCGGAACAGCGCCAGTCCGGCCAGGTAGATGGCAACGCCGCCGGCGAGGAAGACGGCGGCCGAGACCGTCGAGGGCTCGTTGTACCGGACCACCGCCAGCTTGAGGCCGGCGGCAACCAGGACGATGCCACCGAGGATCGGGACGAATGCATAGCCAAAGGCGTTGAGCGCCAGCCACGGCTTGTCTTCGCCTCGAGCCGCGTCGAGCGCCACTTCGGCCCGCTCGTCATCACCGCTGAAATACAGCCACCAGAGCGCGGCGGTCAAGGCAAGGCCAAGCAGGGCGGCCACGATCCGGCCGGCCGGCAATTCGATCGCGCCCAGGCCGATCCCAACGGCGACCACCGACTCGCCGAGCGCGATCAGCAGGATCAGCCCGTGCCGTTCGACGAAATGGCCGGCGCGAATCGTAAAGACGGATTGGTGGATGAGGTAGGGCGTGATCCAGTGGAGGACGCCCCCCACGACAAAGAGGACGATGCGAACACCGCCGGGAGTGAATCCCGCGACCAGCAGGAGCGCGGCGGTGATGAGGTTGAATGGCCCAAGCCGGGCGATCGCCGACTCGATGTTCCCCTGGGCACGCAGGAAAAGGCCGGTGTGAACCAGCGTCACGACCATGTAGCCGACACCGAACGCCACGCCACCGCTGCCAAAGGCGGTCGGAATCGAGAGCGCGATCAGGAGAAATCCACCCATGCCTACCAGCAGCAGCAGGCGGACGCCCAGCGCTCGCGGTGGGACCGCATTCGTCAGCCAGGCGTAGCCGCCGTACATCCACCAGACGTTGCCAAAGAGCAGGACCATCTGCAGCAGGCCGCCGGGCGTAGGGTCGCGCAGCAGCAGGCTGGTGAGCTGCGTGATGGTGAAGACGAAGACCAGGTCGAAGAACAGCTCGAGCGAGCTGACACGAGGGTCGGCGACGGCCCCACTCATTGACGCCGAGCTTACCTTCCGCCAACGGGCCCCTTATGCTTTCACCTGACATGAAAGGCGTCCTGCATTTGCTGGAGTCGCAGCGAGAGGCCGAACGGCGTTTCGTGGCCGAGGCGTCGGTCGAGCGCGCTTATCCGCGAGGCTGGCCGGCGGGGGTGCTGATGGCCCATATCGCCAGCTGGCGGGACAAACTTCGCGGCGCGCTGATCGAGGCCAGTCGCGGGGAGCCGGTCTCCGGACCGCCCACCAACATCGACGCCTTCAACGCGGGCGAGCTCAAAAGGAACGCAAACATTTCGCTTGACGAGGGCGCTGCCCGTGCCGATGGGCTGCTCGTTGACCTGATCGACCTGTGGGCCACGTTAGGCGACAGACCATTCTCGTGGTTCACCGCGAAGACCACCGGCGAAGCGCTCGTTCGCAATAGTTACATTCATCCGCGGGTACATCTCGCGGAACACTATCTCGAGCGTGGCGATCGAACGCGGGGGCAGGGGATCTTCGAGGAATCAGCCGAGGAGCTCCGTCGCAACGACACGCCGCCGCATATTCTGGCGCCCGCGATCTACAAGCTCGCGGGCGTTCGAGTCGCGCAGGGCCGGCAGGACGAGGCGCTCGAGCTGCTGGCTGAGGCCTTCGTGATGCGGGACGAACTACGGTCGGACGCCGCCGTGGATCCCGACCTGGCGCTGCTGAAAACACTGCCGCGATTTCAGGCCCTGATCATCGGCTGAATATTGGGCGAGGGCCCGACTCGAGCCGGGCCCGCCTCGGTCACACGGAAAAGTTGAAGCACTCCATGAGGTTGCCGATCTCACGTCGTCCATCCCGAGGCGGCGCCGGTGGCCCCGCGGACGCGTGGGGCGTCCATATACCCTCCTTGCTGGTCCGGTAGCCGTCCCCCGGCCATCAGTCAAACAGGTTTGCGTTATGACTCGGTTAAGTTTGCCGCGCGCGGAGGGCGAAGAAACGCGATTGTGTAGGCAATGATGGAGAGCGGCAGCTCGATAGAAATCCCCCAGTCGTAGGCCCAGTCGGGTCTTAGCCAGGCCAGCAGGAGGTAGAGCCCAACGGCGCCGGCGTATATGGCCGCTCTGAGCGGGAAGCCTCGGCCGTAGCTAACGGCGTAGGCGGTAACCAGCATCGGCAACACAACTACGAACCGCCCGATCGAGAAGCCTGTAATGAACGCGAAGGCGAATCCCGCAAGCGTTGCAATGAAGAGCCCGATCAGCGTTGGGCGGTAGGTGCGATCCACCGGCTCGCCTGAAGTCTATGGTTATTGACATGCCGAATGGCGACCGCCGTTACCACCTTCGATGGGTTGACGTCTTTACCGAGCGCGCGCTGGCCGGCAACCCGCTGGCGGTAGTGCTGCAGGCCGACGGGCTGTCGACCGCGCAGATGCAGGCGATCGCCCGGGAGACGAACCTCTCGGAAACGACCTTCGTCCTGCCTCCTGAGAAGCGTGAGCACGCCGCGAAGGTCAGGATCTTCACGCCCTATGCGGAGTTGCCATTTGCGGGCCATCCCACGATCGGCACCAGCTGGGTCCTGCTCGACGAGGGCTTGGTGAGTCGCGACGTCCCAGGGTTTACGCTCGAGGAAGGAGTCGGGCCGATCCCGGTCAGGGTCGACCAGAGCCGCGCAACGGTGGTGCTATGGATGACGCATCCCACAGTTAAGTTCGGGGATACCATCGAGCCGCGCGATCAACTGGCCGCCGCCCTCGGCCTGACCGTGGCCGACCTACACGCCGACGTGCCGATTCAGGTCGCGAGCACGGGAGTGCCATTCGCGTTTGTCGCGGTAAATGACGCAGCGGCCGTCGATCGAGCGGTGGCCAGCGGCGAGGCAATGGCCAGGTTGCTCGACCCGCATGGATTCCCCCCGGTGTTTCTCTTCGCGGTGACGGCGGCCGATCGGTTCTACAGCCGCATGTTCGGGGTTCACAGCTGGGCGCGCATCGTCGAAGACCCGGCGACCGGCTCGGCGAGTGGCCCGCTGGGCGCCTTCGCCGTCCAATATGACCTGATCCCGCGCGCGCCCGAGCTCCTGATGGTGAGCGAGCAAGGGACCAAGATGGGACGACAGAGTTTCATCCAGATCAGACTCGAGTACTCGAGGGGTGGCGACGTTCCAGACCGCATTGAGGTGGGCGGTTCGGTCGTCCCGGTGATGGCGGCGGAGCTTTCTGTAAGGGGCTAAGAGAGGCGGCGGGTCCGGGGCTTGGCGTGGCTCCGCCCGCTCAGCCGGGCGCCGGATTCGAGCACATCGAGCGCGCGGCTGGCCAACTCCACGAGGCCATAGCGACCCTTGGTTCGCATCCACTCCAGCACGGCTTCCATCATCGCGGCGGTTATCAGGCGTGCGGTGACCCGTAATTCAAAATCAGCAGCTCGCCGGCCGGTTCGCTCCGCAAGGATCTCGTTGATGATCGCCTGCGTGCGCTCGGCTTCGTCCCAGATGCGCGCCCGCAGCTCCGGGACCTCCATGAACAGGCGGCCGCGAGCGAGAATCACATCCTCGTCGCCCTGAAAGGCTGCCGCCAGCTCTTCGAGTACCTTGCGGATCAGGACGTTCACCGGTTCGTCTTTAGGACGCTTGAGGAACATCCGGATTGCCAGCGGGTCGTAGGCGTCGAAGAGAACCACGTCCTCCTTGGTCGGGAAGTAATTGAAGAAGGTGCTGGCTGAGATCTCGGCGGCAGCGGCGATCTGCTCGATCGTCGTCTCCTCGTAGCCCTGCTTCTCGAAGAGCCGAAGAGCGGTCCGCTGGATCGACTCCCGCGTCTTCTGTTTCTTCCGCTCCCGCAATCCAACAGCCACGGCTACACCGTACCGGCTTCGATGGGCGTGATGCGAGTGGGCAGGAAGATGGCGATCGCGACCGCGGTTGCCAGCACGAGGCTGGCGCTGATGAGCATCACCTCGCCCATTCCTCGGGTATAGGCCTCGTTGGCGGCGCGAACGACACCGGCGCCGACGGCGGGCGGCAAATGTGCGGCGACGGCGTGAGCGCCCGCGATACTACCGAGCGCTACGTCGCGAGCGGCGGCCGGTAACGCGGCCAGGTGTGGGGTGATCTGTGCCTGATACACGTTGTTCAGGATGCTGCCAAGGATGGCTACTCCGAACGTGGCGGCAATCTGCTGCAGCGCCCGAGTCAGTGCCGAGCCGGCTCCTGTCTGTGAAGGCGGGAGAGTGCCGAGGATGATATCGAGGGTTGTCGGGAGGGCAATGCCGATGCCGATCCCGATGACCGCGAGGGCGGCCGCGACCGGCCCGAAGGAGGTGTTGGCACCGATCTGGGAGAAACCGACTAACGCGGCAGCGGTCAGGGACAATCCAGCCGATATTCCGACGCGGGCGCCCAACCTGGCGGCCAGGACGTTGCCGATGCCGGCACCGACGATGACGCCGCCGATCAGCGGCAACAGTTTGATTCCGGTCGCCTGTGCATCATTACCGAGGACGATCTGGATGTACGGCGTCAGGATGAACATCACGCCGAAGAGTCCGAAGCCCGTAATCACGAAGGCCATCGTGGCCCAGGTAAACCCTCGGCTTCGGAAGTTACGGAGGTCGACAAATGGCGACGGATGCTGTAGGTCCCAACCGGTAAAGGCGGCCAGGACCAGTGCCCCGCCAATGATCCCGCCAAGAACTCGGGGGTCAGTCCATCCATGGATCGGTTGCTCGATGACGCCATAGACAAGCGCGGTGACACCCACGACCGCGAGCAAGCCTCCAAACCAATCAAAAGGTCGCGGATTCGGATCCTTGTTCTCTGGGACCAGGAACCAGACGCCGAGTAGCGCCAGGACGACGACGGGCGCGTTGATCAGGAAGACTGATCCCCACGCGTAGTGGGTCAGGAGCCAGCCGGCGACCAGCGGGCCAAGCGGAAGGCCGAGGAAGGCGCCCGCCGCAGTAGCGCTGATGGCGCGTGGACGCTCCTCCGGCGTGAACAGGCTGGGCAGGATCGACAGCGACAGTGGCAGGATGAGCGCGGCCCCGACGCCCATCAATGCGCGCATCCCGATGAGTTCGGCCGCGGTTGTCGCCTGGCTCGCGATCACCGACGAGATGCCAAAGATGACGAGCCCAACTAGCAGCAGGCGCTTGCGGCCATAACGGTCGCCCAGGACACCGCCGGGTAGCAGGAGGCCGCCGAGCGTCAGGGTATATGCGGCGGCAATCCACTGCAGGTCGCTGGTCGTGGCTCCCAGCTTCGACGATAGGGTGGGGAGGGCGGTGATCAGCACGGTCGAGTCGAGGCCGATGACGAGACCGCTCACGACCAGGGCGGCAAGAGCCCACCAGCGCCCCGCGCGGCCCCGGGCAGACGGTTCGATGTCGATCGTCCGAATGTTGGCGCTCATTGGCGTCACCTCCTTTATGCTAGTCACAGTAAAATCCTAGTGACTCCAAAAAGCAAGTTACCGTACAAACTTGTCGCGCGTAGCATGGCGGCATCAGCCCGATGACGATGCCCAAGCCCAGCGAGCAGGCGAAAGCCGCCTTTCAGAAGCTCGTGCCCTCGGACCCGGCGGTGGCGACTCGCCCGATGTTCGGCAACCTGGCTGGTTTCGTCAACGGCAACATGTTCTGCGGCCTGTTTGGTGAAGATCTCTTCGTGCGGGTGTCCGAGGATGACCAGGCGAAAGTCCGCAAGCAAGGTGGCAGGGCCTTCGAGCCGATGCCGGGACGGGCGATGACCGGCTATGTGATGGTGCCAGCCGGCTGGCAGAAGAAACCCGATGCGACGCGGATGTGGATCGTAACCGCGCTGGCCTGGTCCCGGGCGCTTCCGGCAAAAGACAAGAAGAAGGCTGCGAAGAAGCCCGCAGCCCGACCCTCTCCTAAAGC
>DASWBA010000114.1:0-16494 GCA_036390825.1 Candidatus Dormiibacterota bacterium
CCAGACCGCCAGCACCATCTCTTGGAGGCCGATGGGGATGTTGAGCGCCGTGTTGACCGTGGTGAAGCCGAAATCCTGAGTGAAGCCCGCGTACACGGTCGCCACGAGAAGCAGCCCGGCTCCGATGAGACCCCAGCCCGATAGCCACCGAGGCAGGAGTCTCGACCTGTACAAAAGGTAGTAATACATCGAGGCTCCGACACCAAACGGGAGAAGCCCGAGGAACCCGTGCGCCCAATCGCGGACCGCGAGCAACGTGTCTCCGACTGCCTGAGATGAGGATGCGGCGGCCGCGCCTGCCCCTGCCGATTCCTGACCCATGCTCAACAACGCCAGTAGGCTGAGAGTCCCGACCAGGACGAGCATGCCCTCGACAGTCCTGCCCACCACAGATCCCAGAGCCAGAGACCGGTTGTACTTCCGCAGCACCGGGTACAGTCCTATAGCGATGCCCGCGCCCGTAGCAGCCCAGACGAACTCGATAAGCGCCGTCAGGACCACGCGGTTGCCGCTTACCGCCAGCTTGCTGAGATAGTCGGAACCATCGAGAGTCGAGCCCAGGGAGATCGCGCTAAGAATGCTGGCCGCCGAGCAGGCGATGAACAGCACTCCCACCGCGATCGCATTTCCTCTGTATGGCTTCATCGTTTCTCGCCTCTCCGCTTTGAGAGCCGATTCGCGCAACTGCGCGTTCGTTCTTGCCTCAGGCCCCGGTATTTGCGCGATTCCTACCGCTGATTGCTGTTGCATCACAGTCCTCCCGGCCTCGGATCCAACCTCAGCGCAACCACACGACGCTGGGCAGTCCCATGTCGCCAACTCGAGGTCCGTCGAAGTCGGCTCTGCACGTTAGTGCTACAAGTCGATTGTCATCAGACTGAATCTGGCACGGCAGTAGGGCTCTTGAAAGGGCTCAACGACCCGAGTCGATCGGGACCTTCTCCCTGCGCCCGAGGTGGTGGTGTTGAAGTCAACTTTCAGTTCCGTGCGGTTGCCTCTCTCCGCGCGCCCACCAGGTAGTGCATGTATGTATAGAGCAGTAGAAGATCGTCCCCGGCCACAGAAGCAGGCCGACGAGTGAAGCTCGTCCGGCAGCCACGTCGACCCGAGCAGGATGGGCCGCGCGACGACCAGGTTGAAAACGTCCTGGTCGAGGAACCCAGGCACCAGCAGGCCAGCCGCGGAGGCAGCGACGCCGGCAGCTACCTTCGGATCCACCTCATAGAGTGCGTACCCGAAGATGAGCTCGGTGAGGGACACGATGGCGATAAGGACCGCGACGACGAGTGAGGCCAGATATGCCAGCGCGAGGTCATGCTTGATAGGCAAAGCGCACACGAGTCCCTGCACCGTCAGGTCAAACGGCTCTCGCCACCTGCTCCAAGCGGCCCTAAAGTTCTCAAGAAACGGCGCCAAGGACAGTCCCGACCGCTTGGCCCGCATCTCTAATCGGCAGGCACCCTGTACGCCAGATTGTCCGCGCGCTCCATCGCACCCGATACGCCATCGCGCTTTCGGCACTCGCCAACCTGATCCCTTTGCTGCTCGGCATTGGCATGGTGACGGCAGGGGTTCCTTTCGCCGTTCAACAGCGAGACAGCATCGTGAACTCCGCCCAGGGAAGTCCGATCACCATCGCGTACCACCGGGGCGACCGATTGCAGGCGGCACTGCTGGACTTCGGATCAAACTTGACCCTTGGCGCCGGTGTTACATCGATCACGGGGATCAGTGTCATCGGACCATTTCCAATCGCCGCTTATCGGGGCTGGGTGGGTGGCATTGTTTCAATCGATTCCAATCACACAAGCCGGCTGAGCAGGCCCAGCGATGCCATCTACTATGTCGTGACGCTGCTGTTTCAACTGGTTGGATTCATCTTTGCCATGGCTGCGGGAGTCCACGTGGGGGTCTCAGCATGGCGAGCTCGTGACGAAAAAAGTCTGCGATCAATCGCAGGCATCCGGATCCCAGGCTGGTCGTTGCAAGATGCAGCATGGCTTTACGTCCTGGTCGTACCCACCCTGCTGGTGGGTTCACTTTGGGAGTTCCTCTACTAATCCGATAGAGCGACCACATCATGAGTGGCAGAAGGTGTCGACGGGATCGATCATGCTCTGCATCGTCTCCGGCGCTGCCAACCACAACGCCAGATGCAGGGATTCGCGGCAACATCGTCCATCGAGCGATCGCCGGTGGACCTTAACCTGGATCGAGACCGATGCGCCGAAACCTCAGTCGTCTGCCACCTCATGTTGAATTCGTCGCGCCTAGTCATGGCTACAATACGCACGCTGTGCCGTCTCCTGCCCCGTTGCCAACTGCGACGCTATCGAGGCGCTTTGGTTTGGGACTCATTGTGTGGCTGGCAATGCTCGGACTGGATTTTCTGCTCAACGGCGCCCTCTTTGCCCGCATGTACCAGCAAAGCGCTAGCTTCTTCCTTAAGCCCGCAGAAGCATTCCGCAGGATTCCGCTCGGATATCTCGCATTCTTGGTGTTGGCGTTCTGCCTTGTCGAAATCGTTCATCGCCTCGGAGTCAAGCGGACCACTGGGGGAATACGTCTCGGCCTCGTGATTGGTGTCGTCTTCGGCGCAACCTGGGCTCTGAGTCTCTACTCGATCGCGACACTCGGCGCTCCGGTGGCGCTCGCGTTCGCCGCGATCTGGATCGGGCTTCTCACGCTGGCGACTGCCGTCGCAGCGAGCGGCCTTGCACGGAGATCTCTTCGCGGACTCGCGCTTAGCGTGGTAGGTTTTGACGTGCTCTGTGTCGGCACAGTCATTGCGTTGCAGAGCTCTGGCGTCGTCCCGACTATAACGCCCTAACACCTCAGCTACCCGCCGGCCATCCACCGAGCGGTGGAGGGATGTGCGTCGGCAGGCGGATTCGCTTCCAGGGCGCTCGATCTCAGGCCGACCCAGTCGTATGATGCCCGCCTCATACGCCACGAGCTCGCGGTCGGTGAGGGTGCATCAGCCGGGGTTCGTGGTCTGAGCAGAGGACCGGCGCACGAACTCTTCGATCAGCTCCCGGGTCACGGACTGAGAATCCGCACGCCCTTCTCCATCACCGTTGGGAGAGGGAGCCCAGCTAGGCGTTCAGGTATCCCAAGACGCCTGCCAGGAGGAGCCACCCGGCCACGAGAAGAACGGCTCCCCAGATGGCGCCGCTCGCGATGCCGTGGGCGAGGCCATGGCGGCGACGCCGGATCTCATGGCGACGGTATGCCAGGGATGACGTTCCGGTCGCTGGAGCGACGGATTGGACGTTCTGCCTGAAGCCGATCAAATGACTCCTTCAAATTCCCCAATCAGATTGGTTGCCAGAAGACGTGATCCGTAAGGGAAAGGCCGATCTGTCGTCGACCGGCCCTTCTCCTTGTCCATAGTCGACGGCTTACCCTTACGCCCGGCCCCAGCTGCGGCCGCGCCCAGTTCCCAGGCGACCAGCCACGAGGCTGAACAAGACAACCACGACGATCGCGCCAAGGATGGCTGAGACGATTGGGAGCCCTTCGATCGATAGCGTCGGCAAAATCACGACATGAAGTACGTCCACCATCAGCCATGCGCCAACAAAGCCGGCCACGGTCGCCCCGATCCAACCGAATGGCAGGGAGCTATGAACCACGCGCTCGGCAATCAGGCCGCATGCCGCGGCGACCACGAGCAGGACGATGAGATGGAGTAGGGTCATGATTTCGTCCGAGTCATCATGTGAATCAGGGAGACGATTCCCCAGCCGATCAGCGAGTAGATGGCGATCGCCACCAGCGACTCGGGCTCGAAGATAGAAGGTCCCTGCACGGTCGTGTTGAAGATGCCGTGGAACGGGGCTACCAGCGGCTGGGTGATGTTGTACATGAACGTTACGAAGCCGGACATGGTCGAGCCTCCGAGCAGCTTCAAGATGAAGCGAATTGCCAGGACGACATCAACGAACCCGACAATCCACCAGACCACTTGAACCGCGCGATCGTTGTAGTCGCCTGCGTGAACCGAGGTCACCGAGGTCCGCGAGACCCGGTTGGTCGCCACCGATGACGCCGACGTCTCGGCCGGCGCCACCGGCCGCTCCGCCGTCGTCTCCCGACGAATGGTCTCCTGGTCTACTTCTTGTGCCATGGCTTCCTCCAGATAATGCGACCGATTTTCCGCGCGGGCGCATCATCAATGTCTGATAGCAGCATAGTCATGTACGCGCCTCGCTTAAGGGCCGTAAGACCCGCCGATTGAAGGACTATCGGCGACAGCCTCTTTGCGATAACCGCTAGCGGTAAACGCTCTGGTACAGCGGGCAAACAGCGAATGTCGAGAAAAACCGCAAGCGGATCGGCGAAGGGTACCTGGTCGTTACCGAGGATGAGGTTGATCTCGGCAACGGCAAGCAATACGACCCGACCACCGGCTGGATGCTGGTCCGTCACCAAACCGACAGACAGGTGATCGCAACACTCTTGTCTAGCATCGCGGGGAGATCCGCGCGGGGCGTTGCCCTGCCTGCGAGTGGCGGCTAACCTTTGTCGGTGGCACCCACTCGGCTGCAGAGCATGATTCGAAGCGCCGAGCCCGAATCCCTGGACCTCTTTTTGGTTGCTGCGGTCCTGACGGTCCTGACGCTGCGCGTCTACCTGAAGGCGACGAACTACCCGCAGATCGGCGGGGGAGGTCTCCACATTGCCCACGTCCTTTGGGGCGAACTGGGCATGGTTGTCGCCATCATGATCCTGCTGTCCTTCGTCGCACCAGGTATCCGGCCGATAGCTGCCCTGATCGGGAGGATGGGCTTTGGAGCCTGCGCTGGCTCCGTCTGACCGATCAGTCAGCCGGTCTTGGCCAGAGCCTGCTGCCGCGGCGGGACCAGAAGGGCGAACTCGGCCGTGAAGTGGCGCAGGACCGGGGCCTCGTAGGTGATTCGGACGCCACGAACCTTCAGGGGTTCGGCCGCGATCCCCTGAAAAGCCGTGGCGACGTAGTCCAGGTGACAGTCCGTGTAGACGCGGCGGGGCAGGGCGAGGCGGACCAGGTCGAGTTCGGGGAGCCGTTCCTCGTGGCTATTTGGATCACGGCCGGCCAGCACCGTCCCCACTTCCACGGTTCGGATTCCCGCCTCCAGGTAGAGGGCGATGGTCAGTGCCTGTCCGGGATAGGCCTGCCGCGCCAGGTGGGGTAAGAACCGGGCGGCGTCGACGTAGACCGCGTGGCCGCCGAACGGGCGCATGACCGGCACGCCGGCGCGAACGAGTCGCTCGCCCAGGTAGGCGACCTGGCCGATGCGGTGCTCGAGGTAGCTCTCCTCGAGGGCCTCACGAAGCCCCTGGGCCATGGCGCCCAGATCCCGTCCCGCCAGGCCCCCATAGGTGGGAAAGCCCTCGAACAGAATGGCCTGGGTGCTGACCTTGCGGTAGAGCTCGGGGTCGCGCAGGGCGACGAAGCCGCCGATGTTCGCCAGGGCGTCCTTCTTCCCGCTCATGGTGCAGCCGTCCGCTTCTTCGAACATCGCCTTGACGATCCGCTCGATGCTCCACCTCCGGCATTCGGTCTCTCGCTGCTGGATGAAGTAGGCGTTTTCCGCGAACCGGGCGGCGTCGATGAAGAAGGGGACGCCATGGCGATGAGCGATCGCGGCCGCCCCGCGGATGTTCGCGAGCGACACCGGCTGCCCGCCAAAGGTGTTGTCGGTGACGGTAAGCATCACCATGGCCACGCTTGCTGCCGACCGGGTGAGAAAGGCCTCCAGCGCATTGAGGTCGATGTCTCCCTTGAATGGGTCGGGGCGGTCGAAGTTGTCGTGCCCGGTCCCTCCCAGGTCGGTGGCTACCGCACCTCGCGCCTCGACGTGCGCGCGCGTCGTGTCGAAGTGGTGATTGTTCAGCACGATCTGCCCGGGCTCGAGCGTGGCCATGAAAAGGATGTGTTCGGCGCCGCGTCCCTGGTGCGCCGGCACCACGTACTCGAAACCCATGATCTCCCGGACGGTCTCGCGTAGCTGATCGAAGCTCGCACTCCCCGCATAAGCCTCGTCGCCGCCCATCAAGGCCGACCACTGCTTGACGCTCATGGCGCCCGTGCCGCTATCGGTCAGAAGGTCGATGTACACGTCGCGGGACGCCAGCCGGAAGAGGTTGTACCGAGCGGCGCGCAGTGCCTGCGCACGCGCCGGCCGCGGTCGGAGGTGGATCGGCTCGACGACCTTGATCTTGTACGGCTCGAGCGGCATGTTTGGTCGACCTCCAGGTCAGGAATTGATCAGCGGGCCGCTGGCAGCGACGAGCTCCGGATTTGGACATCGAGCGCCTGAGCAAGCCGCTCTACGAAATCCTTGACCGTAGCCTGCGCGAGGCCCCGAAGGAGAGTACGGTCAACGAGCCTCCCCAGCCCTCCCAGTGGCGGTGCGTAATTCGCTTTCAGGCTTAGCGTCGTTTGCTGAGCACTGGCGCCTTCAACCTCGATGTGGCCCTCGAGAACGGGGAAAAGCGGCGGTCCCCCCGAGGTATGCCAACTGACCGACATCAGCATCCGATTGGAGCCGATCCTCAACGGCGGTTGACCGAGCTCGAGCTTCACATACTTGTACACGGGCACGCCGGCGACCTTCACTCCGACCCGAGCCAGCAGCTCAGCGCCGCCTGCTCCGTCCAGCCCGGCCGTCCAGGGATGCCCGGGGTCCGACAGGGCGTGCTCGACCGTGCCAAAACTGTACGGAAGGAGAACGACTTGCTGGGTAAACATCCTTACTCTCTCGCAGGCTGCCGAGCCTTGTGTTCGAATGATGCCTCCGGCGATATCAATACCCTTAGTGGCATTGGTCCCTGTCCTCTCGGGACCTTCCGTCTAGGCGAGCAGCGTCTACGCCTGCTACGCTTGTCGGCCAGCGTGCGGCGGTTCCTCACGGCGGCACTGCTGGCAGGTGGCGCCACACTGGCGCTCGGCGTCGGTGCCGACGCCCATTCTCTGGTGCGCGTGTCGGACCCACCCGATGGAGCCAGGCTGGCGCACGCGCCGAGCGTGGTCGTCATCACCTTCACCGAGGCGCCGGATCCGAAGCTCTCGCAGGTCCAGATCCTCGACACATCCGGTCGCCAGCTGGCCGGTGGACCAGCGTCAGCGGTGCCGGGCACCCCGGCGACCGTCGCCATCGCGCTCCCTCCCCTTGGCGATGGGGTGTATACGGTGAGCTGGCGCACCGTTTCCGCGATCGACGGTCATGTCGCGACCGGCGCGTTCGCCTTCGCGGTCGGCGCCCAGCCGGTGCCACCAATTCCCCTGGCCGTCCCACCGCCCGCGGCCCCGCCGTCACCGCTCGGGGTCATCGGTCGATGGGGTCTGGACGCCGGCTATGGGCTTCTCTTGGGCGGCGCCTGGGTCGATCTGCTGGCCCTCCAGGATTTTTCCCTCGCAGTGTTGCTCGTGGTCGGTGTGGGCGACGTGCTTGCCCTGATCGGGGCGATCATGATTGCCGAGGCGGCCCGTGAGAATGCGGGCGTCGACTGGTCGTTCTTCCTTGGCACGTCGCTGGCGCATGGCATGGAACTCGTGGTCCTGCCGATCGTCGCGGCCGGACTGGCGGTCCTCGCCGCCTGGAGACTGCAGGGAACCCCGCGGCGGGTGGCGCTTGGAATCTGTGCCGGACTCAGCGCTGTCGCCATGCTGGCCAATGCGATCGCGAGCCACGCCGCTTCCAGTCCGCTCGCCTGGCTCATGATCCCAGCTCACTGGTTGCATGTGTTGAGCTACGCGGTGTGGATCGGCGGGCTGGCGGCCGTGCTGGTCGGGATCCGCGGCTTGCCGACCATCGAGAAGGCCCGCGCGGTGGGGCGCTTCTCCCTGGTCGCCGGCTTCGCCTTTGCCGCCATGATTCTGACCGGGCTGGTTCGCGGGATCGACGAGGTCGGTAGCTGGTCGAACCTGTTCACGACAACCTTCGGCTGGTTGCTGCTGGCGAAGACGGCCCTCTTCTTTACCATCGCGCCGCTGGCGGCGACGAACCGCTTGCGCTACGTGCGACGGGGCGTCGCCGGTATCCCGCGGCTGCGCTGGGTGTCTCGCGGAGAACTCGTGCTGGCGGCGGCGATCATGGTTGCCGCCGCGTTCCTCACGACGTTGCCTCCCCCAAGCTTCGTGCGAACGGTGGCCGCCCAGAATTTTCCGCATGTCGTCGTGGAAGGCGTCGACTACGGCGCGGCCGTCCGGGTGAAGCTTGACGTCGCCCCCGGCTACCCCGGCCTGAACCGGTTCACGGTGACGGTCCGTGAGTACAAGACGGTCAGGCCGGTCAGCGGGGCCCGCCTCTTCTTGCTGTTCGATCTCCCTGCCCGCCCGGAGCTCGGCGAATCCGTCCTCGAGCTGCAAGGCCTCGGTGACGGGATCTACAGCGCGGAGGGCACCAAGCTGTCGCTGGCCGGGAGCTGGATCGTGACCGTGGTCGTCGAGACAGCCAGCACCTCCTACGATGCCCTGCTGCCGATCAAGACCGCCGTGGCGCCCTAGCGAGGCAGGCGCGGCGCCGGGTCGGGACCTTCGGCCTACATTGTTCGGGACCAGCGGCCCCCTCACCAGATGGACAGCAACCGGGATACTCGTCTGAATTACGATCTGAGGAGCCTTTGCATGAATATTCGGTCAGCCGCCCGGCGCCGCGCCCCGGTCCTGGTATTGCTGGGCGCGGTCGCTATCCTCGCTGCATGTAGTGTGGGGTCCAGGGACACGAGTGGCGGCGCGGCGGGCCCGCCGAGCACGGCAACCGTCACGATCCCAAAGGCCGATCGCTTCGAGCCATTTCTCCTCGAGATCGCGGCCGGAGGGACGGTGACGTTCACCAACCAGGATGCCGATACCCATACCGTCGTTTCCATGCCGACCGACCCGGTCGACTTCAAGTTGCTTGTCGAGTCGGGCAAGTCGGTGAAACTGACGTTCAGCCAGCCAGGAATCTACGGCTACTACTGCGACGCGCACTCCACCTACGATCGGGTGACCGGGTTGATCAAAGCAAACAAGGCTGCCGATGCCTACCCGGTCTCGATGTACGGGATCATCCTGGTGGAGGGTGACAGCCTCCCCCTCTCCGCAGGGAAGGCGAAGATCGTGATGCCGTCCGCCGACCGCTTCGACCCGCTCGCCATCACCGTCAAACAGGGCACCCAGGTTACCTGGACCAACCTCGACAGCGATGCGCATACCGTTCTCACGGACCCCGGCGAGAGCGTCCAGTTCAAATTCGTCGTCCCGGGCAACGGCCATGCGTCCTACACCTTCGATAAGGCCGGCATGTATCCCTACTTCTGCGACGCGCACGCGACCTGGAACAGTGAGCTCAAGCGTGTGCAAGCCAGACCGGGGAGCTCGGAGTATCCGGCTGCCATGGAAGGCGTCGTCTTCGTCCTTCCCTGACCCACCCACCGACTGCCCGCCCTAGAGCCGCATCGACGTTCGTCGCGGCCCCGGAGGCGCTTTAACCAAACAGCCGTTCGTCACTCTGGGCCACGCCCGAGCCCATCCTATATATGTGTCCAGCCAAGGGCTATATGTGCGTGGCCGAGTGCCCGTTGTTAGACGCGGCGACTCTGAACCTGTGGCTCAGGCCTCCGGAGTTCCGAGGGCACCTCGCTGATCAAAGTACACGAGCAGGCCCAAGCTTGGCAGGACGACGACGAGCACGCAGAACGTGACCACCAGCAACAAGACCTCCGTCCCCAGCGGCGCGCCCGCCTGCGCGATGGTCAGCTGCCATGGCAACAGGTAGGGCGATTGCGCCAGTCCCCAAGCGATCACGAGCGAGCCGACCACGACAACGCTGAGGACGCGGAACCATCGGAAGATCCCCCGCAGGTGCAGGAAGCCGACCACCGGCGTGAGGGCCACGGTGGCGATCGCGAAGGGGGCGCCCGGTCCGGTGAGCATCCCCGTGAAGAGTCGAGAATTCTCGAGACCGACCGCGATGAGAGCGATCGTTCCCACCACAATCAGCGCTACCGTGGCGATGACCGCACGGCGGCGGAAATAATCCACCATGTCTGGCATGCCAAAGCGGCGCGCATCGCCAACCAGGAAGGACGCGCCGATGAATGCGGTGGCGGCCACCGAAACCAGGCCGAATGAAATCGACATGGGGCTGATGCAGGCCTGCCAGACTGGGATGTTCGGCCCTCCGACCGCGACCTGGCCCGATGCGATCGCGCCCAGCGCGGCGGCAAAGAAAAATGGGGCCAGTAACGACGAGAGGCCGAAGACCACACTCAGGGGGCGCTGGGTGCGCGGGCTATCGTCGAGGTGACGGAACGCGAAGAACGCCCCCCGCAAGATCAGGCCCAGCAGGGCGAACGCGAAAAGCGGGTACAGGCTGGAGAAGACTGACTGGAAGAGCAGCGGGAAGCCGGTCCAGCAGAGCACTATCGCCAGGACGAGCCAGACATTGTTGGCCTCCCAGACGGGTGCCATCGCGTGGTCGATGAGCGCCCGTGCCCGGTCGGCCCTGGCGCCTCCACCGGCGAGGAGATCCCAGATCCCCGCACCGTAATCGACCCCACCGGCGACGCTGTACGCCGTGATCGTCAGCAGCAGCACGAAGGCGGTGATGTCGGCGAGTGCGGCGCTCAGCTGGACGAACTCCTTCTCAGGCCTCGAATGGAGCGACGCGCGACCGCGCCCAACCCGAGGAATGACAGCGCGATCACGAGCACGATCAGGACGCCGAGCCCGAAGATCGCCACCACCGCCGTGATCAGGGACTGGAAGATCCACGACATGCCTTGCTTCGCCCGACGCGGCCGGCGTGCGGAGACGATTTCACTGCGCGGCCCGTAGGGCGCTCCCTCCTCAGGAGCGGTCGGGGCCTGGCCGGCATCCTCTCGGTGCCACCGTCCGGCGAGCTTCATCAAGAGGGTGATCGCGATCACCGCCATGGTGGCGTAGACGACGATCAGCACCGAAAGCATGCTCCAGACGAAGGCCCCGGAGGCACCCGTCACCGCATCGGACACCCGCATGAGGTTGTAGACGATCCAGGGTTGGCGGCCGACTTCCGTCGTGACCCAGCCAGTTTCCACGGCCGCGTACGACCCGACCCCGGCAAGCGAGGCGGCGCGATAAAACCAGCGAGACTGCGGCAGGCGTCTTCGGAAAAGGAGCACGAGGAAGTACCACACCGTGAGGGCCACGCCGGCGGAACCCAGGCCAACCATCGCGTCGAAGGCGAGATGCGTGAGATTGGCTTCCGCAATCGTCGGTCGGGCATTCGCGGCCACACTCGTCAGTCCCGGTGCGACCGAATCCGGCGACAGGCCGATCAGGATGGAGTCGAAAGACGGAATCGAAATCCCGAAGTTGACCTGGCCGGAATCGTTGAGCAGCCCGCCAATGACCTCGGGATTGTGGGACCGCGTCTTCCAGGTGACTTCCATGGCGGCGAATTTGGCCGGCTGATCCGCAACCAGGGCGCGAGCGGAGAGATCACCGACGATGATCTCTGCGGGCGTCAGGATCGCGGCGATGGTGAACGGAATGGCAAAGGCCAGGCGCTGATAGTGGTCTCGGCGTCCACGGAGCCACGCCACCGCGTAAATGGACGCGACCAGGAAGCCAGCCGCGATGTAGGTCGCGATCAGAAAGTGCCAGAACTCATAGGCAAGTGCCGGCGTGAACAGGGCACCCAGGACGTCGACGCTGACAACCTGGCCAGACGATCCAAGGGTGATGCCGCGCGGGGTGTTCATGAATGAGTTCGCGGCAAGAACGCTGATCGTGCCGAGCACGCCGGCGGGCGGTAGCGCGAGGCCGAGCATGAAGTGGGTTCGCGGCCGGAGCCGCGTCCAACCATAGAGGTAGATGCCGATAAAGATCGCCTCCAGGAAAAAGGCCAGACCCTCGATGGCGAACCCCATACCAAGGGCAGCGCCAAAGCGACCCATCAACCGGGGCCAGAGAATGCCGAACTCGAACGACAGGATGGTGCCGGTGACCGCGCCGACGGCGAACTGCACCGCCATGACGACCGACCAGCGTCGCGCAATCCGGATCGCGACTGGATCCTTCTTGTAAATGCCGATGCCTTCCATCAAAAGCGTGTATGCGGGAAAGGCAACCCCAAGTGGAACCAGGATGACGTGATAGGCGAGGGTGAAGGCCATCTGGACGCGGCTCGGTACGAGGGCGGACTCAGCCGCGAACGACGTCAGGAAATGCATGCTTGCGCCTTCAGTGGACTCATGACGAGCTTACGTCGGCGCTATCTACCGCTGCTCCCCCAAAAGTACGGAGCCAGGACGAGTCCACGCGTCTGTAGCCAATTCTGTAGCCAACCCGAAGGAATAATTGCGACCATATGGACGCGTTACGAATACATAGAAAGCCAAAAGTTGGAGCTGAATTCAATTGCTGCCTGTTTTGTAAACAGCGGGTCGCCGGTTCGAATCCGGCCGTCGGCTCCAGATTCTTCGGCTCCAGATTCTGAATACGAAATCGGGCCCTGGACGCCTTGCCGTCGCCCTCCGCCAGGAGCCCGTACCACCAAAAGTACCACCAATTTGAAAAGAACCGCACCGTTTGCGGCATCCTAATCGGCGTTCGCGACCGTGCCTCTGCTGTGTTCGAGTAGCCGAGAATGCAGGTGCGGGGAGCATTATCTTAAGCGTTGGGCATTTGCGAGTAGAAGGGTGCTGGGTGTGATCCTCCGGAAAGACCGCGACCCTCGTTTCGTGACGATCCGCCGCGGTGGGGCCCTCACGGAATCTGATCACCAGCTACTCGCTCTGTGGGCGGCATCGTGCGCGGAGCACGTCCTTGACCTCTTCGAGTCGGCTCAGCCTGAGGACCAGCGACCGCGTCAGGCGATCGACCAGGCCCGCGCCTGGGTGCGCGGCGAGATCACCATGAGCCAGGCTCGCACGGCGGCTGGCCATGCAAACGCCGCAGCCAGAGATCTGCGTGGGGCAGCGCGGCATGCAGCGCATGCTGCCGGCCAAGCCGCGGCCGTCGCACACGTCGCCGCGCACGAGCTCGGGGCGGCCGCCTATGCGATCAAGGCGGCACGTGCTGCGGCGCCGGAAGGAGAGGGCGAGAGCGCAGGACGACTCGAGTGCCGGTGGCAGCGCGACCAGCTCCCGGACCGGATTCGCGAGATCGTACTCGACGACCAGCGGTTGCGGAACGCCATCTGCTGGTCAGTGTTCGACTGCTGAGAGCGCGTCCGGGCGCCAGCACCGCCCCACAAGCGCACTCGTCCTGGCATGGCCACGCACAACACCATGGCGAGCGATTGAGGTTTCGTCTGAGGGTCCTCCGATGCATCACCAGTAATCTCACGGCTAGCGTGGCTCATTTCGCCAGCTCGCCGAGCAGATTGCGCAGCGCCTCGGTGTAGGCATCCAGCGCCGCGCGACCTCGCGTGGTGAGAGCCACAGGCTTTGTAGCACAAAGTCAAGCCCCCAGGGCCGCCAACGGAACGAGGCCCCGCATTCAAGTCGTTGCGTTAATCCGCCGTGTACAAATAGATCAAGAGTTGACATCCGCGAAATAGGGCGCACGATGTGGTGCAACAACCATAAGTTGACCTGAGGAGGGCGCGAACTATGGCGAGCGCAAACCCAACCAAGGCTGGGCCCGGCGCGCCTATCCCAAGCTCATCTACTACCGAGGCCGAGAGGGGTGACCACTTCGCCGCGCTGGAAGAGCCGGAGATCTTCAGCCAGGAACTTCGCGTGGCATTCAAATCACTCAGGTAGGAGGGACATCAATGACTGCTGCCACCACCGTCGAGATCGCAATTCGCCCATTCCACTTCGAGGCTCCGGAAGACGATCTCGTCGATCTCAGGCGAAGACTTCAGGCCACTCGGTGGCCCGATAAAGAAACGGTGAAGGACGAATCGCAGGGCGCGCAATTGGCGAAGCTGCAGGCGCTGGTCGGCCACTGGGGCACGGCCTACGACTGGCGCAAGGTTGAGGCAAGGCTGAATGCCTTACCGCAGTTCACGACCAACATCGATGGGCTGGACATTCATTTCATTCACGTCAAGTCACGTCACAAGAGCGCGCTGCCGCTCCTCATTACGCATGGCTGGCCGGGATCCGTTATCGAGCTCCTCAAAATCATCGAGCCGCTCACGGATCCAACCGCACACGGCGGCGGCGCCGAGGACGCGTTTGACGTGGTGATCCCGTCGCTACCCGGATACGGCTTCTCTGCCCGGCCGGAGGCGCCGGGCTGGAACCCCGACCGGATCGCGCGCGCCTGGAACGAGCTGATGCACCGCCTGGGCTACGAGCAATACGTGGCCCAAGGCGGCGACTGGGGGGCGGTCATCACCGAAGTGATGGGCCGGCAAGCACCCGGAGGACTGCGGGGCATCCACGTCAACCTGGCGGCGGCGGTGCCGCCCGACATCGAAGCGGCGCTCGCCGGCACCGGGCCGGTGCCAGCCATGTCCGAGGAGGAACGCGCTGTGTTTGATGCGCTGCGCGCCTATCGCATGAGCGGGTACGCGGGCTACTTCGTGGCGCTGACCGCACGGCCGCAGGCCGTCGGGTACGGTCTTACGGACTCGCCGGTCGGCCTCGCGGCGTTCTTCCTCTGGCATCCAGGCTTCGCGAACTGGTCGTACGGCGACGATCCAGACGATCCCAAAACAAAAGACGAGGTGCTGGACGACATGACCCTGTACTGGCTGACGAACACCGCAACCTCGGCAGGGCGCCTGTATTGGGAGCACGGCGGAGCCAGCCCGACGAGTGCAGCGGCGATCAAGACAGCCGAGATCTCGCTGCCCGTCGGCGTCACGGTCTTTCCGGACGACGTCTATCGACCCCCGGAGAGCTGGGCCCGGCGCGCCTATCGAAACCTGACCTATTTCCACGAGGTCGACCGGGGCGGGCACTTTGCGGCATGGGAACAGCCTCAGCTGTTCTCGGAAGAGATCCGGGCGGCCTTCCGAACGCTGCGCTAACGACCAACGGGATGTGGCGCCCGAGCGCACACATTCCCATCAGTTCGCTGATTCAGAAGGAGGGTGACAACGTGAAGACGAAAACCGTCGACAAATCGTCCGCCCAACCGTCCGGCCCGGGCTCGGTCTCCGGAGCGCCAAACCTTCCGGAGGGATTCACCGGTACATTCACAAGCCGTTACGTCGACACCGGGAAAGTGCGCCTGCACGCCGTCATCGGAGGGGACGGCCCGCCGCTGCTACTCATCCACGGCTGGCCCGGGTCGTGGTACTACTGGCGCCTCGTCATGCCGGCGCTGGCGCGGGACTTCGAGGTCATCGCAGTCGACCAGCGCGGCATCGGCCTGTCCGACAAGCCGGAGGACGGCTACGACACCGGCACCCTCGCCGGTGACCTCATCGGGCTGATGGACGCCCTCGGCCATAAGCAGTTCGCCGTGGTCGGTGTCGACACCGGCTTGCTGATCGGCTACGCACTGGCCGCGGATTACCCAGACCGCGTCGCGCGCGTCGCCCTCGGCGAGGCCCCACTACCGGGCATCACGCCACCGAATCCGCTGATCCTCCCCGACCAGGTCGTCGACCGCCTCTGGCACATCCCGTTCAACCAGCTCAAGGAGACGAACGAGAAGCTCGTCAGAGGACGCGAGGACATCTTCTTCGGCGCGGAGTTCTCGGCCTCGGCCGGGACGAACAAATTGCCGGCTTACGCCGTCCAGTACTACGTCGAGGGGCTTGCCTCGAGCCCTGAGGCGCTACACGGCAGCTTCCAGCTCTATCGCGCGTTCGGCGCCACCGCCGCACAGAACATGGAGCGCAAGAACCGCCGGCTGCCGATGCCCGTCCTGGCCATGGGCGGAGCGGAGAGCTCCGGTGCCATGGTTGGAGACACGATGAAGCTCACCGCCGACGATGTAGAGACCCTCGTCATTCCCGGCATCGGCCACTGGCTAGCCGAGCAGGCTCCCGACGAGATCGTCGCGGCTTTGTCCCGATTCCTCGCCCCGTACAAGGAGGCGGCCCCGCAAGGCTCCAGGCCCCGAGCCAGTGTGAGCTAGGAAAGAGGAGGATTCAAAATGAGTCACGAACCGACGATCGTTCTGGTGCACGGGGCTTTCGCGGACGCGTCGAGCTGGAATGGCGTCGTCGAGCGGCTGCTGCAGGGAGGGCATCACGTTGTCGCCCCGGCAAACCCGTTGCGCGGGGTGGCGGCTGACTCGGCGTACATCGCGAGCTACATCAATCAGATCGACGGCCCAACGATCCTGGTCGGACATTCATACGGCGGCGCCGTGATCAGCAATGCCGCAAGCACGGCCAAGAATGTCCTCGGGCTGGTATTCGTGGCCGCCTTCGCGCCAGAGAAAGGTGAAACCCTTGGCGGCGCCGAAGCGAACTCGAAGGACAGCGTCCTCAATTCGGCACTCGTGCAGCGTCTGTATCCAACCGGGAAGGATGGCGAGGCAGCGCCGGAGTTCATCGTCGACCCGGCAAAGTTCCATGATGCCTTTGCCTCCGACGTGCCCGAGAAGCAATCCGCGGTCATGGC
>DASWBA010000115.1:0-19210 GCA_036390825.1 Candidatus Dormiibacterota bacterium
CGAGGTCATCAAGCCGTTTGGAACGACAGCCCGGGTCTACGTGTGCGGACCGACGCTTTTAGTGGAAGCGGTTGCCAGCGCGCTGGTCCAGATGAAGCTACCCATCTAACGAATTCGGACGGAACGATTTGGCCCAACGGGAGTGTGAGGAGGTTCAGCGATGAACATGGATGACGCCGACATGAACACGGCCTTGATGGTCGATGGCAACGCCGTGGCAGGGCAGCTCATGAATGTTTTCGGCCGCGACATGACGATGGCGGTGGCACGCTGCGCCGGCTGCGCGCGCGAGGCCGAGATGGGCGCGCTGATGGCCTTTACCCATTGTCCGGGCGTGGTGCTCCGTTGCCCGTCGTGTGAGGCAGCCATCGCGCGCATCGTGGAGACGCCGGCCGCGATCTACATCGAGGCACGCGGCGCGACGTTCTTGCGGCTGCCGCGCTAGCGAGCGGTCCGGCGCTGCGATTTCTTCGCTTGCGCTCGAGCGCGCGCCGCTTCCTTCTCGGCCTCCGCCGCTCGCTTAGCGGCGAGCCTGGCCGCGACCGCGGCCTCCTGGGCCTCCAGACGCCGCCGCTCCGCCGCCGCCACCGCCTGCTGGGCCTTCTCCGCATCGGCTCGAGCCGCCCGCTCGGCTAGCTCGGCGGCGCGCCGCGCTTCGGCTAGTTCCGCGCGTTTGCCCGTCCCCGGCGTCGCGCCCGCGGCGAACATTGCGAGCATGTCGTCTCCAGGATGCGGCTCGGTGGTCAACGCGCCCTCTTGCAGCCGGTCCCAGGTTTCGGCGCCTTCAAGCGCCGCCAGCCGAAAGATCTCCCGAATCCGGCGTAGGGTTTCCTCCCCGGCGGCATGCTGGCCCTGGCGAAGCGCGCTCGCCGCAGCGGTCGCGACCGATTCGAGGCTCCGCTGGAATTCTTCCGAGGCCGCCCGCAGGTCCTGTCCGGCATTGGCGCGGCCTGTCGCGGCCGCCGCCTGTGCTTTGGCGACGGCCTGCGCCGCACGGCGAAGCTCGCTCAGCAGGGCGCGTTCGCGAACCTGGTTGGCGGCCCACAGAGGGACCGCCGGTTTCTTTAAGGCGGCCAGCTCTCGGGCCAGGTCCGACTGCCCGGACGCCTTTAGCTCTTTCGCGCGCGCGTTGCGGCGAGCTGTGAACTGGTCCAGCGGTTGGGCCATCAGCTCGGCGGTCAGCGATTTCAGATCCACTTGCGTCGATGCTACGTGACCGCTAGGTAGCATCTACGTCATGCCAGAGCGAATGGGCGATCGGGCCCGGTTGGTCGCCCTTTTCGGTTCGGGCGAGACGAGCCCGGCGATGACCTCGGTCCACCAGGATCTGATCGCCCGCGTCAGCGATCCGAACCCCAACGCCATCCTTCTGGATACACCGTTCGGCTTCCAGGAAAATGCTGATGAGATCGCCGCGCGCATCATGACCTACTTTCGCGAGCACGTCGGATCCGAAATCGCGTTGGCGTCGCTGCGGCACAGCGGCCGGGCCACGGCGCTCGAGGTCGAGCAGTTTCTCAGCAGCATCGAGGCCGCGAACTACGTCTTCGCCGGACCCGGCAGCCCGACCTACGCCTTGCGCCACTGGCGCGACCACGGGGTGCGAGAAGGGCTCATCGATAAGGTCACGCAGGGCGGCTGCCTGGCCTTTGCGAGCGCCGCCGCGATCGGACTCGGGGCCTATGCCCTCCCGGTTTACGAGATCTACAAAGTCGGCGACGACCCCTCGTGGACGGAAGGGCTCGACGTGCTCGGTGCGATCGGTATCCGATGCGCCGTCGTCCCTCACTACAACAATCGCGAGGGTGGGACGCACGATACGCGGTTCTGCTGGATGGGCGAAGCTCGCCTGCGCCTTCTCGAATCGATGCTGCCCGACGATGTGCTAATCCTCGGGATTGACGAGTACACCGCCTGCATCATCGATGTCGCAGCGCAAACCGTGAGCGTGCGTGGACCGGGCGGTGTTACGGTTCGGCGCCGAGGGATGGAGCGCCGTTGGGAACGGACCACCTTCCCCTGGAGCGAGTTGCTGGATGCTCAAAGCCCCCACCCTACCCTGCCCCAGAGGGGGAGGGAAAATGGCTCCCAACAGACGCGGGACTGGGGCGCGAGCGGCCGTGACGCCCTCGCCCGGCACGATGTCGAGGGGCTGGTCGCGGCCATCCTCGAGATGGAAAGCGTCCTGCACGAGTGGAGCGCCGACCTCGGGGCCACCAGCGAGCGCGATCGAGGGCGGGCCGAGATGCGGCAGCTGGTCGTTCGCCTCGGGGAGCTGGTACGTGGGGGCGCCCAGGCGGGCGCGCGCGAGCAGCTCGAGCCGATCATCGACGTTCTGCTCTCGCTCCGCAGCGAGGCCCGGCGTGCGCAGCGCTTCACCGAGGCCGATCGCCTGCGCGAGATTCTTGCCCAATGTGGCGTCGAGGTCGAAGACACTCCGTCGGGGACGGGCTGGTCGCTTGTCCGCAGGGCAGGCTCGGTCTAGCCGGCGACCGGCGTGCACGCGGCGGCGCGCTCGAGCAGCAACTTGCGCTCGCGTGCATTCCGCGTCAGGGAGGCGGCGCGTTCGAACTCCACCCGAGCCTCGTCGAACCGGTCGAGCTTGGCGAGGAGGTCGCCGCGAACGCTCGGCAACAGGTAGTACGACTCGAGCGAGGGCTCGGCAGTGAGTTCATCGACGAGTTCGAGGCCGGCCGCAGGGCCGAACGCCATCGCGAGCGCGACCGCGCGATTGAGCTCCACTACGGGGGATGGCGTGAGCTGCGCGAGCGCATCGTAGAGCGCCGCGATGCGCGGCCAATCCGTTTCATCCGGCGTTTGTGCCCGTGCGTGGCAGGCGGCAATGGCGGCCTGCAACGCGTAGGGACCGAGGGTACCGCCGAGCTGTTCCGAACGCTCGAGCGCCGCAAAACCGCGATGAATCAGCAACTGATCCCAGCGTCCCCGATTCTGATCGAGCAAGAGGACAGGCTCGCCGGACGGACCGAGGCGAGCGCGCAGACGCGAGGCCTGGATCTCCATTAGCGCGACCAACCCGTGGACCTCCGCCTCGTCCGGCACCAGCTCCGCAAGGATGCGGCCGAGGCGAAGCGCATCCTGGCAGAGCTCCGGGCGCAACCAGGCATCGCCGGCCGTCGCCGAGTAGCCCTCATTGAAGATCAGGTAGACGACTTCCAGCACCGACGAGAGGCGCGCGGCCAGCTCGGCCGCGCGAGGGACCTCGAAGGGAACGCGCGCCTCGGATAGCGTCCGTTTCGCCCGCACGATCCGCTGGGCAACGGTGGCCTCCGGGACCAGGTACGCGCGCGCGATCTCCTCGGTGGTGAGCCCGCCAAGGAGTCGAAGCGTGAGGGCAACGCGCGCTTCGGTCGAAAGAATGGGATGACACGCCGTAAAGATCAGGCGCAACAGGTCGTCGCCCATATCCTCCTCAACGGCAGCATCGAAGTCCCGCTCGGCGAGCTCCTGCTGCGTGCGCAGTAGCTCGTGACCGAGTTCCTCATGCTTGCGCTCGAGCGATTTGCGGCGACGCAGCAGGTCGATCGCACGATGTTTTGCCGTCCCCATCAGCCAGGCACCGGGCTTCGCGGGGATGCCGGAAACGGGCCACTGCTCGAGGGCAGCGACCAGCGCGTCCTGGGCAAGCTCCTCCGCCAGTCCGACATCACCCACGATTCGGGCCAGGGCCGCGATCAGCCGGGCGGATTCGATCCGCCAGACCGCCTCGATCGTGCGGTGGGTATCCGACGTGTTAGGCCTTGGCGGCCACCTGTGCGCGCCGCCGCTCGTCCTGCGCCCTCAGCGCCTCTGTATAGGCGGGCCCGAGATCGTCGGCCTCGAATATCTGACGAATTTCGACCTCACCATCCTCACCGGTGGGATTGGGGATGCGCTTGGCCCATTCGATCGCCTCTTCCCTCGACTTCACCTCCCAGAGCCAGAAGCCTGCAATCAGCTCCTTGGTCTCGGCGAACGGCCCGTCGATCACGGTCCGCTTGACGCCCGAGAACTTGACGCGCGCGCCCTTCGAGCTCGGCGCGAGCCCGTCAGCGGCGAGCAATACGCCTGCCTTCACCAGTTCATCGTTGAACTGGCCCATCTCGGTGAAGAGCTTCTCGTCAGGGAGAACGCCGGCCTCTGAGTCCTTGTTGGCTTTGACCATAACCAGGAATCGCATTTTCGTGCCTCCTTCAGGTGTTGAGTTCTTCTACCAATGCGTCGAACAGGAGCCGGCCAAATCGACAAAGCCCCACCCTACCCTCCCCTGCACGGGGGGAGGGAAATCAGCCGCCGGCAATCGCCCCTACGACGAGGAACGGCTCTTTACCGGTCGCCACCGCGTCGGGCAGCAGTGCATCCGACGCCTCATTCGACAGATCCTGCTCGCAGGCGTAGAAGCGAATGAAGGCGCGACGTTTGTGCGTGACCTGGTCGCGGATGGTGCCCCGCAGCATCGGATAGCCGGCTTCGAGCGCGTCGAGTATCGACGCCTGGGTTGTCGGGCCGGCAACGTCAACCGTCAGCTCGCCGTTTACGCGCGCCAGGTTGCGCAGATGCGCCGGAAGGACGACCCGGATCATCGGAGCGTCTGAACTTCCACCGAGTAAACCGCGGGAAGATCGCGGACGATTGGCGCCCAGCTGTCCCCGGCGTCGGCTGATGCATACACCTGCCCGCCAGTGGTGCCGAAGTAGACACCGGGCGACTCCAGCGTGTCGATCGCGGAAGCGTCGCGAAGCACGTTAACGAAGCAGTTGCTTTGCGGCAACCCGTTCGTCAGTGCTTCCCACTCGTTGCCACCAGTTCGACTGCGATAAACGCGAAGCTTGCCGTCGGGTGGGACGTGCTCCGAGTCGCTCTTAATGGGGATGACGAAGATCGTGTTCGGCTCATGCGGGTGCACCTCGATCGGGAAGCCGAAATCGCTCGGCAGGTTGCCGCTGACCTCGGTCCAGGACTCACCCGCGTTATCGCTTCGCATCACGTCCCAGTGTTTCTGCATGAACAGCGTATCTGGCCGCGACGGATGCATCGCGATCCGGTGCACGCAGTGGCCGACCTCGGCATTCGGGTCGGGGATGCCTTCGGAGTGCAGCCCTTTGTTCGCGGGCCGCCAGCTCTTACCGGCGTCCTCAGTCTTGAACACGCCCGCCGACGAGATGGCGATGAAGATCCGATCCGGATGTTTCTTGTCGAGCAGGATGGTGTGGAGGCACATCCCGCCGGCGCCGGGCGCCCAGTTGGGCGCGGTGGCATGCTGGCGCAAGCCGGGCAACTCCTCCCAGTTCTGGCCACCGTCGGTGGAGCGGAAGAGCGCGGCGTCTTCGACGCCGGCATAAACCGTGTCCGGATCGCTGAGTGACGGCTCGAGATGCCAGACGCGCTTGAACTCCCATGGCCGCGGCGTGCCGTCGTACCAGAGGTGGTTACCTGTGGCACCCTCGTAGACGAATTTGTTCCCGACCGGGTTCCAGGTCTTGCCACCGTCGTCGGAGCGCTGGATGAGCTGCCCGAACCACCCGGTGTTCTGGGCGGCATAGATTCGGTTGGGGTCAGCCGGCGAGCCTTTCACATGGTAGATATCCCAGCCGGTGAAGTGCGGGCCGCTGATGTCCCATTGCTTGCGTCTGGCATCCGAGGTCATCACGAATGCGCCCTTGTGCGTCCCAACCAGTACCCGAACTCCGCTCATGCCTCTCTCCTTCCTGAATCCAATCTTCGAGCCCTACGAGAATACGGCACGACACCCACGCTAAGCCGGGATCTCTTCTTCCTCGATCGGGACCTCAACCTGCTCGGACGCGGGTTCGGTCCGAAGGACCGTCGCCGCGACGACGAGTGAGACGAATGCGAGTCCTGTTGCAACGGTCCACGCGAGGTGGAACCCGCCGCTCAGGGCGGGCGTGATGGCCTCACCGCGGCCGAGCAAGTCGGTCGTGCGACTCGTCGAGAGCGTGGCTAGCACCGCCAGACCGAGTGCGCCACCCACCTGGGCAGTGGTCTGGATCAACCCCGAAGCGAGCCCCGAATCGCTCGGCGTCGTCCGCGCCATCGCCAGCACGGCCAGCGATGGGAAGGCCAACCCGCCACCGATCCCGAGTAGCACCATTGGGACGAACAGATTCGGGAAATAAGTGGTGATCGTCGGCCCGACCGCGGCAGCCCCGAGCGCGATCGTGATCAGGGCCAGACCGACAAGGACCACGGCGTAGGCGCCAAATCGCATGATCAGTCGGGCGGTAACCCCAATCGACAGCGCGCCCATGCCCAGGGCCACCGGCAGGAAGGCGAGCCCAATCGAAAGCGGCCCGTAGTGAAGCACCCGCTGCAAATCGAGCGAGCCGAGGAAGAAGAAACTGAACATGGCCGGGGCCGACAGTGCCTGGATGACGTTCGCGCCAGAGAAGTTGCGCCCGCGGAACAGGCGAAGCGGCAGCAACGGCGTGGCCGCCGTCGCCTGGCGGACGATGAACGCGACCACCAGCGCGATCGCGACCGCACCGAGACCCAGCGTCCGCACCGAACCGAGGCCGTACGTCGACGACTCGACGATGGTGTAGACGCCAAGCATCAATCCCGAGGTGATCAGCACTGCGCCGAGCGCATCGGCGCCGCTGCGCAGGCCGATCCCGCGCTCCGAGTCGAGCAGCCGTGACGCGAGGACGGCGATGACGATCCCGATCGGGAGATTGACGAAGAAGATCCAGTGCCAGCTGACCGCCTGGGTGATCAGGCCGCCGGCCAGCAGGCCGATCGAGGCGCCGGCCGATGCGACGAAGCTGAAGATGCCGATCGCCCTGGCGCGTTCGGCGGGCTCGGGGAACATGGTCACGACCATGCCAAGGATCACGGCCGAGCTCACGGCGCCGCCGATGCCCTGGAGAAACCGCGCGACCACCAGCATCGGTTGGCTGATCGAGAGCCCGCATAACAAGGAGGCTGCTGTGAACATGACGAGACCGGTGAGGAAGATCCGCTTGCGACCGAGCAGGTCGCCGAGCCGGCCCGCGAGCAGCAGGAAGCCGCCAAAGGCGATGAGGTAAGCATTGACCACCCATGCAAGGCCGGCTTGCGAGAAGCCGAGGTCGTTCTTGATCGAGGGGAGGGCGACATTGACGATCGTCTGATCCAGCACGATCATCAAAAATCCGGTGCACAGGATGACCAGCGCCAACCAGCGCGAGTCTCCACGCATCACCTTCTGCCCCATGTCGTTCTCGTTGTTCAACCGCATTGCGCTTCTCCTCTATTCCGTGTCATGAACCCTTAGACGGCCCGGACAGGGAAAGTCATCGATCTCGCCGCCCTTTCCACACCGCGGGGCTATTCCGGACCCACTAATAGATCGAACGAGGGCGCGTCAAATCGACACGAAGGGGAGGAGCAAGGGCCGCTACGCTGGTTTCTGGAAGCGGCTGTAGGGTGAGCGGCGCTGCACTTCGGAGTTGAGCCGAGCGAGGGTGACGTCGTCACCCACGTACTTGCTCAGCCGGCCGATATGTTCGACCGGGACGAAGATGCGGTCGCCCTGCGCGTACTCGAGTTGCAGGAACTGGGTGGTCGTCCCGTCCGCACCTTCCATCTGACGGGTCCCGGTATACCGGCTTAATCCGTGGGTGGTATGGAGGACCAATTCGCCAGGGAGGAATGGGGAAGTGAATTCAGCGGGCACTCGATCACTATATATACCGCACCGAGGGGGCTCTCAAACATGACGGGCAGCGAGGGTCGCACCGGCGCTGGCAACCGTGACCAGCGCGATCGCGAAGAGATCGCGAATGGTGAGCTGCTGGGCGAGAAAGAGAAAACCGGCTGCCGCCCCCATCGCCGGCTCCAGGCTCATCAGGATGCCGAACAACTGCCTCGATAGGCGGCGCAGCGCGGCGAACTCGAGCGAGAACGGGATCGCCGATGACAGGATCGCGACCACGAGACCAAGGCCAAGGTTGCGCAGATCGAGCAGACGCGCACCGGCGGCCGCGATCCCAAAGGGCGCCAGCGCGAGCCCACCCACGGTCAGCGCGAGCGCCAGCCCATCGGGTCCAGCAACCTGGCGGCCGACTCGCTGGCCGAGCACGATATAGGATGCCCATCCAACGGCCGCGCCCAGAGCAAACACGACCCCCATCGGCGTCACGCTTCCGCCGGTCAACGAAAGCATCGCGACACCGCCTGCGGCCATCAATGCCCAGACGAAATCGACAGCCTTGCGCGAGCCAGCGATCGCGACCGCCAGCGGGCCGAGGAATTCGATCGTGACCGCGATCCCGAGTGGGATGCGCGCAATCGACTGGTAGAAGCAGAGGTTCATGCCGGCAATGATCAGTCCGAAGGGCACGACCTCCCGCCACTGCGCGACCGACAACCGACGCAGACCCGGCCGGGCGATCGCGAGCAAAATGAGCGCGCCGAATGCGACGCGCACGAAGACGGTGGCGGTCGGACCGAGATACGGAAAGAGCCGCCGGGCGACGGTCGCGCCAACCTGGACCGAGGCGACCGCACCCAGGGCGTAAAGCGGAGCCGGCAGCGCCGGTCGCCTTACCGCGGTCATCGGCAAAGCATCTCAGCCAGAGCGGCCTCGCGAAAATCGGAACGGGGTGTCGAGGACGGCCAGCACGATCAGCGTGAGCAGCGCGCCGACCGCGATGTACCAGGGCCACGGGCCCATCAGGCTGAGGAGGCTTCCCTGCGCCGGGACCTGCCGCAAGTAGAGGTAATTCCCGCCTGTCACCAGGTCGAGAAGCCCGACTACGGCGGCAAAGGCGAGCGTGAGCAGGAAGATCCGGCGGACCGCACCGGCGCGAGGTTGCAGCCCCAGTCCGACGACGAGAAACAACGCGGCAAGCACCACGAGGTCATGCGTCGCATAGAACTGGAGGTAGGGAAAGCTCGGGAAATGATCCCGCAGGTCGGGCGTCAGGAGCGCCTGGAGGGTACCGCCCACCCCCCAGAAATAGGCGATCTCGACCAGCAGGGCCTGCCGCCAGAGGAGCGCCGCGGCGGCGACGAAGCCGCCGACGTCACACAGTTGCACCGGCAGGCTGAACGCCGCCGACCAGCTGCGATTGACCAGCACGTAGGGCTGCCAGCTCAGCTCGGTGACGATGATGGCGGCGGCGATCATCGCAGCGGCGATGCCGGTCCAGCGCCCGGGCGCGCGCCTCGTGGCGGTACAGAGCGCAGTAGCGACAATAACGAGGAGCGCGAGGGGAACCAGGTGCTCTGGCGAGAGGATGCCCACCGGGCGTGGATTTTAGGCGAGTGCGCTCAGGCGGCTTTCTTGCGCTTGCGGGTAGAGGCGGCCTTGCTCGCTTTGACGACTTTCGGCTTGGCAGCCGGCCGACGGCGCTTCTTCGGCGCCACGGTGACCTCGTGCGTCGCGGACTTCCTCGGCGCGGCCGTTGCCCCATGCTCGACGTGGTCGAGTCGCGTACTGAGCTTCTTCAGGCCCGCCTGAAGATCGTCGACCTCGTGTCGGAGCGCACCCGCGCTCTGCCGCTTCGCCCGGTGGAGGAACGCGGCAAAACCCACCGACGCCTTCCGTGTCGCCTTCTGGGTACGCCGGAACCACTCCTCGAGCTTGGCATCGGCGCGCTTGAGCACGATCTCGACCTGGTCGTCGCGCCGGGTAGGGCTCACACCCATGGAACGGACCGGTCGTGAGGAGCTTGCGGGGCCTTAGAACGAGTCCAACGAGCCCGATCTTCAGAAATGTTTTCCAAAACTTGATGGCTTATCGTCTTCCTCGGCGACTACGAGGGGCTGCAACCGATGCTCGACCCGCCCCCAGCGCTTCCCCCTGGCCAGGTCAGCGAAACTACTGCCATGGATGATGCGCACCCGTGGGCCGACCCGCTGGAATTCACCCTCAGATGGCCGGTGCGCGGTTACGAATTGGACAGCAACGGGCACGTCAACAACGCGGTGTACCTCAGCTGGGCCGAGGAACTGGCCACCGCGCACGCGGAGGCCGCCGGCTATGGCCGAGATTGGTCGGTCGCTCATGGCGGTGGCTGGGTCATCCGGCGGACCGAGATCACCTATCACCGGCCCGCGGTCTATGGCGACGAGGTCGAGCTGACGGTCCGTGTCGAGCTGGTCAGGGGCGCCCGCGGCGTTCGCCGGACGACGATCTCCCGGGTTGCCGACCGGGAGCTGCTCGCCGAGGTCCTGACCGAATGGGTCTGGGTGCGACTTGGCGACGGACGACCGGCTCCGGCACCGCCCGAGCTGGTCGAACTGGCGGCGTCGGTTACCGCGAAGACGCTGGCGCGGCGACGGCGCTGACCTGCGCCACCAACTGGTCCGCCGGAGCGAACCCGTGGTTGAAGCTCCCCACCCGACCGTCGCCCGCGAGAACCACGGTGGTCGGCGCGGTCATGACCTTGAACGCGTGTCCGACGGCCGGTCGCCGCGAGAGATCGATTTTCAAAACCCGGAGTGCGCCGCCAAAGCGCGCCTCGACGGCTTCAATCGCCGGGTGCTGCGCGGTCCGACACGCGGTGCAGCCTGGTGTCGAGAACACGATCAGCGATGGGCGCCCGTCAGGCGATTCGCCGAGCGCGCTCCACAAACCCCGGGCCTGGCCGGCCTTCAGTCCGGCGACGCGGCGACCTGACCAGGCGCGCGCCGCCACCACAGCAGCCAGAACGACCACAGCGAGCGCCAAAATGACGAGGAACCGTTCGGTCATCGGCTCAGGCCCGTCGAAGGATGCCGCGCTGGCCGAGCTGGGCGAGGAAAAAGCACAGCGCGCAGAAGTTGAGGCTGGCATCGAGGGCGACCATCGCCGCGATCGGGACCGTGACCACCCAGGCGAGCACGGGATTGACCTCGAGCAGCACGGCGGCGACCAACCAGATGACACCGCCGATAATGCGCGCGATGCGCCGGGTCTCGTGGTCTTCGTGGACGTCGTCGCGCCTGAGGATCCCGGCCGGCTCGAGGACCCGCCAGGTCAGCTGCCGAATCACGTCGGCCGGCCACCAGAACCGCCCGGCCAGCATGATGGCGCCGGCGCTCGCCAGCAGCACCACCCCCGGGATTCCCCCGAGGATCAGGCCGCCCGCGACCAGGCCGACCATGCTCCACTGGTGCGCCTTGCGCGCCGTGCGGTCGTAGAGAGGCAGGTCGCCGGTGGTGGTTCTCATAAGTTGACTGAAATGATCTACAAACTCAACAATCTGAGGTCGTCAGTGTACGGGCCAGCCGGCCGGCGGGTCAAGCGAGAGTTCGAAACAGTTAGGGAACGGTGATGCCCAGCTGTTCAAGGAGGTCGGCGGTCTCGGTCCAGTACTCGGCGATCCGCCCATCCTTATAGCGGCACGTGTCGATGCGGCTAAAGCCCAGGCATTGGTCCATCGCCGGGAGTCCCGGGACACCGCGAGCGGTACCTCGAATCGTGACGGCGGCCCAGGTCATGTTGTCGGCGGCCGCCATCTGGTCGACACAGAGGTGGAGATCGGGCAGCGCGATCCGCAGCAGCGCGATCCGTTCGCGAAGCTCCGCCGCGCCGCCGACCTTGCGGCAGGGGGAGTGATCGACGAAGTCCGCGGTCAGCAGCTCGTCGAGGATGGACAGGCGGCCGTCATTGAAGCCCTCATCGATCAGGCGCCGAAACACCCGCTTGTGCTCGATAACCGACATCGATCCCTCTCCAGCGACATCCTACAGGCGTTGGCGCGACGTTACCGGATCAGGCCGCCCGGCCCACGAGGATCGTCCCCGGCTCCGCGATGACCGACCCGGCTGCGCGTCCGAGGGCAGCCCGCTTGCTGTGTTCCTGGGCTCGCAGGAATTTGACGACGCGGCCGGCGACCTCGGAGGGGTCGCATGCGTATGGCCGCCATCGATCCTTCGACGAGGGGTCCATGCTGGCGATGAAGTTGAAGTGGATGAGGCCGCCACGGAGCTCATGGACCGCCTCTTTGTGAACGATGTGCGAGGGAACCAGGAAGACCGGCGCGCGATAGGCCATCGTTTCGAGATCCATGTAGCCGAAGAAATAGAAGAAAAACAGGTCCTCGATCAGCCGTTCAGGCTTGACGACAAAGCTCTTCTGGAAGCGCGGAGCCCGGCCGAGCCGGTACAGCACGTAACTGGCCTTCACCTGGAGAGCGGCACTCAAGCGGAAGTGCTCCTTGATATGCGCCTCGAGATCGCGACGTTCATCGTCGGTCATTGGCACCATGACCTCGAGCACCCCGCGAGGACGGCCGAAGGTAAGGAGTTTGGCCGCCTCCATCTCGGCGAAACGGCTGAACTGGACGTCGCTGAGCCGACTCACCAGTTGAATAACGGGACTGGCACCGGCGGTTTGCTCATTGGGAGAATGGGGATAAGGATGAGTGTGAACAGCCCGCGGAGCCTGTCTCGGCTGCAGATCCGGCCACGGCGCTGGATTATCCCGCTCGGTGGCGGCCTGCTCGCGGCCGCCCTGATCGTGCTTGGGACGCCCCATGTCGCGTGGCTGATCCGGGCCGCCCTGGCCGTGATCGCCTTCATCTACATCGCCGGCCAATCGGCCGCGTATTTGTGGTCGAGCTCCGCCGATCAGGGCTGAGCGGACCCGAACGCGGCCGCCGGAGGAATAAGCTAGGGAGAGGGACGGTTGCCCGAAGAGCCATGAAAGCAGTCTGGAACGGGGCCACCCTGGCCGAGAGTGACAGGACGATCGTCGTCGAAGGCAACCACTACTTTCCTCCGGATGCCGTCAAGCGGGAGCTCTTCCAGCCGAGCGACACCCATACCTTCTGTCACTGGAAGGGCGAGGCGAGCTATTACACGGTGGCGGTCGACGGCAAGACCAATCCTGATGCGGCCTGGTTCTACTCGGACCCCAAACCAGAGGCCGCGGAGATCAAAGACTACGTCGCCTTCTGGCGCGGCGTAAGGGTCGAGGCGTAGCGACCCGGCCGCCGACCGTCGTCTTTTTTCCAGAGGGGGCCTACGGCCCAACCAACAATTGCGTCGGCATCGGCGCCGAACTGCAACGCCGTGGCGCCGAAGTCGTCTTCGTCATCGAAGAGTCGTTCAAAGGAACGCTCGCGGCCAAGGGCTTCGCCGAGCAGCTGATGCGCCTGAAACCCAAACCCGCGGTCGAGGAAGAGCCTGGCCAGTTCTGGAAGGACTTCATCCGGGATACGGCGCCCGAGTTTCGCAAGTCCACCTTCGAGCAGATCGAGACGCTCATCAAGCCCATCTGGCGCGAGCTGATCGATGGATCCGTCTACGTGAACGACCGGTTGACGGCGATCTTCGAGTCGGTCAAGCCGGATGTGATCGTCCAGGATAATGTCGTCGCCTTTCCAGCCGTCTTGACCGCCGGTGTGCCGTGGGTGCGGATCGTCTCGTGCAATCCACTGGAGATTGCGGATCCGGCCTTGCCGCCGGCGCTTTCCGGTCTGTCGACGAGTGAGTCGAGCCAGTGGAAACCGTTCCGCCGGGCATATGCCGCCTCACACGCGGACCTTCACCGCGACTTCAGCCGTTTCGCTATCGAGCAGGGGTGCCCGGCGCTTCCGGCGGGGGAGTTCATGTATGAGTCGCCCTTTCTCAACCTCTACACGTATCCCGCGGAGCTCGACTACTCGCGCTCTCGGCCGCTGAGCCCGACCTGGCACCGGCTCGAGTCGTGCGTGCGCACCACCGACGGACCCTTCCAGCTCCCACCCTCCCTGGCCGGCTCGGGAAAGGTCATTTACTTGAGCCTGGGGAGCCTCGGGTCGGCGGACACCGAGCTGATGGGTCGTCTGATCGACCTGCTCGGCACCACGTCCCACCGCGTGATCGTCAGCATGGGACCGCAACACGAGGCGCTGCGCCTCCACGACAACATGGTCGGCGCCGAGTTCCTGCCACAAACGTCGGTCCTCCCGCTCGTCGACCTGGTCATCACTCACGGCGGCAACAACACTGTCACCGAAAGCCTCTACTTTGGAAAGCCGATGATCCTGCTGCCGCTTTTTTGGGACCAGCACGACAACGCCCAGCGTGTTCAGGAGACTGGCTTCGGCGTCCGCCTCGATCCTTATCGCTTCCGCGGCGAGGAACTGCTCGGGTGGATCGACCGCCTGCTCGCAGACCGGGAGATGGCGACGCGGCTTCAGACGATGGCGCGGCGACTGCAGGCCGCGCCGGGGACGGTGCAGGCGGCAGAAATGATCGAGGCCGTGGCACGGCGCGGCTCGCCGATCCCGGGTCGTTCCTGACCCCGCTGCCCGCGGGCTACCGCGAAGAACCGTATTGGTGGCGGGACGCCCGCACCCTGACCCTCCCCCGCCAGCGGGGGAGGCAAATCGTACGCACAGACATTGCCTTCCCGACCGAGGTGGACGCCGTGATCGTCGGCGGTGGCTACACCGGCATGATGGCCGCGGCCAGGCTGGCGTGGCGCGGCCGCTCGGTGGCGTTGCTCGAGAAGAACGAGCTCGGATGGGGAGCCAGCAGCCGAAACGGGGGGATGGTCCACCCCGGGTTCAAGGCCGATCTCGCGACGCTGCTCAAGCGAGATCCCGTAGGCGGCCGCCAGCGCTACCGAGTAACACTCGACGCGTTCGCGCTGGTCGAGGAGACGATTCGCGTCAACCAGATCGATTGCGACTACGTCCGCTCCGGTCACCTCGAGCTGGCCGACAAGGCGTCCCATTTCCAACATCTGGAAGAAGAGGCGCACCTCCTGATGCGGCAGTTCGGGGTGGCCGCCCGTGTGATCCCCAGGGTTGAACTGGCCTCCGAGGTCGGCACCTCGCTGTACCATGGCGCGCTGCTGTTCGAGCAGAGCGGCGGTCTGCACCCCGCCAAGTATTTCGTGGGCCTCACGCGAATGGCTCGCGACCGCGGGGCCCACCTCTACGACCACACGCCGGCCACAGGCCTCGAGGCTCGGCGGCGGGGCGGCTTCACAGTCAGCACGCCGCGTGGGGTTATCCAAACACGCGATGTGCTGGTGGCCACGAATGGATACAGCGATCGGCTCCTTCCATGGCTGCGGCGTCGCGTGATTCCGATCGGGAGCTACATCATCGCCACCACGCCGCTGCCGGAAGACCTGGCGCATAGTGCGATCCCGAATCGGCGCATGCTGTTCGACTCGAAGAACTTCCTCCATTACTGGCGGTTGAGCGCCGACAATCGCATGCTCTTCGGCGGCCGGGCGAGCTTCGCCCCGACGACGATCGCCAAAGCTCGCGAGTGGCTCTACGCGGCAATGCTCCAAATCCACCCGCAGCTGGCCGGCGTCCAGGTCGAGCATGCGTGGGGCGGCCAGGTGGGCTTCACCGTCGATCGCATGCCGCACATCGGGCGCACAAGAGGCATCACCTATGCGCTCGGCTACTGCGGCACCGGGGTCGCGATGTCGACCTATTTCGGCCAGCTCGCGGCCGACTGGATCGCGGGCGGCGAGCTGCCGGCCTGCTGGCAGCGCCCATTCCCGGCCGTGCCCTTGTACCGAGAGAAGCCCTGGTTTTTGCCGGCGGTGGGCTGGTACTACGCGGCGCTAGACCGGCTCTGACGCGCTCGCGCGCAGCTTGAACCGCTGCGTCTTGCCGGTCGCTGTCTTGGGAAGGGCCTCGACGAACTCGATCCACCGCGGGCGCTTGTACTCGGCGATCTTGGAGCGGACGAAGTCCTGCAGCTCGCGCGCCAGCTCGGGCGACGGTGCGTGCCCCGCTGCCAGCACCACGTAGGCCATCGGTTTCTCCAGGTCATCGGCGTCGCGCCGTCCGATGACGCCGGCCTCCTGCACCGCGGGATGTTCGACGAGCGTGTTCTCGATCTCGACCGGGCTGACCCAGATACCGCCGACCTTGAGCATGTCATCAGCGCGACCGGCGTACCAGTAGTAGCCGTCGGGATCGCGTGAGAACTTGTCGCCGGTCCGGATCCAGTGGCCCTCGATGGTGTCCTTGGTCCGCTCGTGCTTGTTCCAGTAATAGGCACAGGTGCTATCGCCCTTGATCAGCAGGTTGCCCACCGTCCCGTCTACGACGTCATCGCCGGCGTCGTCGACGATGCGGGCCTGGTACCCGGGCACCAGCTCGCCGGCCGAGCCAGGGCGGACGCGACCCGACCGGTTGGAGATGAAGATGTGCAGGATCTCGGTGCTGCCGATGCCGTCGAGGATCTCCACGCCGAAACGCTCCTTGAAGCGTTCGTAGAGCGCTTTGGGAAGCGCTTCCCCCGCCGACACGGCCTGGCGGATGCTGGAGAGGTCGAAGTCGGCCCCTTCTCGTTTGTGCGCGAGCAGCTGTCCGTAGTTGGTCGGCACGGAAAAGAAGAGCGTGGGCTTGAAGCGCTCGACCTGGGCGTAGACATTAGGCGGCGTCGCCGGCCCTGGCCAGAGAATCGTCGTCGCGCCGACGGCGAAAGGGAAGGTCAGCGCGTTGCCGAGGCCATAGGCGAAGAAGAGCTTCGCGACCGAAAAGGTACGGTCCGCCTGCGTTATCCCAAGGATCCCCTGCGCATAGCAGGCGACCGTAAAGACGATGTCGTGCTGTAGGTGCACCGCGCCTTTTGGGAAGCCGGTGGTGCCGGAAGAGTAGAGCCAGAAGGCGGCATCATCCTTACTCGTGTTCTCCATCTCGAGCGACGCTGACGCCGCCAGCAGCCCACTGATCCCGCGCATCTCACCGCTGGCGGCGCCGTCAACCACAATCTGTTCTAGGTAGGGAAGCTCATTCCGCGGAATCGCCGTCAGTTGCGGTAGGAGGGCTTCACTGGCGATTACCACCCTGGCGCGCGAGTCGTTGAGCATGTACAGGTAGTCCTGACTCTTCAACAGCGTGTTTGTAGGGATCGGGACCGCGCCCATCTTCTGCGCGCCGAAGAAGCTATAGACGAAAGCCGGCGTGTCGAGCAGCAGCAACATGACCCGATCTTCGCGACGAAGGCCCAGCGAGCGCAGACCATTCGCCAGCCGGTTCGATCGCTCCGCCACCTGGGCATAGGTGATCGACTCGTCGCCACAGAGGATGGCCGTCCGCTCACCACGTCCCTCGCGGACGTGACGGTCGACCAGGTAGTCGGCAATGTTAAAGCGTTCCGGAAGACTGACGAGGGGCGCCGACGCCGCCTGGCGCTCGGTCGCTACGGCCATGCGCCCAGTTTAGGTCGAATCCCCGATATCCCTCCCCTGCTTGCGGAGGAGGGCAGGGTGGGGGCTCTTAGCGCTCCCCGCCCTTCCGGCCGATCTTCGCCATGTGGCTTCGGTCACGACTGACCGCTTCGCCCCCCTTCTGGCCTGCCCGCCGGGCTTCGGACGACGAAAACTCGTGCGCCGTCCCCCGCTCGTGGGCGGCGCGGCCGCCTTCTGCGGCAATCTCGCGCTGGCGCCGCTCAGTCATGCCGGCAAAGCCGCGGCCGCGACTCGACGTGCGCCGCGCCGCCGAGACGCGCCCGCCAGGACTCGCCTTAGCCGGCTTCCGCGACCGAGCGCTGGAGCCCTTCGACCGGCGGGACGAGCTCGAGTTGGACCGCTTCGACTTGGTCTCGCCTTTCTCGCGCCGGATCTTGTTCACCGTTCGCGCCGCGACTTCCTCGGCACGGCGACCATAGTGTCCCGACTTCTTTGCACTCTGTTTAATGTGTTCGTACTGTCGCTCTCGCTTCGGACTGGCACCGCTGGGCATCTGACTTCCTCCCTTCCCGAACGCTATACGCCTCGGATCATGTTAGTGTCGAGTACGTGAAATTTGATAGTAATAGTGTAGCATGTCAATCCTGATCGTGTTGGCGAAATCCCTGCTCGGCGGCCTGGCGGTCGTCGGCTTCTCGCTACTTGGCCACGCCGGACACCCCAAGAGATTTGCGGGCCTGTTTGCCGCGGCGCCCTCGGTTGCAGTGGCCAGCCTTGCCTTGACCGTAGCCCTCAAGGGGCCCGCCGCGACGGTGCCATACGCGCAGGGAATGCTCATCGGGAGCGCCGGCATGGTCGCCTATTGCCTGGTCTCGTTGTACCTCATCGAACGCCTCCATGCGCTGCTCGGATCCATCCTGGCATGGCTGGCCTGGCTGGCGGTCGCCGGCGGGCTCTACCTGGTGGTTGGGCGGTAGCAATGGATGGGAAAGAGCTGCTCCAGGACGATCACGAACCGGTCGGGTTCGACTGGTCCAAGCTTTCGAAAGCCAAACCGGGCGAGATCGCGATCCGTTTCGTTTTCGGGGCGAGCATCGCGCTGATCGCCGCCACGGTTGGGCATTTCTTCGGCGCAAAAGCGGGTGGTCTCTTTCTCGCATTTCCGGCGGTGCTGCCCGCGACCCTGACCCTTATCGAGCGGAAAGAGGGGACGACCAAGGCCTGGGCCGACGCCAGCGGGGGCGCACTCGGCGCCGTCGGCCTCGCCGCGTTTGCCCTGACCGCTGCCCTGCTGCTGCGCTGGAACCCCGGGGCCGCGCTGCTGTTCGCGCTCTTGGCTTGGGCCCTGGTATCGATTGGGCTCTACTACATCTTCCGAATCAGCGGGCTCTTCCTCAAGCAGGACCAGCTGCTCGCGAAGCGCGGCTAACCGAGTTCGCCGCTGGTGGCAACCGCCTCCCAGTTGACGCCGTACTGCAAAACGATGCCGTCGGAATCCACGGCGAGGTCGGCCGTGAAGCGGCCCGACCGGTAACGATAGCGGTTATCGTCGAGCCGTTCATACGACTGGTCCAGACGCTCGACTTCGAGGGATGGCAACCGCACCCAGGCCGCGGCGACGACTCTGGCCTCGCCGACCGCGAGACCGAGGCGCCGGATCGGAAGCGTATTGGTCGAGGGGGACCACTCCAGGTCGACGTCAAGGCACCCATCCAGGGCAATCAACGGCTCGGTGTTGCGCGACCAATTGCCTGCTCCATCAGCTGCGAGAGCGACCCGATGCTGACCGTCGTTCTCGACGTCGACTTGCACGGCGCGCGTGCACCAAGCGTCGTCCACCTCGATCGAATAGCGGACCACATAGGGTGCATCGTGATGAGCCTGGAGGATCAATCCGGACAGTTGGAACCCGTTTTCGCTGCGGGCGGCGACGAAGCGTTCCATGCTTGGCCCGATCAGACCTTGCCACAAAATCCAGCGCCGTTTGCGCATCGGGCGATTATCGGTAAAATCACCCGGTCGGGCAGATACCGAAGCGGTCAAACGGGACTGACTGTAGATCAGTTGGCCTAGCGCCTTCGGGGGTTCGAATCCTCCTCTGCCCAATACCAGAGCCCACATAGCTCAGGT
>DASWBA010000116.1:0-112489 GCA_036390825.1 Candidatus Dormiibacterota bacterium
GAGGCGCACGTAGATCAGGTCGACGATGAAGATGGCGACGAGCATGCTCACCGTGATCACGAGGAACAGGGCCTGCATCAGCGGAAAGTCGTGGTTCGAAACGGCGATGTAGAGCAGGTTGCCGAGCCCTGGATAGCTGAAGACGCCCTCGACCAGGACCGAGCCGCCGACCACCGCGCCAAGCGAGAGCCCGAAGGCGGTGACGTTCGGCAGCAGCGCGTTGCGCGCGGCGTAGAGGAGCGCCACGGTGCGGGTGCGCAGCCCGTTGGCTTCGGCGAATGTCACGTAGTCTTCGCCCAGGGTGTTGATCATGTTGTTGCGCATTCCGAAGACCCAGCCGGAGAGCGTCGTGACCGCCAGGGTGACCGCCGGGATGACGCTGTGGTACACGGCGTCGGCGAGGAACGACGGGCTCAGGCTGGGCGTCTCGCCCGGGCTATATCCCCCCTTGATGGGGAACATCGAGTACTTGAAGGCGAACACGAAGAGAAGCAGCAGGCCGAGCCAGAACGGGGGGAAGGCGGCAAAGAAGGTCGCACCCAGCGTGACCGTCGTGTCGGCCGTCTTGCCGCGCCGCCACCCGGCGTAGACACCGAGGAGCGTCCCGATGATGAAGGCGACAATCGTCGTCACCCCGATCAGCGCGAGAGTCCACGGCGCCGCCTTGCCGATGGTCTGTGCCACGGTCTCGCTCGGGAACGAGTAGGAGCTGCCGAAACTGAGATGGACGATGCTGTTCAGGTAGTCCCCGTACTGGCTGAGCATGCTGCCATGCGGCACGCCGAGCTGGATCTCGACGGCTCTGCGCTCGGCGTTCGTGATGGGGACGCCACTCGACGCAAGCTTTCCCAACGCCGCGTCAACCGGCGAACCCGGCATGAGCCTGGGCAGGAGGAAGTTGAGCGTGATCGCGCCCCAGAGGGTGATCACGAAGAGCACCACCTTGCGGCCGACGTATCCCATGGCCTGCTCCCGCGTTACCTCCTTATGCCTTGGTGATGTGTGTCACCACCGTCAACAGTGAGTTGTTGTAATTGGTCGGCAGCGTATAGGGGTTGGAGGCGGACGGCCAGCCAGTGAAACGCTTCGTCGAGAAAAGCCCCCAGCTACCGCCGTAGTACATGAGCACGATCGGAACCTTGTTGAACATCGCCTGCTCGAGGGTGTACGTCGCCTGGGTTTGCGCTGAAGAGTCGGTGGCCGAGGCCAGCGTGGTGAGCGCCTGGTCGACCGACGGGTCCTTGAAGCGCTCGAAGTTGTTCGCCGTTGGCGTATTCACGGGCGCCGCGAACGTGCTGCTCAGCGCAAGGCTGAAGTCGGTATAGGGATCGCCGGTGCCGCCGTAGCCGCCGATCGCCGCATCGAAGGTACCGCCCTGGATGCCTTGCGAGTACTGCGCGTACTGCGGTAGGTCGAGGGTCGCAGCGATGCCGACCGCCGCCAGCTCCTGGACAACCTCCTTCGCGGCAGCGACCCAGTCGCTGAAGTTACCGGGCATCACGATCGTCATCGTGGCTTGCTTACCGTTGCGGCCGACCAGCTTCCCGCCTTGCATGGTGTAGCCCGCCTGGGCGAAGGCGGTCTGAGCGCCGGTCGTATCCTGCGCAACCACACCCTGATTGGGCAGGCTGGGATCGAGCCACTTCTTCAGGTTGGGGAGGATCAGCCCCGACATGCTCGCCTGGTCCATGTACCCGTTGACCGCTTTGGTGGCGATCGTCGTCCGGTTCAAGGACATTGACAGGCCCTTGCGGAAGTTGACGTCGCTGTACGGTGCCTTTGTCAGGTTCAGGTAGAGACCGATGGTGCCGCCGGGCGGAAACCAGTACTGGTTGTGTGCGGGGTCACGGTTGACGAAGGTGGTCTTGACATCGGGCAAGAAGTTGTATGACCAGTCGAACTTGCCGCTGACCACGTCAAGCTGGTTGGTGCTCTGGTTGCTCGCCTGCGCCGGGAAAAGAACCTCGGACGGTACGACCTTGTCCGCCTGCCAGTAATTTGTGTTCTTCTTCAGCGAGTACTGCGTTGGCGCGAAGCTGTCAAGCACGAATGGTCCGGTCCCGACCGGATGCGTGTTGGGATCCTTGACCGGATCGGCCATGCTCGACCACAGGTGCTGCGGCACGATCTGGGTTTGCGCGATCGAGAGGGCGAAGGGAACGTTGGGCGCCGAAAAATTGATCGTGACATCGTTGCCGCTCGCGGAGATCCCGGAGATCTGTTGCCAGACCCCCTTGCTATCGAGGGCCGGGTACTTCTTCAAAAGGTTGAAGGTGAAGACCACGTCGGCCGGCGTGAAATCCTTGCCATCGCTCCACTTCACGCCCTGACGAATGGTGTAGACGAGCGTCTTCGGGTCAGTGAACTTGGATCCGGTGGCCAGGAACGATGTGTATGAGCTATCGATCGGGCTCGGAATCTGCAAGGGCTCGTAGATCAGATACGTCCCATGGAGCTGCGAGCCAGCGAAGGGATTGAAGTTCTCGACCAGCGTCGGATTCCCGGCATCACCCTGGATCGTGAGCGTGCCTCCTCCGCCGCCGGTATTGGCGGTAGTCCCGCAAGCGGCCATGCCGACCAGGCAAACCGCCGCCAGCGACAGCGTTGTCATGCGGACGCCGAAGGCTCGTCTCATGGTTGCTTCTCCTAACCTTGTCTGGAATTCGTGATGATCGACCGACTCGCCGTAAGCACGGGCATTACAGCTCTCCCCTTTCTCTCTAGCAACATCAAGGGTTGCCCCAAGAGTTACAGCAACCTCATCATAGATCCAATGGTTGAGTTTGGGCAATATCGACGCGCTCTTACCCCCTGGTGATCGGCATCCGCCCGGCGGCAACTCCTAGGATCGTTTGATGGTCACCACGGCGCGGGGCCTGTTCGCTGCTCGCGGCGAGATCCGCAGCCCCTCTGGGATGTGGGCCGGGTTCACGAGCAGCGGCACGCTTCGCCGGTTCGAAATCGACGGGCTGAACGTTCTCCTCTACCCCGCCAGCGAGCTCGAAGCCGGCCCGGCAAACGTCTATCTCCGCCTGAAGGGCGAGCCGATCGCGACAACTGCCCTCCTCGGCCCGGGCTCGGGCGGAAGCATCCGATGGACACCCGATGGGCCCGACATCTACGGCCGCTGGCGGGATCTCGAGTATCGGGCGGCGTTTCGTCTGGCCGCCGCCGTCCCCGCCTGGTTCTGGCACCTCGAGGTCGTCAACCGTTCGTCAGAGCACTGCGAGGTCGACCTTATCTACGCGCAGGACGTCGCCCTGGCTCCATATGAGGCTGTCCGCACGAACGAGTATTACGTAAGCCAGTATCTCGACCTGACGCCGATCCCGACCCGCGACGTCGGCATGGCGGTGGCCGTCCGCCAGAACATGCCGGGTTCGTCCGCGCCCTGGGTGCTGATCGGCTGCTTGCGCGAGGGAATCGGCTGGGCTACCGACGCGCTCCAGCTCGGACGTTCCCAGCACCCGGGCGATCCGTCTCCCGGGCTCCTCACCGACCGGCTTCCCAGCACCCGCCTGCAGCACGAGCACACGCTGGTCGTTGTGCAGGATCGAAGCGCGCGCCTCGGCCCTGGTGAGCGGCTGATCTCCGGCTTCTTCGGGCTCTATCGATCGCGCCATCCATCAGCAACGTCCGATGCCGACGCGGCCGAGGACGCCCTGGCGTTGCGTCAACCCGAGGCCCGGCCACCGGGGGACGCCGGCCCTGGGGACGGAACTCCGGTGATCGGCTCGCTCTTCTCGTCGCCGGTCGCGCTGAGGTCCCGTGACCTGACGAGCGAGGAGCTGGACCGTCTGGTTGGACCGGCCAAGGGCCACGCCGAAGGCGATTCCCGCGAGCCACTGGCGTTTTTCGCAGCGGACGGGAGGCACGTCGTGTTGGCGGCGAAGGAACGAGCGGTTCTCCGGCCGCACGGCCACATCCTGCGCACGGGAGACGGCTTGGTGCCGGATGCGCGCAGCCTGACGTCGACCGTCTGGATGGCCGGCGTGTTTCACTCCCAGGTGACCCAGGGTCACGCCAGCCTCAACCGGATCCTCTCGATTAAGCGCGGATATTTGGGATGGCACCGGGCATGCGGACTGCGCGTGTTCCTGAACGCAGGCGAGCCGGATGGCGACTGGATACTGCTCGACGAGCCGAGCGCCTGGGCGGTCGCCCCGGATCGATGCACATGGTGGTACCGGCACGCGACGGGGCTGATCGAGGTGGTCGCCGGCGCACCGGCGCCGAAACACGAGCTGACGCTTCGCGTCCGCGTTCTCGAAGGGACGCCCAGCCGGCTGCTCGTCTGCGCCAACGTGGCGCTGGACGATGACGACGGCCAGCAACCCGAGCCTCCGCAGCTGTCGATCGATGCGACCGGTGTCACGGTCCGCCCGCCGGCGGGATCGACGAGTGCCCGTCGCTTCCCCGCCGGTTGGTTCCGGCTCTCGTGGCCGGCCGGCGCAGCCGAGCAGGTGCTGGGAGACGAAGCCCTGTTCCGCGACGGGCAATCGCGTCAGCTTCCCTGGGTGACGATCCGCTCGTCTCCGACCGAAGACTTTACGCTGACGTTGACCGCCCGCCTCCTCCCCGAGCCAGATCAGACGACGCCTGCTTCCGTCAAACCGGTAGGAGACGACTTCTGGCGTGGCCTGAGCCAATCGGTTCGGCTCATCGCACCGCAGAGCTCGATGGCGAAAGAAGACGTAGAGCGTCTCGATGCCGTCCTTCCCTGGTTCACGCAGAACGCGCTCGTCCATTACCTGTCCCCGCGCGGTCTGGAGCAGTTCACCGGTGGAGCGTGGGGCACGCGTGACGTGTGCCAGGGTCCGGTCAGCCTGCTCATCGCACTCGACCGGATGGAGCCGCTACGCGACCTGCTCAGCCGCGTGTTCCGCGCTCAGCATTCGCGCGGCGATTGGCCACAGTGGTTCGAGTTCTTCCCCGGTGAAGCCGGATCCGAGACGCCCGATGCCCATGGCGATGTGATCTACTGGCCGCTGCTCGCGCTTGCGGAATACCTTCGCGCCAGCGGCGACGCAAGCCTCCTCCGAGAACCGCTGCCGTTTGCCGCGCCCGATGGCGCACCCACTGCCGCACCGGTGATCGAGCACGTGCGGCGGGCGCTCTCCCTCATCGCGGCTCGCACCATCCCCGGGACGCCGCTCCCGGCGTACGGGCTGGGCGACTGGAACGACTCTCTGCGACCGGCGCACCCCGAATTGGCCGCCCGGCTCTGCTCCACCTGGACCGTCACGCTTCATATCGAGGCGCTGCGCACGCTGGCGGAAGCGCTCCGCCTCGCGAGCGATGCCGGCCAGCGAGAGATCGCGGCCTTGGCCGGCACCGCCGAGGAGATGGCGGCGCAGGCGGGTCAAGCGCTTGTCCGATTTGTTTTCGATGGGATTCTCGCCGGCTACGGCCTTTTCCGCGACGACGGCTCGGTCGAGCCGCTCGTGCATCCGGCTGACGCGCGCACGGGACTCCGTTACGGTCTGCTGCATATCAGCAGCGCGATCACATCCGACCTGTTTTCGCACGAAGCGGCCACCCGACACCTGGCGCTGGTTCGCGAGCATTTGCTCGGCCCTGACGGCGCCCGCCTTTTCGACCGCCCCGCGCCCTACCGCGGCGGACCGATGGAAGTCTTTCAACGGGCCGAAGCCGCGACCTTCTTCGGCCGCGAGATCGGTTTGATGTATATGCACGCGCACCTCCGTTACGCCGAGGCACTCGCCCGCTACGGGGACGGCGTGGGCCTGTTGAAAGCGCTGAACCTGGCCAACCCCATCGGCCTGACGGATCGGGTTCGCGTCGCACGGCCCCGCCAGTCGACGACCTACTTCACCTCCTCCGACGCGGTGGTTGCCGACCGGTACGAGGCGGCGACGCAGTACTCGCGTGTGCTTTCAGGAGAGGTGCCGCTCGAAGCCGGCTGGCGGGTGTACTCGTCGGGTCCCGGCATCTTCTTGCGGCTGGTCGTCGAGTGCCTGCTCGGGGTCCGCCGTCGCGCGCAGGTCCTGGAAATCGATCCCGTGCTCGATCCGAACTTGGATGGCCTGAAGGCCCGAATCCCAATATCGGGGGTGCCGGTGGACGTTGCATTCCGCGTCGATGGCCGCGGTGTCGGACCGCGCTCCGTCACGTTTAACGATGCTCGATTGCCGACCACGGGTCTGTCAAATCCTTACCGGCCGCCTGGTTTTGCCGTGGAGATGGCGGCGGTCCGGAATCGTTTGCGTCCCGAGGAGAACTCGCTCGTGATTGAGGTCGCCTGAGGTGCGCGCTTCGAGCAGCAGGAAAGCGCGCCCATGGTTGCAGCCGGGCCTGCCGATCGAGACACGGGTGGGGGCGTTGCTCGACGAGATGTCGTTAGCGGAGAAGGTTGGCCAGACGCACCAAACGGCCAACGTGGATCCTGGTCGCGATGCCGACAGCCTTCGTCGCGGATCGATCGGGTCGAGCCTCTATGCCAGTGGCGCGACGGCCGGGAATACCAGAGACAGCGGGATGCTGGTCGCGGCGGCTGACGCGGCTCAGCGCATCGCGGTTGACGAATCTCGCTTGGGCATTCCGCTCCTGTTCGCGCGCGATGTCATTCACGGGCACCGCACGGTCTTCCCCATCCCGTTGGGCTTGGCAGCCGCGTGGGATGAGGACCTCGTCGAGCGCGCGGCTCGGATTGCGGCGGAGGAAGCCAGCGCCGACGGCATCGCCTGGACCTTCGCGCCCATGGTGGACATCTCGACCGACCCGCGCTGGGGCCGCGTCGCCGAATCGCTCGGTGAGGCGCCGGAACTCGCCGGCCGCCTCGCCCAGGCAATGGTACGGGGCTTCGAGCGACAGACCCCCGGCCTGGCAAGCTGCGCCAAGCATTACGTCGGCTATGGACTCGTCAGCGGCGGACGCGACTACGACTCGGTTTCGGTTGGCGAAAACACGCTGCGCAACCTGCACCTTCGACCCTTCGGTGCCGCGGTCAAAGCCGGATGCTCCTCGGTCATGGCCGCATTCATCGACGTCGACGGCGTTCCGATGCACGCCCATCGGCGGCTTCTTCGCGAAGTCTTGAAACAGGAGTGGGGGTTCGACGGTGTGGTGGTCAGCGATTGGCGCGGCGTGGGTGAGCTTGTCGAGCACGGCGTGGCCGTCGATCTCCGCGACGCCGCGGCCCAGGCAATCCGGGCGGGCGTGGACGTCGACATGGTCTCGGGCGCCTACGCCGCGCATCTGGGGGAGCTCGTCGAATCGGGCGTGGTCCCTGTGGCGCTTCTCGACGATGCGGTGCGACGGATCCTGCGGATGAAGCTGCGCCGCGGACTCTTTGAGCAGCCGTACACCACCCCATCGACCAAAGGCGCGCCAAGCGTGTCCGCTCGAAAAGTGGCGCGAGACGCGGCCGCCGCCTCGTTCGTGCTGCTGTCGAACCGTGGATTGCTGCCCCTGGACGCCGGGGCGCAGCCCAGGGTACTCCTTACCGGGCCGTTCGCCGATGACGGCGAGGCGCTGCTGGGAACGTGGACCCTCGATGGCCGCGGAGAAGACGTGATCACGCTGGCGCGCGCCTTCGCGGAACGGTTCCACAACCTGACGGTGGACGATGGTCGATTCAGCGACCGCACGCTCAAGCTGGCCCGTCAGGCGGACATCACCATCGCCCTCGTCGGCGAGCATCCTTCGCGCTCAGGCGAGGCGAACTCGGTTAGCACACTCGGCCTACCGCCGGGCCAGCTGGATGTCGTCAGACACGTGGCCGCGCTTGGCAAGCCCCTGGTCGTCGTAGTCTTCACTGGACGGCCACTCGACGTCGGCGAACTCCTGGACTGGGCCGGCGCCGTTTTGCTCGCGTGGCATCCGGGAATCGAGGCGGGAGCGGCCCTGGCCGACGCGATCCTCGGCGAGGTGCCTCCGCGCGGACGCTTGCCAGTGACCTTTCCGCGGAGTGTGGGCCACGTCCCGTCGAGCTCACATCAGCGGCCGACCGGCCGTCCGCTCGATCAGGGCGGCGCCGCCCATGGGGGACGCTACATCGACGCCCTTGACCAGCCGTTGCTGCCCTTCGGCTGGGGGCTCACCTACACTACGTTCCGCTACGGGCCGGTCAGGCTATCGGCGAATGAGATGCCCCTTGACGCAGGTTCCATTCGCATGTCGGTCGACGTGACGAATACGGGGTCGAGACCGGGCCGGGAGGTGGTTCAACTCTATTTGCGTGATCGGGTGGCCGACGTCACTCGGCCTCTGCGACAGCTCGCCGATTGGGCGGCGCTAGACCTCGAGCCGGGGTCGACGGCGACCGCAACCTTCGTCGTGACTCCCGACGATCTGGGTTATTACGACCGGACGATGACGTACCGTGTGGAACCCGGCGAGGCCGAAGCGATCATCGGGCCGAACGCAGCACGGGGAGCCATGGCACGCTTCTCGGTCACGCGCTAGCCATCGTGGCACAGGAACTGAGCGGGAGACGAGACTCGAACTCGCGACTCCGACCTTGGGAAGGTCGTACTCTACCAACTGAGTTACTCCCGCTCGCCTAGCCGGATTTTAGCATCGCGCTTCCGCAGTTCCTGGCACATCGGCCAGATGACCCCGATCAACTCCGCCATCCGCGTCGCGGTTAGCTTGACCCGAGCCGCGTCGAAGACCTCGACCGGGTGCGTCTCGTAGAGGCGAACCCAGCCACGGTCCCAGGGCTCGAGGTCGATCCGCTCCCCGAGGCGCGCCTTGATCATCAGCAACTGCCGCGCCAGCCCGATCGCGATCCGCTCGTTCAACGCGGGCGCCGCCTCCAGGTGAAGCCCCAGCTCGAGTCGGCCTGTGTTGCGGTGCCACCAGGCCTCGAAGTGCAGGCGCGGGTCGTCGTAAAACCACTGCGCCTGGCTCGATCGGACCCGGTGGCTGACCTCCTTCAAGCGCGCGGGGAGGGCGGCCTTCACGGGTGCCGGCAACGCCCGGAAGAAGCCCGCCGTTCGCACGAATCGCCGCTCGTTGCGGCTGCGCGAGGCGGCATGGCCGGGCACAGTTGCGCGGATTGGCATCTTCCCGCCCCGACTCAGCGGGCGGCGGCTGGGCTGGCGGAGCCGGTTTCGCCGACGGCAGTCTTGACCATCGCGCTGTAGCGGTCGGCCAGCGCGCGTGCCTTGTCCGAGTCCTGCATGCTGACGATGATGTGGTAGCGCGGCATGTCCGGGTCGGGCAGCACCAGCACCCATCCACCGTCGACGAACACCTTGATCCCGTCAGCCAGGTCCACCGGCGCATCGCGGTGCATCTCAACCATGGTGCGCATCACCCTTCCCTTGGCGTCCCAGGGTACGGTCTCGAGCCGGTGCTCGTAGGCCGCGCGCGGCACCTCCTTCCGAACAGCGGAGACCGCCCGTCCGTCCTTGGCGAGCAGCTCCAGCAACTTGATCAAGGTGAAGATGGCGTCGAACCCCAGCAGGTGGTCGGGAAACACGTAGCCACCACTCGCATCCGATGCCAGCCGCGCCTGGTGCTGCTGCGCGGCGCGCAGCAGCGAGGAGGGTTCCGTCTTACCGGGCACGAAGTGCGAACCCGGCACCTGGAGCACCAGGGCGGCGATCGTCTGCGGCACCGTCGCCGGCGCCAGGAGTACGCCGGGCTTCGCCTTCAAGGCCAACAGGGCGATCACGCCCAGCGCCTCGTGATGGTCGAGCAGCTCGCCCTGTTCATCGATCAAGAAGAGGCGCTCCGACCCGTAGTCGATGTAGGCGCCGAGCTTGCAGCCCAGCGTTCGCGTGATCAGCGCCGACTGACGGCGCGCCTCATCGAACGCCTCGTTCGTCTTCGATTGGTAGGTCTCGTCGAAGCCGGCATTCAACGGGATCGCCTCGATGTTCAGTTCCTTGAAGAGGCGAGGCAGAACGAGCGAGGCGCTGCCGTGGTCGAAGTCGACCAGCACTTTCAGGTGGGCCTGGCGGATCGCCTCGACATCGGTCAACCCGATCAGGCCGTCGATGTAGGAGTCGATAGCGTCCTGCGGGTAGGTGATGTCGCCCATCTCGTAGAAATGGACGCGGCGGATGTCCTCTCGGAAGAACAGGTTCTCCAACTTGCGCTCCGACTTCTTATCGAGTACCACGCCGCTGGCATCGAACATCCGGATATCGGCCGAGCGGCTGTCGAGTGGCGACATCTGGATATGCACCGCGCCCGCGATCCGGTGGTCGCGCGCGTAGTACTGGACTACGGGGATTGGCAGCTCACTCAGGTCGATGATCGAGGCGCCGGACGAGATCATACCCGCGACCATCGCCCGCTTGATCATCCGCGAGGGACGCTGGCCGTCACGGGCCGCCGCCACCGCGGCGCCCTTGGGAAAGAGCGCGGCGAAGGACGCGCCCAGGCGGGCACAGTACTCCGGGGTCAGCTCGATGTTGATCAGGCCGACGAGCCCGTTGGAGGAGAACAGCCCTCGCTTGTAGTGGCCGGCCCAGATGATGCTCTCGTGCACCGTCGACCCCGGTTCGATCTGCTTGTCCGGCCAGATTTTCACCCCGGCATCGATCGTGCTGCCTTCACCGACGACGACGTCATCGCCGATCACGGCCCCCTCTTCGAGTAAGCAGCCGTTCTTGATGGTGGCGTGGCGGCAGACGATCGCCTGCCGCAGGCGCGAATTCTCGCCGATGTAGGAATAGGTCCAAATGATCGAGTTGCTGACCTTGGTGTTCTCGTCGATCACGGAGAAATTGCCGACGCATGCCGGCCCGTTGATGAAGACGCCCGCCTTGAGCTTGCATTCGTTGCCGATATACGCGGGGCCATTGATCCGCACGTCGTAGCCGATCTCGACGTCCTCCCCGATCCACACGTTGCCATGGCGGCGCTCGCCGGCAATCTCGACGTCGACCCGTCCCTCGAGCGCATCCCAATTCGCCTGGTAGTAGGTCTGAATGTTGCCGATGTCACACCAGTAGCCCTGCACCAGGAAGCCATAGAGCGGCATGGCGTTGGCCAGCATCTTGGGGAAGACGTCGCTGCTCCAGTCCACCACCGTCGCCGGCGGCATCATATCGAGCACCTTCGGCTCGATGACATAGATCCCGGTATTGACCTGGTCGGAGAAGACCTCACCCCAGGATGGCTTTTCCAGGAAGCGGTTGATGGTGCCGTCCGGGTTGGTGATCACGACCCCGAACTCCAGCGGGTTCGGCACCGATGTCAGCACAATGGTGGCGTCCGCACCCTTCTCCTCGTGGTACTGCATCACGCGTGTCAGGTCGATGTCGGTCATGGCGTCCCCGCTGATGACGATGAACGGCTCATCCAGGAACTCCTGTGCATTCTTGACGCTGCCCGCAGTACCCAGCGGCGAATCTTCCACCACGTAGGTGATGTCCACCCCGAAGTCCGAGCCGTCGCCGAAATAGTCCCGGATCGCCGAGCCAAGATATTGCAGCGTCACCACCACGTCGGTGATCCCGTGCTTTTTGAGCAGGCGAAGAATGTGCTCCATTACCGGTTTGCCGACCACCGGCACCAGCGGTTTCGGTACCCCACTCGTGAGCGGCCGCAGGCGCGAGCCTTCGCCGCCTGCCATCACGACAGCCTTCATGCCGGCTGCGCCTCCAGCTTCTGGACACGCTCGCGCAAGAAGGCGGCTGAATCCTCGGGCTTGACCACGTTGATCCACATTCCCGTCCCCAGCTCGAAGCCCGCCGCGGTGCTGAGCTTGGGGATCAGCTCGAGGTGCCAGTGATATGCCTCGCTTACGTCGGCTTTGAGCGGGGCGCTGTGGATGAAGTAGTTGAAGGGCGGATCGTTCAAGCCTTCGCGCAACGCTTTCAGCGTCAGCTGCAGTGCCTCGGCAAACGCGGGCTTCTCCTTCGAGAGATCGAGGTCGCCGAATGATGCCATGTGGCGGCGCGGCATGATCCAGGTCTCGAACGGCGTCCGCGCCGCATAGGGTGCAAAGACGACAAAGGCGTCGTTCTCGAACACGATGCGCGTCCCCGCCTTTTGCTCGTCGTCGAGCGTCCGGCAGAAGACGCAGCCATGCTGCTCCTGATAAAACCGCTGCCCACCTTGGAGTTCGTCGATGAAACTCGGTGGAACCAAGCTGATGGCATACAGCTGTGAATGCGGATGCTCGAGCGAGGCGCCGGCCGGGCGGCCGTGGTTATAGAGGATCAGTACGTGCTCGAGGTTCGGATCTTTGGCGTGGTGGCGGTAGCGGTCGACGTACGACTGTACGATCTCCGCAACCTGCCGCCGGGGCAGCAACGGCGTCGGCGCCATGTGGTCGGGGCTGCTGATCAAGACCTCGCAAGCGCCGATGGCATCGCGCTGCCAGAAGCGACCCTCGCGGTGTTCTTGCCCATCGGGCTCGAGCCGAAACGCCGCATACAGGTTCGGCACCACCCGCACCCACCAGCCTTCGCCATTTGGCGCCCCGCCGGGCGCGCGGTAGGCGAGCACCTCCGGCGGCGTCATCGCCTCATGCCCGGGGCAGAAGGGGCACACATCGCGGGCCGCGACCGCCTCCTTGACTGCCTGGGTGAACGAATCCGGCCGCCTCGCGCGCTCGGTGGCGACGGCCACCCAGCGCCCCGTGATCAGATCCTGACGAAGCTGGGGCAGGGGCAAACTCCTGGGGAAGGACGCGAGATCGCAGTGCTCATTATGCCGTAAGGTTTACCGGCGGTGATTCCTTGCAGGACGTTTAGCATCGTCGCGGCCGACCCCGTCGCCGGCGAGTGCGGCGTGGCGGTGGCATCGAAGTTCCTGTCGGCCGGCGCCGTCGTCCCCTGGGCGCGGGGCGGCGTGGGAGCGATCGCCACCCAGTCGTACGCCAATACGAGTTATGGCCCGGCCGGGCTGGAGCTGCTGGCGAAGGGCGTGTCACCCCAGGCAGTCATCGATCGGCTGACCGCGGCCGATCCCGACGCGGCGAAACGCCAGGTGGGCATCGTCGATCTGCGGGGTGGTGCCGCAACCTTTACCGGCAGCGCGTGCTTTCCCTGGTTCGGAGGCCTGACCGCCGACCACGTTGCGGTCCAGGGCAACATCCTGGTGAGTGAGGCCACTGTGACCGCCATGCTGGCCGCGTTTCAGGCCACCACGGGCAGCCTTGCTCGGCGCTTGCTGGCCGCCTTGAAGGCGGGCGATGGCGCCGGCGGCGACCGCCGTGGGAAGCAGTCGGCGGCTTTGCTGGTGGTCAAGCCGGCCGGTGGATACGGCGGCCTCAACGACCGATACCTCGACCTCCGCGTCGACGATCACCCCCATCCGGTTGACGAGTTGCAACGGCTCACCGGCCTCTGGCGTCTCTACTTCGAGAAACCGTCCGCGGATGACCTGCTGGTCATCGATGACCGGCTGGCGCAGGAGTTGCGCGACGGGCTTCGGCGCCTCGGGTACGACCCGGGCCGCGATGGCGAACCATGGGGCGACGAGGCCCGCAAGGCCTTCACCGCCTTCTCGGAGATGGAGAATCTTGAGGACCGGCTGCGCTCCGACGGGCGGACTGATCGCCAGGTGCTCGCCTACTTCCGTGAGCGACTCCAATTCGCTCCCCCTCTGGGGGAGGGTCAGGGCGGGGGTTCTGCGTAGCTGAGTCGTGCACCGATCCGGCGAAAGCCGAGCCTTTCATAGAGGGCCTCCGCGCCAGCGTTCTCGGCATCGAGGAAGACCAGGGTGCCACCATCGTCGAAGAGCCGCTCGACCAGTGCGCTGCAGACCGTCGCCGCCACGCCCCGACGCCGGAACGGAGGGTCGGTGACGACACCGTAGAGCTCGGCGACGCCATCGACGGTGCCGATCGACGCCCGGCCTGCCACCTGACCAGCCACCTCCCCGACGGCGCGCAGCGTCGAGGGATGGCGCGAATCCGGCGCAAGAAACCGGACCACCACCGACGGGGCGAAAAACGGTAGAAACCCATCCGGCTCGCAGGCCATCAATGGGTTGCGGCTCTCGAGAATCAGTCCGGCTCGCTCCAGCGCGGCGCTGAGCTCCGGCCAGGTCTCTTCGTTGAACTCCAGCCGCAGCCGCTCGTGACGGGCTCGATAGAGCGCCCGCAGCGCGCCGATCGCCGCCGGCAGCCTGTCGTCGAGCAGATCCACTGGCAGCGCGTAGTTGAAGCCGACCATCTCGCCGGTCCGTCCGGGAATGGCGCGGAAGGGTCCCACCACGTTCACCGGCAGCTGGGTTGCGGCTTTCTCGAGGAGCCGTAGCTCCCACTGTTGAAGGCGGTCGATGGTCGCTATCAACGAAGGGGTAGGGGCCAGCGGTCAGGCCGACGGCAAGTCGGTTTCCGTCGCCGACCGGGCGCTGAGCTCGCCCGCGAAATGGCAGGCGGCCACCTGCCCGGGGCGTCCGTGCGCGACCAGCGGCGGCTCGATCTCGGAGCACACCCCGGGAACGCGCGCGATCGGACAGCGCGTGTGAAAGCGGCAGCCGCTCGGCGGGTTGACCGGCGAGGGAATCTCGCCTTTGAGCGGGATCGGCTCGCGGTTGGCCTCGCGGCGCGGATCCGGGACCGGGATCGAGCTGAGCAGCGCGCTGGTGTAGGGGTGCTGCGGACGGTCGTAGATATCTACCCGGTCGGCGATCTCCACGATCTTTCCCAGGTACATGACGGCGATCCGGTTCGAGATGTGCCGGACCACGGCCAGGTCGTGCGCGATGAAGAGATAGGTCAGGTTGAACTCCCGCTGCAGGTCCTGGAGCAGGTTGATGATCTGCGCCTGGATCGAGACGTCGAGCGCCGAGACCGGCTCGTCGCAGACGATCAGCGACGGATTCAGCGCCAGCGCCTTCGCGATGCCGATGCGCTGTCGCTGGCCGCCCGAAAACTCGTGCGGGTAGCGGTTGGTAAAGTTCGGGTTCAGGCCAACGACCCGCAGCAGCTCCTGGATGCGCAACTGCCGTTGCCGGCCGCGCGCCAGTCCGTAGTTGTCGAGCGGTTCGGCGATGATCTCGCCGACCGTCATGCGTGGATCGAGCGAGGCGAACGGGTCCTGGAAGATGATCTGCAACTGGCGCCGGATCTGGCGCAGCTTGCCGCCGCGAAGCTTGGTGACGTCCTTCCCTTCGAATAACACGCTCCCGCCACTGGCCGGGTGCAGGGCGGTGATCACCCGGCCCAGCGTCGACTTGCCGCTGCCCGACTCCCCTACCAGGCCGAGCGTCTCTCCTCGTCGGATCTCGAAGCTGACGCCGTCGACGGCGCGGACGGCGGCGCCGCCCAGGCCGCCGACCGGGAAGTGCTTGTAGACGTTGTCCACTCGCAGGATGACCGGGTCGACGCGGCGCTCGGTCGAGGGAGCGGCCTCGGCGACTTTCACCCGGATCCGGCCTGCTTGAGCTCGGTTGCCGCCTGCTGCGACACCTCTCCGGCCTTGGTCTCCTCTCGCTGCTCTTGCGGCACGTTGCGCATCATCACCCAGCAGCGAGCGACCTGGTTTGGCGCCACTTCTTCGAGTGGCGGCTCCTCTCGTTCGCATTTTTCGACTTTGAACCGGCAGCGGGGGTGGAACTTGCAGCCGGGCGGCATTCGCACCAGGTCGGGTGGCAAGCCTTTGATGCTGACCAGGCGTTCTACCCGGGCGACGTCGACCCGTGGGACGGACCGCAAGAGCGACCAGGTATAGGGATGCTGGGGGCTGTCGAAAATCTGCTCGACCGGCCCTTCCTCGACGATCCGGCCCGCGTACATCACGATGATGCGCTGGCAGAGGCTGGCCACCAGCGCCATGTTGTGCGTGATCAGGATGATGGCTGCCCCCACCTCGCGATTGAGCTGCTTCAGCAGCTGGATGATCTGCGCCTGCACGGTGACGTCGAGGGCAGTCGTCGGCTCGTCGGCGATCAGCAATGCCGGCTCGTTGGACAGGCCCATGGCGATCATGGCCCGCTGCCGCATCCCGCCCGAGAACTGGTGCGGGTAGTCCCTGGCCCGTTGGACCGCCTCTGGAATCCGTACCTTCTGAAGAAGAGGGACGACGCGCGCCTCCGCCTCCTTCTTCGAGAAGCGCTCGTGGGCGGTCATCGCCTCGTCGATCTGCACCCCGACCCGGGTCACCGGGTTCATGGACGTCATCGGGTCCTGGAAGATCATGGCGACGTCGTTGCCCCGGAACTCGCGGACGTCGTCGTCGTTCATCTGGACGACGTCCTGGTCTTTGAACAGGATCCGCCCCGAGACGATCCGGCCGGGGTCGGGCACGAGCCGCAGGATGGAAAAGGCGGTCATCGTCTTTCCCGAGCCGGACTCCCCGACGATGCCAACCGTCTCCCCGCGGGCGACGCTGAAGCTGATCCCGTCTACCGCATGGACGACTCCGCGAGAGGTGAAGAACTGCGTGCGCAGGTCCTCGACGCGCAACAGCGGCGCTGCCACAGCGCTATCTTCGCATTCGGGGATCGATGGCGTCTCTCAGTCCATCTCCGATGAAACTGAAGGACAGCATGGTAATAGCCAGCGCCAGCGCCGGGACCAGCACCTGGTGCGGGTAAGCGAAGATCGCCTGGTAGCCATCCTGGATCATGATCCCCCAGCTCGGGGTGGGTGGCGGGATGCCGACCCCCAGGTAGCTGAGCGTGGCCTCCAGGAAGATCGCCCGGGGGATGCCGAAGGTCAGGCTGACGATGATCGGGCCCAGGGTGTTGGGCAGCAGGTGACGGAGGATGATCTTCGACGGCCCGCTCCCCGCGGCCCGCGCGCCTTCGACAAACTCCTTCTCCTTCAGCGAGAGGACCTGGCCGCGTATGAGCCGGGAGAGGTCGACCCAGCCGATGACGCCAATCGCGACGAAGATGGTGAACAGGCTCGGCCCAAGCACCGCGACCACGACCAGGAGGAAGAGCAGGTCGGGGAAGGCATACCAGATGTCGACGAAGCGCATCAGCAGGTTGTCCACTCGACCCCCGAAGTAGCCGGCGATCAGGCCGACGGTGCCACCGATCGCGAGGTAAATGGCCTGGACGGTCAAGCCGATCATCAACGAGATGCGGGCTCCGAACATTACCCGACTGAGCAGATCACGGCCAAGGTAGTCGGTGCCGAGCAGATGCTGGGGGCTGAAGCCGGCGTAGGAGTGGGCGACGTCCTGCTTCAGGGGGTCCGCGATCAGGTGGAGGCTCACCAGCAGCGGCGCAAGCAGCGCGTCGAGGACGAGGAGACAGACGAAGATCAGCCCGCCCACAGCAATCGGGTTTCGGCGGAAGCGCTGCCAGGCATCCCGCCAGAGGCCGATCTGCTCAGGATTCTCCCAGTCGATTTGCTCCAGCGAGACGGCAGCGGCGGCGGCCATCAGCCGAGCCTCACGCGCGGATCGATCACGGTGTAGAGCAGGTCGACGACGAGGTTGGCCAGCGCGACGACCACCGAGAAAAGGATCGTCGTCGCCAGGATCATGGGGTAATCCCGCGAGCTGACTGCGACGACGAAAGCGCGGCCGATCCCAGGGATGTTGAACACGCTCTCCACGATGACCGATCCCGTGATCAGCACTGCAAAGGTCGGGCCCAGGGCCGAGACCACCGGGATGAGCGAATTCTTCAAGACATGCTTGGTCACGACCAGCCGCTCGCGCAGGCCTTTGGCCCAGGCGGTGCGGATGTAGTCCTGGCGGAGCACCTCGAGCGTACTGGCCCGCGTAAGCCTGGCGATAAAGGCAATCGGTAGGGTCGCCAAGGTCACGACCGGCATGATCAAGTGCTGGTCGAGCGCGAAGTCACCGGTCGGCAGCGAGAAGTTGCCGCCCGTGATGCGGTAGAGCGTGACCGAAAAGATGATGATCAGGATGATGCCGAGCACGAACGCCGGAGTCGAGGCGCCGACCGTGCTGAAGCCAACCACGATGTAGTCGACCCAGGTGTTCTGCCGGAGAGCGGCGACGACGCCGATCCCGATCCCGAAGATCACGATCATCAGGAACGCGAGGACGCCGATGACGGCGGTGGGCGGCCAGCTCTTCAGGATCAGGCCGCTAACCGGCTGGTCCTCGTACTGGAACGAGAGGCCGAAGTCGAAATGCACCACGTTCACCAGGTAGCGCCCGTACTGGACGAGAAACGGATCGCTCAGCCCATACTTCGCGTTCAGATTGCGAACCACGGCCGCCGAGAGCTGCTTCCCTTCCTTGTCCCACGGACTGCCGGGGGCGAAATGAATCAGCACGAAGGTGATCGTGATGACGAAGAAGAGGACGGGGATCAGCCACAGGATGCGCCGGATGATGTACAGGGTCAGGCTGACCGCTCGGCCCCGTGGAATCTTGAAGGAGATGAGGGCGCCCCGCGGTGGGGCGCCCTGTGCTACTGCCAAGCGGGTTCTCTAGTGCTGGGCGATCGAGACCTTGCCCCAGAACCAGTCGCCGACGTCTTCGAAGTCTTGCGCGGTCGTCGTCAGACCCTTGACGTATGGCTTGACCAGGAACATGTAGTTGCGCTGGTACAGGAAGCCGCCACCGGCGTCATCGATGAGGATCTTCTGCGCCTGGTCGTAGTAATCCTGGCGCTTCTTCGCGTCCGGCTCGATGTCGGCCTTCTTCACGAGCGCGTCGTAGTCCGGGTTGCTGTAGCCGCCGAACACGTTGCCGCTACCGGTCATCCAGATGTCGAACCAGTCCTGGTCGTCCGGATAGTCGGCGCCCCAACCACCCACGTAGAGCTGGTAGTCGTGTTTGCGGAGGCGCGTCGTCACCGTCTTGCTGTCGATGACCACCTGGTTGACCTTCACCCCGAGGTTGGTCTGCAGCTGGTCGGCGAGGAACTCGCCGATCTGCTTGTTGGCGGTGCTGTTGCGGATCAGGAAGTCGATCGTGATCTTGCTCGGATCACCGACCGCCTGGGTCAGCATCGTCTTGGCGGCGGCCGCGTCGAAGTCCTGGGTCTTGCCCAGGTCAGGCCGGTAGCCGTTCATGCCCTTCGGGATGAAGAAGGTGGCCGGCGCCGACCGCCCCTTGAGCACGTTGGTGGCCAGCGCGTTCCGATCGACAGCCTTCGAGAAGGCGAGACGGGCCTGCTTGTTATTGAAGGGCGCCTTGCGCGTATTGAAGTCCATCCAGAACAGGGTCAGCTGCGGGACGAACTTGATCTCGTTCTTGAGCTTGGGGTCGTTCTTGACCAGGTCGGTGTTCGCCAGCGGGACATTGTCCAGATCCAGCTCGCCGTTGAGGTATTTCGCGTAGGCCTGGTTGTCGTCCGAGATCTCGTAGTTGATGATCTTGGTGATGGTTGGCTGACCGCCCCAGTAATTGGTATTGGGGACGAGCGTGATGTGGTCCTTGGAGACGAACTCCGAGACCTTGTACTGCCCGTTCGTGATCAGCGAGGTCGGCGAAGTGGCCCACTTGTCGGACCCGTACTGGTCGACCACGTCCTTGCGAACCGGTGCCGACATCCAGAGGCTGGCGATCCACTTGAAGAAGGGCATTGGGGCCTGCAGCTTGACGACGAAGGTGCTGGCATCCGGCGCTGAGAGGCCAAGCCCGCTCAGGAAGTCCGGAATCTTGGCCGCGTCCTTGACCGGGTCGAGGTTGAGGTAATCGGCGGCGCCGGCGATCGTGCCGTCGAAGAAGGGATCGGCATAGGTCGCCGCGAGGCGCGGGTCCAGGATGCGCTGCCAGGCGTAGACGAAGTCGGCCGCGGTGACCGGCTTGCCGTCGCTCCACTTGGCGTTCGAGCGGATTTTGAAGGTCCAGGTCAACCCATCGGAAGAAACGCTGTAGCTCGAGGCCGTCGCCGGAGCGGCATCGGAGAGGTCCGGCTTGATCTTCAGCAGGGCCTCGCTGATCGATGCGCCGATGGCGCCTTCATAGCTGTACTGCTCCTGCCCGGGGTCGAGGCTGTTCGGCTCAGTATTGATATTGACCCGCAGCGTCTGATCCTTGGCTAGGTTGCTCGTCGTGGGGGCGGAAGTTCCGCACGCCGCCACCAGCAGCCCGACCACCGTTAAGAGTGCCGGTACCCGCAACCATCGGAGTCGAGCGATTGAATCGTCCATATACGTCAATTACCTCCCTTCCAGGGGTTGATGTATCGGCGTTCTCGAGGGGTCATAAAAGCCGAATCGCCGTAATCATGACCTACCTGATGTCCAGACATCAAGAAAACCGCCCAAATATTAAGGTCTATTAGACCCAGCCCCCCGGGGGCGTCGCCGGCCGGGCTACCAGCCGTAAGGTCCGGCGGCGGCGGCCGAGTACTCCCGAGCCTCGCCGTGGTTGACGATCGCCGCCCGGTAGAGGCGGACGTACTTCTCGGCGGAGTTGGCCCAGCTGACGTCGGTCGCCATCGCGTTGGCCTGCAGCCGCTGCCAGAGCGGCGGCTGGCGGAAGGTTTCCAGCGCCCGCACCACCTGGGCGAAGAGGTCCCAGTGGTCGTAGGCGCTGAAGACGAAGCCGTTCCCGGTCTGCCGCACCGGGTCCCAATCGGCGATGGTGTCGGCGAGCCCGCCGGTGGCGCGCACGATCGGGATCGTCCCGTAACGAAGGCTGATCAGCTGGCCCAGCCCGCACGGCTCGAACCGCGACGGCATCAGGAACATGTCCGAGCCGGCGTAGATGTGCTGGGCCAACACCGGCTTGAAGCCGATGGTGGCGGAGACCTTTTGCGGGTTGTCGCGAGCGGCGGCGCGGAACATCTCCTCATAACGCGAGTCCCCAGCGCCGAGCACGACCAGCTGGAGGTTCAACCGCATCAGGCCCCACATGATGTTGGCGATCAGGTCGAGCCCCTTCTGATCGTAGAGGCGTGAGATCAGGCCGATAACGGGGATCGCCGGGTCCTGCGGTAGGCCGACCTCCTTCTGGAGTGCCAGCTTGTTCTCGACCTTACGGGCGATGCTGCTGATGTCGTACTGGGCGGCGATCGACGCGTCGAGCGACGGGTTGAAGACCTCGTAATCGATGCCGTTGATGATGCCGTGCAGCTTGCTGCGAAAGACCCGCAGCAGCGGATCCATCTTCTCGCCGTACTCCGGCGTCAGGATCTCTTCCGCGTAGCGGTTGCTGACGGTGTTGATGACGTCCGAAAAATAGATCCCGCGACCGAGCAGGTTGACGATGTCGTCGAGCCCTGGCATCCCGGGCTTGATCAGCCCCCATTGTTCGAGATCGGCCAGGTGGAGGGTGCCGTATCCGAAGACGCCCTGGAAGGCGAGGTTGTGGATGGTAAGGACGGTCGCGACATCGGCGAAAAACGGGTCGCCGCTGTAGAGCCGAGCCAGCATGTTGGGGATGACGGCGGTGTGCCAGTCGTTGACGTGGATGACGTCGGGTTGAAAATCGAGCGGCCGCAGCATCTCGAGCGCGGCGCGGCTGAAATAGATGAAGCGCGCGTCATCGTCCCAGAAGCCGTACATGCCTTCGCGGCCAAAGAATTGCGGATTATCGATGAAATAGATCGGCACGTCACCGCCGATCCGTCCCTCGAGCACGTCGGCGTTGACCGGCTGGTGCGCCAGGGGCACGCCGAGGTTGGTCACGACCTTGCGAAGTCCGTACTTGTCGACATCGATGCTGCCGTAGCGCGGCATCACCACCCGGACGTCGTGTCCCATGGCGCGCAGCGCCTTCGGCAGTGCGCCCGCCACGTCGGCGAGCCCGCCAACCTTGGCAAAGGGCGCGACCTCGGCCGATACCAGCAGGATCTTCAACGGTCGGTTCGACCCTCCATTCGAGACGTCGCCCGGCACCCGGACCGCGATCGAGCCCGTCGGGGGGAGCTGTTCCACCGGTTCGCCGTCCTGATGGGCGAGCGCCACCATGTGGAGGGTATCACCCGGATCATGGCCGAGCGCCTGGAACGGCACGGCGAACGCGATCGAGTCGCCACCGCGGGCGCTGCCAGTCCAGCGAGGCTTGCCGGCGCTCGGCGTCACCTCGCGAAGCTCGAGCTCGACGTCGCTCTCCCGGCGCTGCACCGTCAGCCGGAAGGCGGGATCGAAACCGAAGTCGGTCGCGGCGGACCGAGTGGGCGCCGCACCGCCGGAAAAAAACATCTCCAGCTTCATCGGGGCCGTCCCCTGGCGGTCGAGGAGGTCGAAGCGCAAATAGAGGTTGCGGTCGTCATGCCCGAACCAGATCCGCCGCACCGCACCGCGGGGTGGGTGCATGGCGCCGAAGAGCGACGTCACGTCGACATAGCCCCCTGCATTCCACTCGTCCTGGTCGACCCCACCGTTGAGCTTGGGGCTGATCTTCCGATCGGGGCGCTTGGTGGCCGCTCCCTCGGCGGCCTTCACGATTGGCTGGTAGAGGCTGGCCGGCGGGCGTTCGCCGAGCGACATATAGATGTTGCGCAGGTGCAGCCGAAAAAGGCTGTCCCAGATCTGGTCCATACCGGAGTCGTGCGAGCGGCCGAACCACCAGAACCAATCGCTACCCTCCGCGATCAGCACTTCCCGGCGCGCAGCCTGCAGCTGCTCCTGGTCGGCCACGTCGCGCTCGCGCTCGCTGAGGAGATTGCGGGCGTCGGCCAGCATCTCCCAGGCGGCGTTGTGCTCCTGGTCACCGACCCAGGTGTCGAACGAGGCGTTGATCCAGGACCCGGGATGGATGCGCGACAAGGAGCGGTCCGCGGGGAACTCCGAGAGAAACTCCGAGACCGTCACGGTTTTCAGGTCGGGCTCGCGGCTCAAGCGGGCGTAGAGCGAGCGCAGGAACGGATTGCCGTTCGCCTCGTAGAAATCCCAGCAATTTTCACCGTCGAGCGCGATCACGGCCAGGAAGGGACTGTCCGCCTGGCGTTCTCCGATGATCTTCAGCCGATCGACCAGGTCCTTGGCCGCCTCGTCGGCGGCCGAATTCTGATACTCGAAGCCGATCGCATTGGACAGCCGCCCGTCGCGGAACAGCAGGTGGATGGGCGAACCAGCGGCCTGCATCCGGTAGGGGGTGTACAGCACCTCCGGTTGCATCACCTGCCCCTCGCCGTCACGGGCGACCGAGGTAGAGAGCGAACGCGCCAGGATGGCCTCATCGCTGAGCATCCACTCGATCCCCTGGTCGGCTGCGAGCCGCACGACGTCGTCGGAGATGGCTTGCTCCGGCGGCCAGAGGCCGCGTGGCCGGACCCCAAAGGTGCGGCGATGCGACTCGACGCCGCCACGCAGTTGCTCGGCCGCGTCCTCAGGATGCGCGAAGGGCCGGCGCGGCATCGCCAGGTCCGCCCGCGCGACGCGGGCGACGCCGATATCGGCGATCAGCGGGAGGATCGGGTGGTAGGTGGGACTCGTGATCAGCTCGGCCTGACCGCGCTGCTGGGCCTCGCGGTAGGCGGGCAGCACCTTCTGCAGCAGCTCGAGCTGAACATTGAAGACCGGCTCCTTGTCGGCCTCAGCGAAGTCACGACCTTTCCTCACCAGCTCGGCGATGACGGGATCGCGATCCATCACCTCGGGACCGATCCAGGAGAGGTTGAACCACACCTGCAGGTCGCGCAATTCGGTATCGCTGAAGAGCCGCGCCAGATCGCCGCTCGCGCGCGGCCACGCCTGCTCCCGCCTTCGGACCAGCTCGACGTAGCGCGGGTAGTCGCGGACGCGACGGATCTGGCTCGACTCGGTCATCCAGCGCGCGATAAAGGCGCGCTCGTCGGCGCTCAGCTCGGTGACGGGACGGCGGGCAAGCTCGAGGTAGATGTCAGAGGAACGACCCTCAGCGTAGTCTTGCACCTGCGCGACCAGCGCCGGCACCAGATTGAAGGTCTGCTTGATCGTCGGGTAGTCGGCCAGCAGCGCCGGCATCTTGTAATAGTCCTTGGCGCAACGCAACCGAACCCAGGGGAGGAGGAACTGGTTTTGGAGGTCATTCTTGTAATACGGCTGGTGCATGTGCCAGACGAACGCCACATGCAGGGGTCGCGTCACGAGGGAAGAGTGTAGCTAACCTACCGCTTTTTTCAGCGGTTCGGGCAGCACCATGCTGTACACGTAAAACAGTCGGGGCGAGTACTCGACGGTGACGCGATCGCCCGGGCTGAGGCGCTCGAAGATCGCGCGGTTGACGCGGAAGGAGTCGGCCCACAGGCGTTTCGCCATCGCCTTGTCTCCCGTCTGCACCGCGATCCGGTAGCTGCGTCCGAAGACGCCCGCGTCACGCCGCATCCCGACCACCAGGCCGACCATCGAGGAGCGGCGGGCCATCAGGTCGAGGGTCGCGCGGATCAGGACGGAAAGGCCCAGGGGGACCAGCACGGTGGACACCGCGATGGTGAAGATCATCATGGTCGTCGCCACGGAGTTCACCGGGTGTACCACCGAGTCGAACAGCCGCGGACCGAGCGCCGCCGCCGCCGCGCAGCCGAGCGCCACCGAGGCGAGGCCGCCGATCGCCGCCAGCCGCGGGTTCTCACCATGGCTGATCGACCACAGATGCCATTTCACGCGCGGCCGCATCGGCCGTCCGTCGGGGCCGACCGCGATCATCAGGTGTCCCCAGGGCAGCGCGCCATGCGCCAGGCGGAGGATCAACAATGAGCCCAACGCCACGGCGACCAGTGACAGATCGATGACGGCCGGCAACGCCGGCACGGGCAAGGAAGGCACCCTGCCGTATAACCGGCCGGTGGAGCTGACCTTGCAGCGGTCGAATACAAATCGTATTCGGGCTACCGAGAGGCGTTCTCCTCAGGCGTACTCGTCCATGGCACGCAGGAAGTTGACGTAGACGCGCTGCTGCTCGCGCAGAATGCCAAGGCCGCCCAGCTCCCACCATTCGTCGGGGGTGAAGTAGGCCGAGACCTCCGCCTGGCTGCCGCTCTTGGAAAACCACTGAATCAAGTGAAGGTTGTCCGACTGCAGCAGCCACATCGCGATGTCCACCAGGTGGGGGTGCTTGGTCAGCTTCGCCTTGTTGTAGATGTGGTGCATCAGGCGGAAGACGCCTTGCTGCGCCTCGTTGCCGAGGAAGAAATCCATGCCGCCGTCGCCGGCCCAGGTGCAGCCGTACTCGGGCAGCGGCATCTCGTGAGCATTCTTGAAGGTTGCGATCGCCTCGGACGGGGTCAGGTACTTCATCTTGTTCTTGGCCAGGTCGGCATGGAGCGCGTGCATGAAGGGGAAGATGCCGGAGTCAGCGCGATGGTGTTCACCGAAGGTCTCGAAGTCCCAGGCGAGGAAGACGAACTCCCCCATGGCGCCGCGGAGCCAGTTGGCGTAGGTATCGGCCATCAGCGGCCAGCCGTTCCACTCGCGATTGCTGAAGCGGTATCCCACGTCGTCGCTGAGCTCGAAGTGCCGGGTGAGCAGCCGCATTTCTTCATTCGGGTAGCGGTAGAGGTGGGTCGGCTCGCGCCATCCCATGACCCAGGGCCGGCCGTCCATGACGGCACCCTTGAAGCCACTCGCCTGCAGCTGGAAGTAGACGTCGTTCGACATGAACATCTCGGTCGTGTCGGTGATGGCAATCGTCTTCTGGAAGGTCTCCTCGAGCTGGCGCTTGCCCCAGGCCATTCGCTCGGCGAAGGCGGCGATGTCGAGATAGAAGATGAAGGAGTGATAGGGCTCGACCGCCACCAGCTCGACGTTCTCGTGACTGACCAACTTCTGGAAGCCCGCCAGCACGTCCGGACCGAAGCGCCGCATCTGAAGCAGGAACGAGACCGAGAAGCCGAGCGAGATCTTCATGCCACTTTCGACGAGCGACTGAAAGAGCTCGGTCGCCGGCCGGTAGCAGTACTTCGCGACCTTGTCGAAGTACCGCCGGTCCATCTGGTCGTCGAAGATCAGGGCGTCCATCTTCTCGGGCGGGGTCCCGCGCGGAATCAGCAACGCCGGCAGTCGGACCCGTCGGGGCTGGTGCGCGACCATGTAGATGACGAGCGAGTTGGGCATCGGCTCTATCCTCTCATGGCGTTTTGAGCCCTTGCTTGAGGGCGACAAATTCTAGCCGCTGGAGCAGGATGTCGATCACCCGCTGCCAGGTGTAGTCACGCGCGGTCCGCTGCGCCGCGATCCGCAGGTTGCGCGCGGCCTCCGGGCGTGCGGCCAGGTTGGTGACGTAGGCAACGATCTCGGCCGCGTCCTCGGTCTCGATCACGATCGCGTTCTTGAACGGCTGGGCATATTCCTCGCCGGTGGCGCCCACGAAGGCGACCCCGCCGGAGGCCATCGCCTCCAGGCCGACCAGGCCGAACGGTTCATGCCCGCTGTTGGCCAGGGTCGCGGTGGCTGAGGCGTACAGCACCGGCAGCAAGTCGTCGGGAAGGAATGCCGTGACGTTCCAGATGTCGGCATCGGCATGCTCCTTGAGCGCATTCGCCAGGCCGGCCACATCCTCGATCCGGGCGGAGAGCGGCGCCACGCTCAAGCCGCGTTGCCTGGCGAAGTCCAGCACCTCCCCGCCGAACGGTTCCAGGCCGCCACGCATCAGGAGCCGCGTGCCAATGCCCCGCTCCTTCAACTGGGCGACCGCGGCGATCGCCTGGTGCCAGCGCTTGTCGGGGCTGAACCGCCCGATCTTGAAGAGGAAGGCAGGGACACCGACCGCGGCGCGAACCGCCCGAACCTGCGCCTGGCTGACCCGCGCCATCATCGAGCCGGGAATGCCGTTGGGCACCACGATCGGATTCACCCCCCAGCGCCACATGATGTGTTTCATGTAGCGGCTCACCGTCATCAGGGTGGCGACGAAGCCGAGCTGGCCCCAGTTGATGCGGTTGAACGAGAAGTGGTTGTTGGCATTCCACAACAGGAGGCAGCGATCGCGAAGGCCGGCGAAGTAGAGCGCGTCCGAGATCAATGACATGGCGTGCGCGATATGCCACTCCTCACCCAGGACCACCACCGTATTCCCGCGTGCAATCGCGGGTTTGATGAAGTCCTTTACCAGCGCGTCGGGCAGGCTTCGGTTCAGGTCCGCCACCTTGTCGTCCTCGCCGTCGTACACCCCTACCGGGTGGTAGCGGCTGATCCACTGGCTCCAACGGTGCAACCAGAGGCGGCCGTCGAGGAGGCTCTCGTGCGCCGGCAGCGTGGGATCACCGACGAAGAACAGGTGGGTCTCGAAACCGCGTTCGGCGAGCGCGCGCGAGAGCTCCTTCACACGCACGCCGAGCCCGCCCGCCTGCGAATAGACATCCGGGCCTTCGAAGGAGAGGATGATGAAGGTCGTCTGCTCGGGCTCCAGCATCAGCGCACCCGCTCGACCACGAGCTGGCGCGCGAAGGCATGGACCTCCGCGGAGAGCGACGCCAGCAGCGTCGTCCTCGAATCGAGGCCTACCGGCACGTCCTCGAGCCGATCCCCGTCGTAGTCGGTGGCGACGCCGCCGGCTTCGCGAAGGATCAGCACGGGCCCGGCAAGGTCGAAGGCGCGGACCGGCGCCGGCGTCGCTTGAAGGGCGACCCCGCCCGCCGCCGTGTGGCAAAGGTTGAGCGCGGCCGAGCCGAGCTGGCGGACCTTCTCGGCCCTGCTAAAGATTGCCGCGGCCCGCTCCCGCGGCTCGACGCCAGCAGGGGCATCGAACGACACCAGGGGGATCGAGCGGCCGTCGAAGGCGGCCGGGCTCGGCTGCAGCGGCTTCCCATTGCGGTAGGCGCCGGCGCCCTCGATCGCGTGGAACTCGTCGCCGGTCACCAGGTTCTGGACGTAGCCGAGGCGAACGTCCCGGAATCGGTCACCCTCAGTGACAGCCAGCACGACCGCATAGTACGGCAGTCCCATCTTGGCGTTGACGCTCCCATCCAGGGGGTCGCAAAGGACGACCGCCGAGCCACCGAAGTCGCGTTCGCCGAGCTCTTCCGAGATCAAGTGAAAACGCAAACCGCTGCGATAGGCTTGCTCCAGGTGGCGCACGACGATGCCTTCGGCGAGCTGGTCGAGATAAACGGTCTGGTCGCCGCCCGCGCCGAGGCCGACCACCTCGCGGCCGCGCGCCGTGCCCGCCAGGGGCACGATCTCGGCGCGGATCTCCGCGGCAATGGCGCGGAACATCGGAAGCCAGGCCTGTGAAGTCACTCAGCGCGACGGCCGGCAAGCCGTTGCGTCGCTATGGTACCCGAACCCTTCCCGTCGGGGGGCCGGCGCCCGATCGAATCCGTCCGTGGCTCGGCCTGCTGCTGCTTTCCCTGCTGGTCAAAGCCGTGCTCGCCACCGTCACCCTGATCGAATTCGGGGCCGGGCCCGATCCGCTGACCGCCCTCGGCCGCGCCTGGGACCACTGGGACGCGCAGCACTACCTCTACCTCGCCACCCACGGTTACAGCGCGACGGGCGATGCACGAAACCTGATCGCCTTCTTCCCCCTGTATCCCGGGCTGATTAGCGCCATCGCCGCGACCGGCCTGCCCGCGCGTACCGCCGCCCTCTTGATCAGCAATGTTGCCGGCGTCGTGGCCGCCATCCTGCTCTATGAGATCGCTCGGCAAGAGCTGCGCGAGAACGCCGCCTTTCGGGCAGCCGCCTTCTTCGTCGTCTTCCCAACCGCCTATTTCCTGCTGGTCGGTTACACCGAAGCGCTCTTCTGTGCCCTCGCCTTCGGTGCGGTGCTCGCGGCGCGACGGCAGCACTGGCTGCTGGCGGGGATGCTGGGAGGTCTGGCTGCCGCCGCCCGCCTTACCGGGCTCGCGCTCCTCCCGTTTCTTGTGATCGAGCTGGTGAACGCGCGGCACACGCTGCGCGCGCTCTGGCAGGCCGTGCTCGCACCGGCGCTGATCGTGACCGGCTTCCTGACCTACCTTCTGACCAACCTGCTGGTACTCGGCGATGCCTTCGCCTTCGTCAGCGTCCAGCGTCAACACTGGTCGCATTCGCTGGCAGCCCCCTGGGTGGGCTTTGCCGACGCCATCCGGGGCATCAGCTGGCGGGTGCCGTGGGAGAAGCTGACGGTCGGTGGCGGCGAGGCCGTCGGTGGAATGGCGGCGTACGCGACGACGCTCCTCAGCTGGTTACGGCTGCGACCGTCGGATGCCGCCTACGCCACGGTACTGACCGTGATGGTGACGTTCCTCCCCTTCTGGCTGAGCATCCCGCGCTATCTGCTCGGCATGTATCCGCTGTTCCTGCTGGTGGGGCGGATCGGCCAGCGGTGGCTCTACCTGGCGATGGTGGCGGCGTCGTTTACGGGCCTCCTGGTTTTCGGGCTCGCCTTCGGCCGCGGCTACTGGGCCTTCTAGCGAATCAAGCGCGTCAGCAGGAAGCTGATCACGATGTAGATCAGGTAGCCGATGAGGATCTGGCCAAAGCCGAGCGCGAAATGCACGTTCAGGACGCCCTGGAGAATCGCGAAGGATAGAGCGAAGAGCAGGGCGTTGAGAATGATGACAAACAGGCCCAGCGTCAGGATCGTGATCGGCAGCGTCAGAATCAGGAGAACCGGCCGGATGATGGCGTTGACCAGCGCCAGGATCAGCGCCATGACGACCGCCGCCCAGAGCGCGCCACCGCGGATGCCCCAGATCACGTAAAAGACGAATAAGAGGGCGACGACGTGGACCAGGAACCGCGTCAGCACGTCGCCATTCTAAGCAGGTGGGACGGCGTAGATCTGGTAGTTCGCCGTGTGCAGCACGAGCCGGAAGGTGCTATTGAAGTAGTCGACGTTGGGGTGGAATTCGACGATCTCGTTCGGACCGACGACGACATAGTCCGCGTGATATTGGTGCAAGAGAGTTAGCGCCATCGCGCCGCCGGCGTAGATCCGCTGGATATCCGCTTCGCGGCGCGTGTAGTTGATGCCATAGCTCCACAGCCAGCCCGGGTAGCTCATCAGCACCGAGCGTCCGGCCAGGTCGGCGATCGGGTTCGTCGGCTGCTCACCGGTGACGAAGACCGCCTTCGGTGGCGTCTGCTGCCGCACCTCCGCCGCCAGCTGTACCTCCTCCGCCGAGAACCAGACATACGCCGGGCCCTGGGGCGGAAGGAATTGCAGTAACGAGAGCACGCCGGACGCAACCAGGCTCAGCCAGATCGCGGCCGCCAGCACGGCGCCTCCCACGTGCGCGCGGGCCAGCCGGACGAGCACCGCCCCCACCGCCACTCCGCTCGCCATATACCAGAAGACCAGCAGCTTGCTGTTGTCCCAGTCCCACGGTTGGAACTTGATCAGGTTGGCGACGACAAAGACCAGGCTGAAAGGTGCGATCAGGAGCCGCATCCGCCCGCGCAGCGCCAGCGGGCTCAGCAAGGCGAGCAAGAGGAGCGGCCAGAACAGACCCGTGTTCTTGATCCAGAACCACGGCGGAAAGTCCGCGCCCGACACCCAGCCGATCAGCCAGCTTGGGTACTGGTGCTCGGGCGGTACTCCGGGATCACCCGGCACCGCCATCAGCAGTCGAGGCACGGCGAGCACCGCCATCACGGCAAAGAACCCGATCCACGCCGGCCGCGGGAAGAGCAGCGCCCAGCACACGGTCACGATGCCGAGCACGACCAGGCTGTGCACGTGGAAGAGGGGCAGCACGCCGGTGAGTCCACCGGCGGTCAGGAAGGCGACCGCTTCGCTCTTGATCGTCCAGCGTCGCCACGACCGGCGCATGACGTCGATGGTTTCGCGCCAGCGGAAAAAGGGCGTCGTGAACAGCGGTGGGGTGAGCAGCAGCAGCACCGCCATCACGATCGCCGCGCCGAAGACGAACGATCGCTGCGGGAGGTAATAGGACAGAATCGGGTTGTACCACTGGATGTTGACGGGGGGATCGAATCGGTCGTAGGTGCGCGGGATATGCAGCAGGGCATTGATCACGCCCAGCCGCGCCGCGTCGCCGAAGAAGAACCAGAATCCAATACCACCGCCGAGCAGGGTCAGTGTGACCGCAATCACGCCGGTCCAGATCCCGCCGGTGAGGCGCCGCGCCCAGAGGATCAGTCCGCTCAGCGCCAGCACCGTCATCGCCCAGCTGGGCCAGGCGAGTGCCGCCGGGATGCTCCAGCCGCCGGCCACCAACAGCGCACTGGCGAAGTCGGGCGCAAACGTATAGCGGAACGGGGTCCCGGCAAAGATCGGATTCTGTGGCGGCAGGTTGTTCCCATAAACGAAGGTGGTCGTGTAACTGGCGTGAAACGACCAGTCCGACCAGGTGTTGTTGTAGTGCGCGACCCAGGCGTCGGGCATGACCTCTACCGCCCGCAGGAAGAGGTACCCCATCGTCAGTGCGATGGCGGCGATGGCGACGGCGACGGATATCGTCGCGGGCTGCGCCCATGGCCGCGTGGCCACTGCTGAGCGGAGGCGCGGGAGGTGGCGCCGCAGCAGGAAACCGCCGGCCGCAAGTCCGAGCAGCGCCAGCAGGAGGACGAGTCCAACGGTGACGCCGATGGCGAGCGCGAGCAGGTAGCCCAGCAGCGTGAGCCCCACCACCGCCAGCACGATGCCGATCACCGCGCGCTCGGCCCACGCCAGCCAGGGCGGCCCGCCGGCGGCCAGGCCGAGACCGAGAATGAGACAGCCCGCGACGAGCGCTAGCCCGGGGAGGTCCAGTAGCAGAGGCACCAGTTGGGCAGCGGCTTGGTGAGGGCGAACCAGACGTGGCTGTTCAGCGCGTTGGCGGTCAGTGGGAGCCCGGTCCAGAGCGGATAGAAATAGAGGAAGAAGCCGATCACCATCACCAGGTAGGCATAGGCGGGCACTGCCCCGCTGAAGCGGACGGCCATTCCGGGCAAGCGACCCGAGAGCGTCCGCAGATAGGTGAGCGTAAGCGACAGGGCGAGGAACATCGCCGGCAAGCCGCCCAGCATGTGGTAGAGGAAAAGGCCGCGCGGCACCCGCGAGAGCGGCAGCCAGGCGCTGAAGAATGCGACGAGGATGAAGATCGAGGCGTAGAGACGCTGGTCCGTAGGTCCTGCCGCATCGCGCCGCACCGCCTCCGCCGGGTCGAGCTCGCGCCGCGAGCGGAAGTCGCGGATCAGCGCCGGTAGTCCAATCGCGATCCCGGCGAGGGAGAAGGTCGCGGCCCACCAGATCAGTGGATTGCCCAGGTTGAAAATTTCCGCCACCAGCGTCGAACCGCTCGATTGGTCGACGCCGAGCCCCTGGCCCGCGTAGTAGTAGACGACCGGCCGGAAGTCGAGCGGCCAGGACCACCAGGGACTGTAGAAGATGTGGTCAGCCTTCAGGTTGATGTGGTAGAGCCAGGTCTGGCGGTGCCACTCCGCGATCTCCGTCCAGGCGGCCCCTGGGCTGAAGTGGAAGGGCGCGAAGCCGAGCGCCGGCTGCGCCAGGTTCGTGATCCCGTGGGTGATCGTCAGATAACGGAAGAAGGTCAGGCCGTAGAAGATCGCCGGCAGTAGGGCGAGGCTGAGCAGCACGACGCCGGCGGTGGTGCTGTCGTAGCGGGTCCAGCGAACGATCAGGCGAAAGACGAGGATCACGATGATGACGCCGTAGGCCGCCAGTGTCGTCCACTTGGCGCCCAGCGCGAGGCCGAGCGTGATGCCGGTGAGCACGATCGTCCAACGCCGTCGAGCCTTCGTGTCGGCGTTGAGATGCAGGTGAAAGAGGAGATAGGCCAGGACCGCCAGCGTGATCGGGATGATGTCGATCACGGCCGTGCGCGACTCGACGAAGGTCATGCCGTCGAAGGCGGTGAGCACGCCGGCGGCGATGGCAAAGAAGCGGACGGACAATAACTGCCGGGCGAGCAGGTACATCAATGGGATCAGCGCCGTGCCGAAGAGCGTCGGCATGAAGCGCCAGCCGAAGGAGTTGAATCCAAACAGCTTGATACCGATCGCGATGATCAGCTTGGCGAGCGGTGGCTCGGGGTCGAAGTAGTCCTGGCCCAGCAGGTCCTTGTGGGCATCATTGGCAAAGTAGAGCTCGTCGAAGACAAACGGAGAGTTGGGCGCGATGTCGTTCGGCTTGCCGAGGCCTGCAATCGACGGATCTTGGTAGTTGTGGCCGATGCCCCAGGCGCTGATCGGCGCCGCTGATCCCGGGTGGGCAAAGACGTCGAGAAAGATCGGGCTGGCGAAACGAAGCATGCCTGCGACCAGGGTGAGCGCGATCAGCCAGTAGAGGTCGGTGCGGTCGAGGCGCCACCAGGCGGCGCGTCGCATCAACTCGCTTGGCCGCGCAGCCGGCCCTTGATCTGCGCGACAAAGTCATCGACCCCGACGATCGGGATGACGATGTCAGCGCCCGCAACCAGGCGTGGGCCGAGCTGCCGTTCGACGGATTCGATCAGCTCGGGCTGGCGGCGGTCGAGCCGAATGTAGGCGGCGGGCCCGCGCGCCAGGCGGCGGACGAAACGGTTGACGAAGCGACGCCGCTCTGCCGGTTGAAAGGCGACTTCGAGCGGTTGCCGGCGGACCCGCGCCAGTGCCGTATAGGGCAGGTCGATGCGACGCAGCAGATAGCGGATCCGGAGCCCGTCATCCGACACCTCGATATACGAAATCCGCTGCATCAGCCAGAAGACCACAAGAACGACGGCGTCGAGCACCGTGACCGGGAGGAAAGAAATGATCGGCTGGTGCTGGTTCAGCTTGATGACGATCAGCACCACCAGGATGATGAAAAAGCCGCCGTAGAACCACTTACCATCGTTCCAACGCTGGACCGAGTAGAGGATCGGATATCGGCGCCGCGAGGGATCGCTCATCGCGCCACGCGGACCGTCCCAGTGCGTTCCATCAAGTGGTCAGCACCCTCGAAGTAGGTATCGAGGTTCGGCTGCTGCTGCAGCCATTGCCAGTACTCGCGAATCATCGACTCCAGACCCGATTGCGCCTCCCAGCCGGCCGCCTTCAACCGGCTGACGTCAGGAACGACGTGCCGTGGATCCCCCACCCGGTAGCGACCGGGCGTCTCCGGGGTGAGGTCGCGCTCGGCGACGCGCAGCAGGGTGCGAGCGAGGTCGATCACGGCGTGAGCTCGGCCGGTGGCTACGTTGTAGGCGCCGGTCGGCAGCCCGTCGATGGCCGCGACGTTGGCGCGCGCCACATCCTCGACGTCGATGAAATCGCGCAGCTGATTGCCGTCCTCGAGCAAAGCCGGGGGTTGACCATGCGCCAGGCGCAGCGCAAAGATTCGCAGCGCGCCGTAGTAGGCATTCTGGAACGGCTGGCCCCTTCCCTGGACGGCCCCGTACCGGAGGACGACCCACTCGATACCGTGTCGGTCGCCCAGCAGTCGAACCAGGTCTTCCTGCGCCAGCTTGCTTAGACCGTAGGCGCTGGTCGGCCGCGTGACCGACTCATCGGTGATCATCGGCGTCACCGCGCCGCCACAGATCGGACAGGGCGGATCCCAGACCCCGCGCTCGAGGACATCGACGCGGCGCGGCAGCGGGTAGACATCGCCGTCCTTGCCGCATCGATACTTGCCCTCACCGTAGACCGCGGTTGTCGATCCCAGCACGATCCGCCGCACCGATGTATTTCCCTCGAGCAGCAGCTCGAAGAGGATGGCCGTGCCGACGGCATTGATATGAAACAGCTTGCTGAACGACGGCAGATAGTCGTGGTGGTCGGCGAGGTGGATGACGACCTCGTTCTCCTTCAACGCCTTGACCCAGTCCTCGCGTTTGCGGATGTCGCCCTCGACCAATTCCATCCCCGCCGGCAGCGCCGGTGGGCCATCGTGCGCGGGTGGCGAGAGGTTGTCGAGGATGGTGACCTGGTGCGCCTGCTTGAGAAGAAGCTGGCCGGTGCGCTGACCGATGAAACCGGCCCCGCCGGTGATCAGCACCCTCATTGCTGGGGACTATAGCTGACGCTCGATCGAGCCCCTATCCATTCCCGTGACAGCGCCGTTACCGCCGCTTCACTGCTCCTTAACAACCCCACCGATATCGTGATCCCCGCTTCCCCTTCCTTGAAGGCCGAGACCCCAATCTCGGCCTTTCTTCTTTTTCCGGGTCGCCGGGTTCACATCCGGGCCCCTTCGAGCGAGTGCTGACAGTTGCAGCTCGGGGTGCTTGGGATGATCGGAATCAGGGTGGCCAGCAGGTCGCGAACCCGACTGATGTTGCCGGCCAGCACGCGCATCACGTCGTGCGCCTGGACCGCCGCCACCTCGGGCGCTCCCTCGAGGCCGGCATCGTAGTCGGTCACCAGCGAGAGGTTGAGATAGCACATCTCGAGCTCGCGGGCGAGGATCACCTCGGGGTATTGCGTCATGCCGACGATGTCCCAGCCCATCTGTCCGTACCATCGACTTTCGGCTCGGGTCGAAAAGCGTGGACCCTGCACCACGACGACCGTGCCGGCAGGACGAAAGCGCAGGTCTTGCTCACGCGCCACCCGGCCGGCCAGCGCGCGTAACTCCGGACAATAGGGGTCGGCCGCGCTGAGGTGGACGACGTCCGGCCCGTGATAGTAGGTATCCGACCGGCCGGTGGTCCGGTCGATGAATTGGTCGCAGATCACCAGGTCGCCGGGAGGCAGGTTCGCCTGCAGGCTGCCGACGGCCGATGGTCCGATGAGACGTCGCACCCCGAGCTCGTGCATCGCCCAGACGTTGGCGCGGTAATTGACGAACGGCGCCGGGATCTGGTGCCGGGCACCGTGTCGGGGCATGAACGCCACCCGGCGTCCGCCCACGTCGGCGACCGCGATCGGCGCGCTCGCCGGCCCATACGGGGTGTCGATGGTCACCGATTCGGCGCCCGCCAGCCATTCGTAAAAGCCGGAGCCGCCGAAGACGCCGATCTCCGCGGACGGCATCAGACGAGGACGTGACCGCGGGGTGAGACCTGCTCCGAATATCGCGTGAGGTCGGTGATCTTCGCCTTCGAGGAGCAGACCGGGCAATCAGGGTCGCGCGGAAAGTTCGTGATGCGGGCTTCACCACGCAAGCCGTCGTGCTGAAAGAGGCGGCCGCTCAATGGTATGCCGGCGTCGAGTATCACCTTGAGCACCTCTTCCGCCTGAACACTTCCGACGACGCCGGTGGCCGCTCCGATGATGCCGGCCTCCTCGCAGGTCTCGATATCGGCGGGGTCGGGAGGCTCACGGAACAAGCAGCGCAGGCACGGCCCGTCGGGGAGCACCGTGGTTGCCTGCCCGCCCCATCGCAGCACCGCCCCATGAACCAGCGGCTTGCGGAGCAGGACGGCCGCGTCGTTCAAGAGAAACTTCGTCTCGAACGAGTCGGTGGCATCGACGACGACGTCGTACTCGGCAACGATCGGCTCGACATTCGATGGGCGAACGCTCTCCTTCCGGGCATCCAGCTTGAGGGCGGAGTCGAGGATCAGCAATCGGCCGGCCGCCGCCTCCGCCTTGGGCCGGCCCACGTCGCAGTCCTCGAAGAGGATTTGCCGGTTGAGATTCGATAGCTCAACCAGCTGGTCGTCGATCAGCCCGAGCCGTCCCACCCCGGCCGCCGCCAGGTAGAGGGCCACCGGCGAACCCAAACCGCCGAGGCCGACGATCGCCACCGAGGCCCGCTCGAGCCGTTGCTGCCCGACCCCGCCCACCTCGCTGAGGATTCGCTGACGGTGATGCCGCTCGTCGGTCATCGGCGACCATCCTCCGCGCCGACGACGGCGTGGAAATCGGCGAGTGAACGGATGCTGGGACGGTCACCACAGGTTCGACACGCCGGATTGCGACGGTAGCGCACTTCGCGAAAGGTCATCGCCATGGTGTCGTGCAGCAGCACGCGGTTCACCAGCGGCTCGCCGGTGCCCGTGATTTGTTTGATGGTCTCGGCGGCCTGGATGGTGCCGATGATGCCGGGCAGCGCCGCCAGGACCCCGACCTGTTCCGATTCTTCGATCGCGCCCGCCGGCGGCGGTTCGGGATATAAACACCGATAGCAGCCACGGCCCGGCACGAATACCGTGACCTGCCCCTCGATCCGGAAGATGCTGCCATGCACCAGCGGTTTGCGAAGCAGATAGGCGGCGTCGCTCAGCAGGTAGCGGGCACCAAAGGTGTCGGTGCCGTCGACGATCACGTCGTAGCGTTGCAGCAGCTCCATCGCGTTGTGTTGGTCGACGGTGGCCTCGACGGCATCGACCTTGACACCAGGATTCAGTGCGCCGACAGTGCGGGCGGCGCCATCGACTTTCGAGCGGTTCAGGCCGGCCATCGAATGGATCACCTGTCGCTGCAGGTTCGAGAGCCGGACGTGGTCGTGGTCCGCCAAACCGATGGTCCCCACGCCCGCGGCCGCCAGGTAAAGCGCGACCGGTGAGCCGAGGGCGCCGACGCCCACGATCAGCACGCTCGACCGCAGCAGCCGGCGCTGACCGGCGGGCCCGATCTCGGCGAGCGCGAGATGACGCGCGTAGCGCTGTCGCTGCTCGGCCGTGAGCGAGACCTCGGGCATCAGCTCCCTCGCGGCTTGGCCGGCACCGCGTGGTAGATGCCGTGGAAGACCTGCGGCTGCGCCCGGCGCAAGCGAAGGCAGTCGGCCAGGGTGTGCGCGGCGAAGACATCGCGGGCCGCCTGCTCGGCTTTCTCGGTCACCTGTGCCAGCACCCGGCTGTCGCCGGTTTCCACACCGTCGGGCTGACGGCTCTTGACGCCATCACCCTCGAGACAGGCGATGACTTCGTCGAGACGGATATCCTCCGGGCTGCGGGCCAGCACGTGTCCGCCGTGGGGGCCACGGGTCGATTGCACCAGGCCGGCGCGGCGCAGCGTCATCAGCACCTGGTCGAGGAAGGGCCCGGGGATGACCTGCCGGCGCGCGATCTCGCCGCTTTGCAGGGCTCCTCGCCCAGCGTTGGCCGCCAGTTCCACGATGGCCCTGACTCCATACTCCGTCTTCATCGACAGGCGCATTCGCACTCGGCTCCCCTCAATAGTTGATCGGACCAGTCAAGTATAGGAGATTTCAGAGGGAGATTCGGAGCGCCAGCACGACGAACAGCAGACCAAGGACGACGAGTGGCACCGTGGTCGCGATCAGGCTCAAGCTGCGTAACCCGATGGCGCGTCGTTCCTCATTCGAGGAGCGCACCCGGTTACGCAGCACAAAGCCCTCGAAGGCGAGCAGCAATGACGACCCGCCGAGACCGAGCGCCACCATGACGATCGCCCAGATCGTGCTCGGCGTCCCCTCCGTCTGCGAGAAGGCGTTGAAACTGGCGGCCAGCACGCCCACCAGCGCGACCAGCACACCGAGGGGGACGAGCGTGAGGTTGATGAAGCGCATCGACCGACCCGGCTCCGGACGGCGCGAAAACTGCCAGGCCGAGACCAGGACGAAGGCCATATAGGCCGCGATCACGACGTAGAAAAACAGTGGCGTCAAGACTTCGCCAAAACTCAGGGCCGCAGGGATCACGCGATCAATTTAGTCCTCGGCGCCGCCCATCCGGGCGTGAGAGCGCGGGGACTAATTGAGAATTCGGTAGACGTTGTTGATCACGGCAAAGGTGGTGATCCAGGCCGCGATCAGGTAGGCGTTCCAGATGGCACTGCTTCGACGCCCGTAGAGCAGCAGAAACACCACCAGCATGCCGACCAGGCCGAGCTTGAGGCCGTAGACGGCCAGCTCTCCGTTGTGGGCGATGATCCATGCGGCCACCCCGTTGAGCTCCTGGCGTCCCTGCGAAAGGCCGATGTGGGTCGTCGTCACGTCGAGCAGTTGCGCCGTGCAGAACCCGCCGAGGATGAAGGCTTTCTTTCGTGTCGGGACCTCTTTCTTGCCGAAGAATCTCGCCCGTTTGCTGACCGCGCTCCCCACGTCCCCAATCCCCAGCATGGAAAAGACTCTATAGCGGCGTTATCAGAAAAGCAACGTCCAAGCTGGCGCTTTCTGAATTCCGACAGCTTCCCTTCATCGAACTGCCCGGATTATATGGGCAGCACTACGACTCGTCTAGGGTCAAGTTTCCCGAGCTTTCGGTCAGGCGGCTTTCTTGCTGTTGCCGAGGATCTCGCGGCGCCGCCCGATGAGATATGGGATCGCGATCACCAGTCCACCGACGACCAGGACCCCTGCGCCGATGCGCAGGTACAGCGTCCAGTCGGAAGGCGGATCGAGTGCCGGGTCGTAGAGGGTGCGGGCATTGAGCTTGAAACTGAGCGCGCCCACCGTACCGTTCAGACTCCAGATGCCGACCGTGGTCACCTCGTGGTTCCAGCGCTGGTCCTCATTGACGGCCGGTAGGCTGGCGCACGGCCAGACGCCGGCCGTCGGCAGATGAACGGGGATGGGCGGACGCGGCGTGGCTGCTTTCGGTTGAGCGGCGAAACGGAAGGGCTTAGGCGGCTTGCTCATGTCGAAGAGGACGACGTCCTGGCCGGTCTGGTTCTGGAGCAGCAAGTCGCAACCGCCGGTCGAGCCCTCGATGGTCAGGCCGGGCGTCTTGGGCACGATGGTGTCCACGACCGTCTTGAACGGCTGATCCTCGGCCAAAGCGGTCGCCGAGAAGATCAGCAGCGCGCCAACCGGGGCGATGACCGCAGCCAGCCGCTTCACGAGCCTATAACGCCGATTCGGTCGATGGCTGGCACCGGTCGGCCGGCGGCTCCCCGGATAGACTTGGCCCGCAGGAGGGAGAGATGGCCTACGAGTTCGTGCTTACCGAGACCGACGGCGCGGTCGGGATCGTCAGGATTAACCGGCCGCAGGTCCGCAATGCCCTCAACCCCCAGACGATTGCGGAGCTGGTCGACGCCCTGGAAACATTCGACGGCGACGACGCCATCCGCTGCATGATCCTCACCGGCGACGATCGGGCGTTCGCGGCCGGTGCCGACATCACGCAGATGGTGGAGGCCAGTGCGGTCGACGTCCTCAACGACGACAACTTCGCGCGTTGGACGCGCTTTCGAGCGATCCACAAACCGGTGATCGCCGCCGTCAGCGGCTACGCCCTCGGCGGCGGTTGCGAGCTGGTCCTGATGTGCGACCTGGTGGTGGCGTCCGAGACCGCCCAGTTTGGCCAGCCGGAGGTGAAGATCGGGATCATCCCAGGGGCGGGCGGCACCCAGCGCTGGGCACGGTCGGCGGGAAAAGTCCGCGCCATGGAGGCGGTGTTGACCGGTGAGCCGGTGAACGCACTGGAGGCGGAACGGCTCGGCCTGGTGAACCGCGTCGTTCCGGCCGGGACCCACCTGGACGAGGCGCTCCGGCTGGCGAAGCTGATCGCGCAGCGCCCGCCGCTGGCCGTGCGCCTTGGAAAGGAGGCCGTCAATCATGCGATGGAGGTCGGCCTCACCGCCGGCCTCGACTTCGAGCGCAAGCTGTTCTACCTTTTGTTCGCCTCCGATGACAAGCGCGAGGGGATGCGCGCCTTCCTGGAGAAACGGCCCGGTCGGTTCACCGGTCGATGAGCGAGGTCCTTCGCAGCGCCGTCGACGCCGGCGTCCTGACGCTCACGCTGGACCGGCCCGAGGCGCTCAACGCCCTCAATCGCGAAATGACGAGCGCGCTCCGCGACGGCATCGAGGCGGCGGCCGGCGATAGCGGCGTGAAGGTGGTGATCATCACCGGGTCCGGCCGCGCGTTTTGCGCCGGAGCCGACCTCAAGGACGTCGTCGCCCGACGCGAGGCAGGCGAACGCGATCTCGGTGACGACCTGCGCACCAACTACACGCCGATGATTCGCGCCATCCGAGCCTGTCCCAAGCCGGTCATCGCGGCCATCAACGGAACGGCGGCCGGCGCCGGCCTCAGCCTTGCGCTGGCCTGCGACCTGCGGGTCGCGGCCGCCGGCGCTCCCTTGATCGTGGTCTTCGTTCGCGTCGGCCTGGTCCCCGATGCTGGCAGCCTCTTCTTCCTCACGCGGATGCTGGGACTGAGCAAGGCGACCGAGCTTGCGATGTCAGGCGATCCGCTGACGGCGGAGGACGCCCACCGGCTCGGCCTGGTGGCGGCGGTCGTTCCGCCGGAGCAGCTGATGGTGTCGGCGATGGAACGCGCCCGGCGCCTCGCCGATGGACCGCGCCAAACGTACGCCTTGATCAAGCACGGTCTGGAACGCGCGCTCGACCTCGACCTGGAGCAGGCGATGGAGCTCGAGGCACAGTTGCAGTCGCTGGCGGCGGCAACGCCCGACGCCAGAGAGGCGATGCACGCATTCCTCGAGAAGCGAAAGCCGCAGTTCGGCGGCGGCGGAGGGGTGGGGCTCTAATAAAGAAAGAGCGGCGGTGTTACCCGCCGCTCTCACCTAAATCAACTAATGCCATGGGCACCACCTCCCAGTTCTTAGATCGAAATTGTATCAATTCCCGGCACGAACGCGGTCCTCGATGAGGTCGCGGGAGATGAGGACCTGGCGCGCCCCCTGCAGGGTTCGCAGCTGACGCAGCAACTCGGCGGTCGTCCGGTTGGCGGGCAGGCCGACATCGACCTCGAGCCGATCGTCGGTTTCGGTGAGTTCGTGAATTCGGATCGCGAGCGGAAAGGCGCCGATCACGCCCAGCGCGGTCCGTAGCTCCTCGATCTCACCATCGCGGCGTGGAACGATGATGCTGACCTGGGCCTCGCTTGGTCGCTTGAAGAAGCGTTTTTCGATCGGCTTCAGCACCATCAGCACGCCCAGGATCAGGAGCGTCGTGAAGCCGGCCTCGAAGTATCGAGCGGTGCCGGCCGCCATGCCGATGGCCGCCACCGTCCAGATGGTCGCGGCGGTGGTCAGCCCTCGCACCAGGTCCTTGCGAAGAAAGATCGTCCCGGCGCCTAAGAAACCGATGCCGGTGACGATCTGGGCAGCCACCCGTGATGGGTCGGTGTTGGAGAAGCCGTAGGCGCCGATGATCGTGAAGAGGCAGGATCCGAGCGACACCATGGTCACGGTCCGTAGCCCCGCTGCCCGCTCCTGCCGCTCCCGCTCCAGGCCGACGATGGCGCCGAGAGCCAGCGCCACCAGCAGGCGCAGCATGAGATCGGCGACATTCGGCACGGCGCTATGGTACTGCCGCGCGCCCGCTGGTGACGGAAGAGGTCTTAGGCGGCGCTGAAGAGCGTGTTGTCGTAGCCCTGGACGTCGGCGTCGGGAGAGGGGCCGTGACGTTCGGTGAAGAGCGCCTCCTCGACCGCGAACAGCGCGTCCATCAGCTTGGAGATCCCGACCTTTACCTTGATGTTGGCCAGGTCTTCGGCGAGCGACTGCACGGGGCCCACCAGCCGAAGGATCTCCTCCAGGCACGGCTCGTACGACATCGGAACCCGCTTGAAGCCTTTCAGGTTGAGCTCCTCGAGTTCCTGCAGCAACCGATCGATCAACTGCACCGGTCGGCGAACCCGATCTTGCCGTGCCTTGAGGTCCTTGGACTGGCGCTCGGCATCGCGAATGTAGGCGTTGGTCTGGGCAAGCAATCCTGTCATCGAAGACCCCTCATTCGATAGCGCTGAAAATACACGTCAAATTCGCAAACCGAATCCGCCAGGGGTTTATTCCCGGTAGCCCGAACCAACCTGAGGGCGGGGTCCAGGAGGCGGCCGTAGACTTTCGGTGACATGCCGATGCTACGCGTCGACCGGCTGGCCATCGTGTACGGCGCCACCGAGGTGGTGCGCGACCTGAGCTTCCAGGTCGAGCCCCGGCAGCGGCTCGGGATCGTGGGCGCCAACGGGAGTGGCAAGTCCAGCCTGCTGAAGACGATCTCGGGAGAAATCATCCCTACGCGGGGCACGCTGACACTGGCGCCGCGCGCCAAGACCGCCTACCTGGCCCAGGAGATCGAGGCGAGCCCGCATGAGAGTGTCTACGAGGACGCGCTACACAGCCGGCCCGACATCATCGGTCTTCGCACCCGGCTCGCCGAGCTCGAGACCGCCATGGCCGGCGGCACGGGCGCCGAGCTGACGATGCTCGTCGAGAACTATGGCGACGTCCAGCACGAGTACGAGCGTCTCGACGGCTACGCCTACGACAACCGGGTCGCTGAGGTGCTCCATGGGGTTGGTCTCACCGAGGCGGACCAGGCGCTGCCGCCGAGTGCGCTCAGCGGCGGACAGCGCCGCCGCCTGGCGCTGGCCCGCCTGCTCCTCCAGGATGCCGACCTGCTGCTGCTGGACGAGCCGACCAACCACCTCGACCTCGAGGCGATCGAGTGGCTGGAGGAATTCCTTCGGCTCTCCCGCGCCGGCATGCTGATCGTCTCGCACGACCGACGTTTTCTCGAGCACACCGCCGACGACATCCTCGAGCTACAGGCCGGATTCGGCGAGTGGTACCCGGGCAATTACCGCCAGTACCTGCGGCTGCGCCGCGAGCGGCGGGCGGTCCGGCAGAAGGAGTACGACGCCCAACAGGATTACATCGCCCGGACCGAGGAGTTCATCCGTCGCTACAAGGCCGGGCAACGGGCTCGCGAGGCGCGTGGCCGGCAGACGAAGCTCGACCGTCTCGACCGGGTCGTACCACCGTCGGATGACCAGCAGATCAGAATCCGCTTGCGGGCCTCGAGCACCAGCGACCTGATCTTTCAGAGCGACGGACTGACGCTCTCATACCCATCTCCTGCTGGCTCCGCCTGGCAGCTCGCCATGCCCGCCTTCACCATCAACGCCGGAGAACGGGTCGCCATCGTCGGGCCCAATGGCTCCGGCAAGACGAGCCTGCTCAAGGCGCTACTGGGCGAGCTTCGCCCGCTCAAAGGCCGGGTGAAAACCGGGCCGCGGGTCACGATGCGCTATTACGACCAGCACCTGGCCGACCTCGATCCAAACAAGACGGTCCTGACCGAGCTGCAGGACGCCTTCGGCCTGCCCGAGGAAACGTTGCGCACCTTCCTTGGCCGCTTGCTGTTCAGGGGCGAGGACGCCTTCAAGTTGATCCGGTCCTTGAGCGGGGGCGAGAAGAGCCGCGTGGCGCTGGCCAAGCTGATGCTCGACGACGCCGGGCTGCTGCTGCTGGACGAGCCCACCAACCATCTCGACATCCCGGCCCAGGAAATGCTCGAGGAAGCGCTGCAGGACTTCGAGGGCACCATCGTCTTCGTCTCGCATGACCGCTACTTCATCGATGCCATCGCCACCCGGCTGTGGGTGGTCGATCAGGGCCACGTCACGACGCACCTCGGCAACTACACCGACCTGGAGCGATCGCGCCAGCGGGCGGGCCGGCTGGTGATGGCGGCCGAGCCCGAGCCCACGCCTCGACGCGAGCGGCGCCGAGAGGTTGGCGCCCCGGCCGGTACGGTTGTGCCTGGCGCCGGCGTCGAGCAGCAAATCGGTGAGCTCGAGGCGGAAATCCGGCGCCTCGAGGAACAGCTCGCCGACCACCAAACCTACGACGACCCGCCGCGGGTGGCACAGCTTGCGAAGGCGCACGAGGATGCCTCCCGGCGGCTTCGAGCCCTCTACCAGGAATGGGAGCAAGCCGCCGGCGAATAGACCGGCGCCTGAGCGCGTCGGCCGCGCCGCTTGGCCCGGTGGCGAGCAACGACCACCCATGGCTCATCCCCGCGGTGTCCATCGCCTACGCGGCGGCGCTCGCCGCCGCTGTGCTGGCGGTCGACCAGCTGGCCGAGTACATGCCGGGAGCGTGGGTCGACGTCCTGGGCGCCGCGCTGCTCCTCTTGTCCGTGATGACGATCGTGCTCTGGCTGCGTGCCGCCTGGCGCCGGCGGCGCGAACGATTGGGCCGCCGGGCGCTGCTCTGGGCGGGTGGCGCCATCGGGCCCGCGGTGCTGGCCGTGTTCTCCGTCCTGGTGCTGGTTCAGAACGCGCAGATCGCGTCCGAGATCAGCGGCGCTGATGTTCACCTCACCCGCCCGCTGATCGAATCCCTGCCTCGGCCACCCGGCACCAGGCTGCTCGACCAGCGGCCCGGTCTCGCCGACACCGAGAGCATCTCCGACGACTTCAGCGCCCAGGACCTGAGCAGCATCCTTCCCTTCTACGAGGCCCAGCTGGCGAAGGACGCCTGGGTCGAGGACAAGGCGTCGGCGACGACGTCGATCGTCTGGTTCACCAAGGGCACCTATCTGCTGTCGGTGGCGATCGACGCCCCATCGAGCAGCTACACGCTGACCGTCGACCGCATCAATCCGGACCTGCTGGGTTCACCCTCTCCTTCGGTCAGCCCCAGCCCCTGACGCCATTGGGCGGGGCGCACAAAAAGGGGGGCCCCAACTCGTCGTCCCGGACCGATGACGCGGCCGGTCGCCGTCTCTAGGATCGAGCCAGTCGGATCACTGCGTTCACGGAGGGAAACTCTTTATGGCGATTGATCAGGGCGTGCGCTCGAAAAAGGAAACCCGGGCGGATGCCCAGTCCGTCATCGATCTCGCCCACAAGCAAGGGTTGAAGATCGTCGACCTCAAGTTCATCGACTTGATCGGGACCTGGCAGCATTTCTCGATTCCAGTCCAGGAGCTGTCCAAGGACCTGTTCAGCGAGGGCATCGGCTTTGACGGTTCGAGCATTCGCGGCTTTCAGCACATCCACGAGAGTGACATGCTGTTGATCCCGGATCCGTCGACGGCGAAGGTCGACCCGGTCCTGAAGGTACCGACGCTGACCATCAACTGCGACGTGATCGACCCGATTACCCGCGAGCCCTATTCGCGCGACCCGCGCTACGTCGGAAAGAAGGCGGAGGCCTTCCTGCTGTCGACCGGTATCGCCGACACCAGCTTCTTCGGCCCGGAATGTGAGTTCTACATCTTCAACAGCATGCGGTTCGACCAGAACCAGTTCTCCGGCATGTATGAGATCGATTCGGTCGAAGGCGTCTGGAACTCGGGCAAGAATTCCGAGCCGAACCAGGCCTACCGGCCGCGCTACAAGGAAGGCTATTTCCCGGTACCGCCGACCGACAAGCTGCAGGACCTTCGTTCCCAGATCGTCCTCAAGCTGATCGAGGCGGGCGTCGACGTCGAGGTCCACCACCACGAGGTCGGCACCGCCGGCCAGACCGAGATCGACATGCGCTACGACACGCTGGTCAACATGGCGGACAAAGTCATGATGTACAAGTACGTCGTCAAGAACGTCTGTGCCCAGAACGGCTTCGTGGCGACCTTCATGCCCAAGCCGCTGTTCATGGACAACGGGTCAGGCATGCACACTCACCAGAGCCTCTGGAAAGACGGCATGCCCTTGTTTTATGACAAGGCCGGCTATGCGGGCATCAGCGACATGTGCCGCTGGTACATCGGCGGCCTGCTCAAGCACGCGCCGTCGCTGCTCGCCTTTGCCGCGCCGACGACCAACTCGTACCGCCGGCTGGTACCTGGATACGAAGCCCCGATCAACCTCATCTATTCCAAGCGCAACCGCAGCGCCTGTGTCCGCATCCCGATGTATTTCGACAACCCCAGGGCGAAGCGGCTCGAGTTCCGGACGCCCGACCCATCGTGCAACCCGTACCTGTCGTTTGCCGCCTGCCTGATGGCCGGGCTGGACGGCGTCATCAACAGGATCGAGCCGCCCAAGCCGATCGACGAAGACCTCTACGAGCTCGATCCCGAGATGAAGCGGCAGGTGAAGAGCACACCGGGGTCGCTTACGGAAGTGCTCGACGCGCTCGAGATCGACAACGACTACCTGACCCGCGGTGGGGTATTCACCGAGGATCTGATCGAAACCTGGATCGACTACAAGCGCGTGCGCGAGGTCGATCAGGTGGCGCTCCGGCCGCATCCGTGGGAGTTCTACCTCTACCACGACATCTAGTTCGCGTCGCTGAATCCGTTCGTCCGACCGTGAGGCGGTTGCCACTCGCCCTGGCAACCGCCTTTATCGACCATTAGAAGAGGAGCAACGTCATGGAGCAACCGGCAGAGAGAGACAAGCCCTGGCGACCCGGCGACCACCCGCGTCCCGGCCCATCGTGGGGCGAGGACGATCGCCCGCGAACGGCCGTACCGACGGAGGTCCCCGACGGCGAAGACTGACGCGGCCGCGAGCCGTACCACATCGCTGACCGTCGAGCGCGCGCTGGAGCGGCTGTCCGAGCGCGGCATCCGCTTCCTCGACTTGCGCTTCGTCGACGTGCTGGGGACGGTCAAGAGCATCACCATCCCGGCGCAACGGCTGCCACACGCCGTCCGCAACGGTGAGTGGTTCGACGGCTCATCGGTCGAGGGCTTTGCCCGGGTCTTCGAGAGCGACATGTTTCTTCGCCCGGATCTCGACACCCTGACCATCGGCGACCCCGACGGCGTGCTCGGCGCCCAGGTGATCTGCGATCTGTTCACCCCCGACGGCGAGCGCTTCGCCGGTGACCCCCGCGGCGTCCTGGCGCGGGCGCTGGCCGAGGCCGCCGCCCTGGGTTTCGACTACGCGGTCGCGACCGAGCTCGAGTTCTTCCTGCTGAACACCGACGCCGCCAGTGGTGGTGTTCGCCCCGGCCGGCACGACCGGGCCAGCTACTTCGACCATCCGGTCGATGTCGCCAGCGACGTCCGCCAGGAGATCGTGAGCGCCCTCGACCATCTGGGCATCACCGTGGACGCCAGCCACCACGAGGTCGCGGCGGGCCAGTACGAACTGGATCTCGCGCTCAGCAACGCGCTGAAGAGCGCCGACCACCTCGTCACCCTCAAGCACGCCGTCAAAGCGGTGGCACAGCGCCGTGGATTGCTGGCCACCTTCATGCCGAAACCGATCTTCGGCGCGGCCGGGTCAGGGATGCACACTCACCAGGCGCTCACCGATCTGGGCAAAGACTCTAATGCGTTCTACGATCGCGCCGACCAGTACCAGCTCTCGCCGGTCGCAAAGCACTTTATCGCCGGCCAGCTGGCGCACGCGCGTGGACTGTGCGCACTGGTCGCGCCCCTGGTCAACTCCTACAAACGATTCGTGCCCGGTTTCGAAGCCCCGGTCGCGATCACCTGGGCACAGGTGAACCGTTCGGCATTGATCCGCGTGCCTCGGGCGGGAAGCGGGGATCGCGGCGCCATCCGGATCGAGTTTCGCGCCCCCGACCCCTCGTGCAATCCCTACCTCGCCTTCGCCGCCATGCTGCACGCCGGCCTCTCGGGCATCCGTCAGAAGCTGCCGCTGCCGCCGCCGGTCGAGGAAAATCTCTACGCCTTCGACCCGGAGGCGCTCGCCCGCCACCAGGTCGGCCAGCTGCCCAGATCCCTCGCCGAGGCGTTGCGTGACCTTCGCCAGGACGATGTGATGCGGGACGCGCTGGGTGTCCACCTCCTGGAACGTTTCATCGAAGCGAAGGAGATGGAGTGGCAGAGCTATGAGAAGCAGGTCACCGGTTGGGAGCTCGACGCCTACCTCGACGCGTACTGAGCGGCTCCGTGACCCGCGCGTCATTGCTCTTCTCGCGATCCTCATCCCGCTTGCCGGCTTTTATGTCATCGAGGCGTTCACCGCGCCCAGCCCGATCCTTCGCATCGTGCTTCGCACCTCGCCGGTGCTCCCGGTCGCGGTCTGGACCCTGTGGTTCGATCCGGCACGCCCCTTTCGAGAGCGGCCCCCGGCGGTCAGGCTCAGCTGGCGCCTGGCGCTGCTGGTGCTGGTCATGGCTTTTGCCGTTGCCCTTCTCGGCTTGGGCCTCAACTGGCTCTACGATCCGAGTCGCGTGATCTGATCGATGCGACCGAATGACTGACGCGCTGAGCACGCACATCGTCGCCCTCGGTGGAGGGGGCTTCTCCGACGGGGGACCATGGTCGAACCTCGACGAGTACATCCTGGCCCTGGCGCGGTCACCTCGACCACGCGTCTGCTTCCTGCCTACGGCCGGGGCCGATGCCGACAGCTACGTCGCCATGTTCTATCGAGCCTTCAGCCCGAGGGATTGCCAGCTGTCGGACCTCGCGCTCTTTCGTCGAACCGTCGTCGACCTCCGCGCCTTCCTGCTCAGGCAAGACGTGATCTACGTGGGCGGTGGCAATACCGCAAACATGCTGGCCATCTGGCGCACCCATGGCGTCGATCGCATCCTTCGCGAGGCCTGGGAGCAGGGCATCGTTCTCGCCGGGGTCAGCGCCGGAGCCATCTGCTGGTTCGAAGCCTCGGTGACTGATTCCTTCGGCCTCAACCTCGCGGGTCTCCGCGATGGGCTCGGCCTGATCGCCGGCAGCGCCTGCCCGCATTACAACTCGGAGGAACGGCGTCGCCCGGTCTACCGGCAACTGGTCGGCAGCGGGTTCCCGCCCGGGTACGCGATCGACGACCAGGTCGGCCTGCACTTCGTCGACGGCAAGCTGGCCGAGGTGGTAAGCGCTGCCGAAGGGCGATCCGCCTACGAGGTCAGGCTGGAAGGCGCGGCTGTCCGGGAGCGCCCGCTCGCGCCGCGGAGTTTGAGCTAGCAGTCCTGCCGCGCGCGCGGGATAATGGCGGCCATGACGTGGGGGGCAGTTCACGGGAGGTTTTTGTGATGGCGCACCACTTTAAGGACCTGACGATCGAGCTCGAGGAGAAGGCCGGAACCGTCGCGGCGGCGGCCGAAGCCCTGGGAAAAGCCGGCGTCAACATCGAAGGGATCTGCGGTTTCGTCGTCGGTGACAAGGGCGTTGGCCATGTGCTGGTCACCGACGCCGCGAAGGCCCGCCAGGCGCTCCAGAGTGCCGGGGCCCGTGTCACCGGCGAGCAGGAGGTCCTCGTCCTCGAGATCGAGGACAAGCCCGGTGCCCTGGGGAAGGTGACCCGCAAGATCGCCGACGCCGGGGTCAGCCTGAACGCGGTGTACCTGGCGACGAAGACGCGCGTGGTGATCGGCGCCCGCGACCTGCAGAAGGCGCGCGCGGCCGTCGGCGAAGGCGCTGCCAGTCGTCCGTAGTCATCGCCCAGCGCTGGTGATCGCGCCAGCGGCCGGCAACCTTCAGATAGCGCGGCGAGAAGCCCTCGAGCCGAAAGCCTGCGCGCTTGACCAGCGCGATCGAGGCAACGTTCTCCGGCTGGACGTTGGCCTCGACGCGATGCAGCTTCATGCTGATGAAGCTGTGCCGCAGCACCAGCTGCAAGCCCTCGGTCATGTAGCCCTGACCAGCAAACGGCTGCTCAGCGTAGTAGCCGAGGTAGGCACTCTGAAAGAGCCGCCGAACGATCTGGCTGAGCGTAAAGACGCCGGCAATCGCGCCATCCTCGAGCCGGCAAACGAGGAAGCACTGCACATTCGCTTGACGGCAGCGCACCATCCACTCCGCGAAGCTGCGGGTGTCAGTCGGCGGGGTCACCCAGCCGCGATGGAGCGCTCGGCTGGCAACGTTTCGCGCCACGATCTCCACCTGGTCACGGTTGGTGGGTTCGCGCAGGTAGACTCGTTCTCCGATTTCGAGGGCACGGTCCAGATCAGGCTTGCGCACGCCGAGCCCAGCCTCGCAGAATCGCGCTGATGGCCCAGCCGGCGAGCCAGTTGGCCGCAACCGCGGCACGGTCCGGAATCCAGGAAATGTAGACCGAATGCTGATTGCGTTCGACGGCGTTCGCGATCCGTCGCGCGACTTTCTCGGCGGGCACCGGTGGAAGCCGCTGATGCGCCTGGCGGCCGCGGGCCCCGAGGCGGTTCTCGCCAAAGCTCGAGCGCGTCGTCCCGGGGAACACATTCATCACCTTGATGCCGCGATGACCCTCCTCCATCCGCAGCGCATCGCCGATCGCGGTCAACGCGAACTTGCTCGCCGAGTAGTAACCGATGCGCGGAACCACGATCCGGCCGGCGATCGACGAGATGTTGATGATCATCCCGTCGTGCTGCGCCCGCATGATCGGCAGCACGGCGCGGATGGCGGCGGCCGCCGCCAGCACGTTGAGGGCGAACACCGCCTCGACATCGGCGCTCGAGGCGTCACCAATGGGTGTCGTCATTCCGATGCCGGCGTTGTTCACCAGGATGTCGATGCCACCGAGCTCGCGGATGGTGGCTTGCGCCAGCTGCTCGACCGCGCCCGCGACCGTGACGTCGGTCGGGATGACGATCGCCGAACCACCCTGTGACCTGATCGAAGCCGCCAGTTCGTCCAAGGCCGCGCGGTTGCGCGAGCCGAGTGCCAGCCGTGCCCCACGGCGTCCGAACTCGAGCGCGATCGCCCGTCCAATGCCCTGCGAGGGACCCGTCACGATGACGCGGGCATTCTTAAGTTGCACGGCTAATGCTGGCAACCACGACAGAAGTCGGTCGCCTCGCCACGGGCGGTCAGCTCGGAGATGCGGTGGCCACAGCGTGGACACTTCTCCTTCCCCTTGGTGTGGACCTTCATGAAGCTGCGGTCCTGCTTGTGCGGCTCGTATTTCGGCTGCGCTTTGATCGCCTCGATGGCCTCGCGCAGGACTTTTCCGGTTGCGGCGTGGAGGCGTACCACCTCATCCGGCTTGAGCGTGGTCCGCTTGCGTAGCGGCAGCAGGCCGGCCTCGTGCAGGATCTCGTCGGAGTAGGCGTTACCAACGCCGGCGATGAACGCCTGGTTGCGCAAGAGGTTCTTCAGCTCGCCCGGGTGCCGGCGGATGCGCTGCGAGAACTCGGATAACGAGACTGTCAGCGCGTCGGGACCAAGCTCGGCCCAACCGGGAATCGTGGGGAACGCGCCAGGCACGACCCAGTAGACGCGGCCCATCTTCACGGTGTCGAGGAAGCGCAGCTCGTCCCCGCCTTCGAGGGTGATTCGAAACACGGTCGCGGCCGCAACTTTCTCCGACGCCGTCGTCCATTGCAGGCGGCCCCCGAGCATCGGGTTGATGACCAGATGCTGACCGCTGATGTCGAAGATGAGGAACTTGCCACGGCGCCAGACCCGTTCGAAGGTGCCGCCGACCAGCTGGCGTGCGTACTCGTCGGGCGGCGTCCGTAGCAGGAAACTCAACTTGGGGGAGGTCCAGACCTGCGCAATCTTCCGCCCCTCGAGCCGTGGGCCGAGGTATTCACGGAGCACTTCGAGCTCGGGGAGTTCAGGCACTGGCGGTCAGGCTACCGCATGAACGGCGCATGAAAATGCTACTTGACAAGACTGGACGTCCAGTCTAGTCTCATGTTAGAGATATATGCCAGCGGCCGAGATGCGCAGGGAGCGGATCATGAACGAGGCGGCGCGCTTGCTCTCCAAGGACCGGCGGTCATCGATCGAGGAGATTGCGTCGGCGGCCGGTGTGTCGCGAACCACGTTCTACCGGGCCTTCACATCGCGGGCCGACCTGCTCCACGCGCTCGAAGTCCAACCGGAGCCTGATACGCGTCAGCGGGTTCTCGATGCGTCGATCCACATGCTGCACAAGCAGAGCCTGAAGGACCTGTCCATGGATGAGCTTGCTTCCGAGGCCGGCGTCTCGCGCGCCAACCTCTATCGCCTCTTCCCCGGCAAGGCCGCGTTGTTCCGGGACATCGTAGTCGCCTACTCGCCGATTGAGCCGGTGCTGGCTGTCCTTGCCCGCGCCGGTGACCGCCCACCTGACGAGGTCATTCCGGAGATCGTGCTCGCCGCCTATCGAACCGTGGCCGGACGAACCGGCATCGTTCGGACGCTGCTGCTCGAAATCACATCCATGAATGCGGAGCTCAGCCAGGCATTCGCCGAGACCGGCTTGCGAGCCTTTGGCGCCTTTGGCCAATACCTCGCTGCTCAGATGGCCGCGGGTCGACTGCGGCGCATGCATCCGATCCTCGCCATGCAGAGCCTCGTCGGTGGCGTGATGTTTCACATGCTGGCCGCGCCGGTGCTGAGCCATGCGACCCTCGACGTACCCGCCGGTGAAGAGGTCGCGGTGCAGTTCGCCGCTGTCTGGTTGCGCGGCATGCGCCCGGAGGCCGCGGGTGGCAACTGAGACATTCGCGGTCGACGCCGAGGGCATCGTCAAACAATTCGGCAAGCAGCGGGCGCTCGACGGCGTGACCTTCCGCGTCCGCCGCGGCGAGGTCTACGGCCTGCTCGGTCCCAACGGCGCCGGCAAGACGACGTTGATCCGAAGCCTGGTCGGCCTGGTGGCTCCCGAGGCAGGCACGGTGTCGGTCCTCGGCCACCGCATGCCGCAACTCGAGGTGCTGGCGCGGATCGGCTACATGACCCAGCAAGCCGCCCTCTATCCCGACCTCTCGGCCGAAGAGAACGTGCACTTCTTTGGCGCGATCTATGGCCGCGTCGAGGGGGTTCGCGACGCGCTCGAGCTCGTCGACCTCTGGGACCGCCGCCAATCGGTGGTGAGCACCTTGAGCGGCGGGATGCGGACGCGATGCTCGCTCGCCTGCGCCCTCGTCCACAAGCCGGACCTGCTCCTCCTCGACGAGCCCACCGTCGGCGTCGACCCGCAGCTGCGGGTTCAACTCTGGGATCGGTTTCGGAAGATGGCGGCCGAGGGCACCACCATCGTTGTCTCGAGCCACGTCATGGACGAAGCCGAGCGATGCGACCGGCTGGGATTGATCCGGTTCGGCAAACTGCTGGCCGAAGGAACCGTCCCTGAGATCAAAGCCAAGGCGGGTGTCGATCGGTTGGAGGATGCGTTCCTCAAGCTATCCGAGGCGTCGCCGGCATGAACGCAAGGCGCGTCGAGGCCATCACGCAACGGCTGCTACACCAGTTCCGGCGAGACCGTCGCACGCTCGCCCTTCTCTTCGGCGCACCGCTCGTCATCCTCGGACTCCTCGGTTACCTGCTGCGCGGCGGTGGCGACGTGCCGAAGATGGCTGTCGTCAATCTCGATGGCGGCCCGTTGGGGAGTCTCGTCGCCTCGACGCTCGAGAACTCGAAGACTGTATCCGCGTCGACCATGTCCCAGGCGGGCGCCGAGGCGAGGCTGCGGTCCGGCGACATCGCCGGATACGTGCTGCTGCCGGCCGATTTCACGACACAGGTGCAGCAACATCGCATCGTCGCCCCAGAGGTGCATCTGGAAGGAAGCCAGCCCGGGCTCTCGCAGACCATTCTGCAGTCGGTCAGTCAATCATTCGTCGCCCTTGCCGGCCAGGCCGGCGGCGTTCAATTCACACCGCGGATTACCTTCCTTTACGGCGGGCCGAGCTTCGACACCCTCGATTACTTCGGCGCGGCATTTATCGGACTCGTGGTCTTCTTCCTGGTCTTCGTCATCACCGCGGTTGCCTTTCTCCGCGAGCGCGGCCAGGGAACGCTCGAGCGCCTGATGGCGAGCCCGCTGCGGCGGGCGGAGATCGTGCTCGGCTACATGTTGGGCTTCACCGTGCTGGCGCTGGTGCAATCCGCCGAGGTGCTGGCGTTCAGCCTGCTGGTGCTCCACGTCCACAACGTCGGCAACGTCGCCCTGATCTTCCTGCTCGAAGCCCTGATGGCGATCGCCGCCGTCAACCTCGGCATCTTCCTGAGCATGTTCGCCCGCACCGAGTTCCAGGCGGTGCAGTTCATTCCGCTGGTGATCGTTCCGCAGATGCTGCTGGCCGGCATCATCTTCCCCATCAGCACGGAGCCGGGACCACTCCAGGCCCTCTCCCGAGTCCTGCCGCTGACCTACGCCGTCGAGGGACTGCGCAACATCATGATCAAGGGCGCCGACCTGAGCTGGTCATCATTGCAGCTCGACGTCGGCGTGGTACTCGGCTTCTGCGTCCTGGTCATCCTTGCCGGTGCCGCGACGCTTCGTCGCCGCATCGCCTGATCACGCATGCTCGATAGACTGAAGGGGATGAAGCCATTGATTTCTGGCGCGCATGTCATCATCTACAGCCGCGATTCCGTGGCCGACCGCGCCTTCTTCAAAGACGTCCTGGGTCTCGACTCGGTGGATACCGGCGGCGGCTGGCTTATCTTCGCCCTTCCTCCCTCCGAGCTCGCCTTCCATCCGACCGAGGAAAAGGACCGTCACGAGCTGTACCTGCTTTGCGATGACATCGAGGCAACCGCCAGGGAGCTGGAACGAAAAGGGGTCCCGCTCAAGCGCCCATTCGACGAGGCGCGGTGGGGACGCGTGACCGAGCTCACCCTGCCGGGGGGCGGACGGGTCGGGCTCTACCAACCGAAACATGCGCTCGCTCATCAGCGGTAATTCCGCGAGGTCGGGAAGACATCTTCTTCGGGAAGTGATGGAGCGGCTTCGACGTGGTCGATGAGCACGCTCAGCACGCCGTCCTGTTTCTGCAGCCGCCCGTCCATGATCAGGATCGGCTCGAGATTGGCCACCTGCCGGTAGCGCTGATAGATCGGCGGTCGCAGGATGACGTCGACATGGCCGAACTCATCGGCCAGCGTGAAGAATTTGAATTCCTTGCCGGTCGAGGGCGACTGGCGCGTGATGACCAGGCCGCCGACGCGCACCTTGGCGCCATCGCGGACACTCTCGCGGATCGTCTTCGAGTCGATGACGCGGAGCTGATTGAACTGCGGCCGGTAGAAATGAATCAGGTGATCCGTCGTCGAGAGCGAGAGCAGCCGGTAGTCGGTCGCCACCCGCTCGCGGTGCGTCATCGGCGCGAGGCTTACGGATTCCGATGGCTCGGCGAGCATGGGTGAACGCTGCCACTCGTCGGCGCGCTCGTTGAATCGCCAGACGGCTTCGCGGCGATTCGGCTCGAGTCGATCGAAGGCGCCGGCTAGGACCAGGTTCTGAACCTGTGCCCTGGTGAGCCCGTTGCGGGACTGCGTGGTGAGGCGGATACGGCGGCAGAATCCTTCTAGTGAGGTGATCGGCCCCTTCAGCTGCGCTTCCTCGAGGACCTCGAGCGCCTTGTCACCCACGCCGTGCACGTAGTTGAAGCCCAGCCGCAGCGCACCGCTCTCCACCGTGCAGCGCACATAGCTCTTGTTGATGTCGACCGGCAGGATCTTGACGCCGTGGTGCTTGGCGTCCTCGACGAGCACGTGCGGGTGGTAGAAGCCCATCGGCTGGTTGTTGAGCAACCCGGCATAGAGCGCAGGCGCGTGATGCAGCTTGAGCCAGGCCGTTTCGTAGCAGGTGCGGGCGAAGGCGGCCGCATGGGACTTGGTGAAGCCGAACTCGGCGAACGCCGCCAGCTTGGTGAAGATCTCCTCGGCGGCCGCTTGCGGGATCTCGTTCGCGGTGCAGCCACTAAGAAATCGGTCGCGGATCGCCGCCATCAGGTCGTGTGAGCGATGGTTGCCCATCGCCCGCCGGAAACGGTCGGCCTCGGAACTGCTGAACCCGGCGCAGTCCATCGAGATCTTCAGGATCTGCTCCTGGTAGAGCACGACCCCGAGCGTTTCCTCGAGGATCGGCTTGAGGCGCGGGTGGATGTACATCACCGGCTCCCTGCCCTGCTTGCGCCGCAAGTAGGGATGCACCGCGTCGCCCTGGATCGGTCCGGGGCGGATGATGGCGACCTCGACGACGAGATCGTTGAAGGTCTCCGGGCGCGAGCGCGGCAGCGTCTGCATCTGCGCCCGGCTCTCGATCTGGAAGACGCCGATGGTGTCCGCCTCGGTGCACAGGTCGTAGACCTCCTGGTCCTTGAGGTCGAGCGCGTCGAGGTCGGGGCGCTCGCCGGTGTCGGCCTCGATCAGGTCGAGCGCCTCGGCCACGACCGAGAGCATCCGCAGGCCGAGCATGTCCATCTTGATCAGGCCCAGCTCCTCGACGTCGTCCTTGTTGAACTGGACCACCATCCGGCCCGGCATGGTGGCGCGCTCGACCGGCACGATGTCGATCAAGGGCTCGCCGGTGACCAGCATCCCGCCGACATGGATCGAGAGGTGACGGGGGAAATCGAGGATCTGGGTGGCGAGGTCGAACAATTGCTGCCAGGGCGTGGCAACGTTCGCCGTCGGGTAGCCCGCCGCCTGGGCAATCGTCTCGGGGCTTTCGGGGTGCCAGGCGGAGGCCGACTTCGCGAGGTGATCGATCGTCTCCTCCTTGAAGCCGAGCACCTTCCCCACCTCCCGGATCGCCGAGCGCTGCCGATAGGTGACGACGTTGCAAACCATGCCGGTGCGCTCCGGTCCATATTTGTCGTAGATGTACTGGATCACCTGCTCGCGGTGCGCGGTCGAGAAGTCGATGTCGATGTCCGGCGTGGTCGTCATCTCTTCGTGCAGGAAGCGCTCGAAGAGCAGGTTGTGTTCGATCGGATCGACCCGGGTGATGCCCAGCAGGTAGGCGACGATGCTGTCCGCCGCCGAGCCACGCCCCTGGCCCGGAATGCCGCGCGCCTTCGCGAAACGCATCAGGTCCCAGTTGATGAGGAAAAACTCGGAAAAGCCGGTCTTGTTGATGACGTCGAGCTCCTTCTGCAGCCGGGCCGCGACCTCGGAGGTGACCGGGCGATATTTCTCGCGCACCGCGTCGTGGCACAGCTTGTAGAGGAAGGAGTAGGGCGTCTCCCCCACCGGGACTGGAAAGCCGGGAAAGCGCGCGCTCACCAGGTCGAAGCTGAAGCGGCAACGCTGCCCGATCTCCGCGGCGTGCGCCATGCCTTCATCAACAACCTTCCGCGGATACCGGCTGAAGACCTGGCGAAGCTCGGCGCCTGACTTGAGGTAGTGCTCGGCGTTCGGGTGCAGGTAGCGTTGCGCCTCATCGAGCGTGGTGCGATGGCGAATCGCGGTCAGCACGTCGTGGAGCTTGTGCCGATCCGGTGTCGCATAAAACACCTCATTGGTGATGACCAGGGGCGCGTCGTGCCGCGCGGCCAGGTCGAGCAGCGCCTGGTTGCGCGAGCGGTCGTCAGGAGCTAAGTGGTCGTGCAGTTCGATGAAGACCCGGTCGTGGCCGAAGACCTCCTGGTAAAACGGCAGCTGCTCTTTCGGATCGGCGACCAGCGCGATCAGACGGTCGCTCAACCCCGCCAACTTGTCTGCAGCTAACCGTGCCATGCCTTTGGCGTTGGGCATCTGCGCCATGCTGATCAGGCGGCAGAGGTTCATGTATCCGACCTTGTCTTCGGCGAGCAGCAGCAGTCGGTCACCCCAGCGGTCGTAATCCACTCGGTCCTTGGGCGGCTTGCTGCCGTCGTCGATCGTCAGCTCGGTGCCCACGACCGGCTGGATGCCGGCGCGCTGCGCGGCGCCGAAGAACTTGACCGCGCCGTAGAAGCCGTTACGGTCGGTGATAGCGAGCGCCGGCATCTCCAGGTCGCGCGCACGCGCCACCAGCTCGTCGGGATGAGAGGCACCCTCGAGGAAAGAGTAGTTGGAGTGACAGTGGAGCTCGACGTATCCGCTAGTCATAGATACGCTCGACGAACCATTCCGCGCTGGCGCGGTTGCAGTAGCACTCCAACGCCAGGTCGTCGTCGACCAGCAGCCGCCAATACTCACGCGAAACCGGGCTGCGCCACCAGTCGCAGTCGATGCGCCAGCGATTGAGCACGCGCGACACCGGTTGCCACCCGGCCGCCGACTCGAGATGGGTCGGGACGCCATTCGCATCGACCCGCACTCGGACAGGTCGTGCCGGCGCCAGCAACTCGGTCATGCCGGTTTCCAGAGGATCCGGTGATCCGGTAATGGCGCGGCATCGCTGCGTACCTCGACACGTTGGACCAGCGACGCCCCGTACTCCTCCTGCAGCCTCGCCACTGCGTCGGCAATCGATTCTTTGAATGAGTCGTTGCGGACCAGCAGTCCAGGCTGGCGGACATAGGCTGGCTCGAGCCGGCCGGCTCGGAGCGTGATCCGCTCCAGCGGCGCCGTGATCGATGCGCGCAGCAAGCGCGGACGAATCCCGTCGAAGATCTCGCCAGCGGTCGTCACCGGGTAGGCAAAGCGCGCTTCGACCTTGAGCGCGGGGGCCGACTCCTGGTTGAGGGTGATGCGAATCCCGCGCGTGCCTAGGCCTTGCGATAACAGCGAACCGCTCACCTGCTCGGCCAGTGCGCGGGCGATGAATTGCAGCGCCTCCGTGTTGTCGACGGGTGGCTCGAGCGGCTCGCTCGCCTCGATTCGAACCGCCGGCCGCCATGCGCGCAACCGGCGTCGGTCCGTACCCAGCGCCAGGTCATAGATGTCGAGCGCTTTCAGACCGAACTGGCGGCGAAAGGCGGGGCGCGAAATGGCTTGCAGTCGACCAATCGTCTTGAGCCCGAGCAGCTCGAGGTACTCGCGTACGTCGTCCTCGAGCGGCAGGACATCGATCGGCAACCGCGCCAAAAAGGCGCGCGTCTGTTCCGGCTCGACGGTGACGGGCGCGCCGGCCGTGGCGCGGTCGGCGGCGACCTTGCTGACGAACATCGACGACGCCACGCCGATCGCCGGTCTTACGTGGATCGCGGCGTCGATGGCACGGCTGATAGCCACCAGCAATTGCGAGCGATCGGGCCAGCGCAGCGCCAGCCGGTCGAGACGGAGGAAGGCACAGCCAGGATCCTCACCGGCAGCCACGTCGGGGGTGAAGTGGTGCAGGGTCAGGAGCAGAGACTGGCGGACCCGGGCGGTGGCCTCCTCGTCGACCGGTTGAAAGGTCGCGTCGGGTGCAAACTGTTGCGCCTGGTTGAGACTCATCCCGCCGACCACGCCCAGCATTCGCGCTTCGATCGACGCTGTCGTCACCGAACTGCGCTCGTGTGCGAGTCCGCCGATGATCAGCGGACGGCCGCGCAACGCCGGCGTCTGGAGCCAGGCGGCGACCAGCGATGGATGAGGGGTGCGAATGCAGCAGATCATGGGATGGGATAGGGAACGATCCACTGCTTCTTGAGACCCGGAGGCGCCAGCCGGTTCTTGACGACGGCGGCATCGACCCGCAGACCTTCGAGGTCACCATCGCGACGGAAGATCCAGGCGCTGCGCTGGAAGCTCAGGATCAGGCTGGCGTAGTAGCGGATCGCATCATCGGCATCGGCGTCGTGCACCAGAAGCAGCGTGCACTCGGCTTCGGCGGCACGGTGCAGCAGATGCGGCAGCTCGGCATCGAGTCCCGAAGATCTTGAGCGCGACAGGTCGATGCAGATCAGGTCGACCCCGGCGCGCGCCAGCACGCGGACGCTCGCCATCCCTTCCCGTAGCGATTTCGGTCGGACCACCAGCAGCTGATCCAATCGCGCATCGAAATGGTTGAGAAACTCGGGATCGAGCCGGCTCGGAAAGTCGACATAGGCGACCGGACCCTCGCGGCTGGCGGCGGCGACGCTGCGCTGAGCCAGGGTACGTTTGCCCGAACCCCTGGGCCCGGCCAGCAAACTCAACCGGCCGACCGGCCACCCACCGATGCCCGTCAGCGCATCGAGTTCCGGGACCCCGGACGGCCTGACCGGACAGGGCGGGGCCGCCGGGCGGGGTGCGGCGCTCCCGAAGCGGGTCTGGAGCACCGTAATGGCTTGTTGGAGACGATCTGACATCTGAGCAGCCCCATAGGAGAGATGACGACAACCGCCGCGACATCAGGCCTCCCCGGGGACGCAGGAGCAGATCGCTGAGGCTGGTCAGATCTTATCGAACAAATGTTCGTTCGTCAAGAGGAGGTGCTGGCCTAGCGCGCTTCCTGGAGTCCGACGCTGAACATCGCCTCGAGGTCGTGCTTCGAGTACACCTTGAAGGCGACATGGGTGTGGGTCTTGACGATCCCGGGGACCTGCGAGAGCTTTGAGGTGACGATGTCGGCGATCTCTTCGTGGTCCTTGACGCGGAGGATCGCCACGAAGTCGAACTCGCCGGTGACCGAGTAAGCCTCAGCGACGCCAGGCACGTCAGCCAGGGCCGGGCCCAGTTTGGCAATGGCGGAACGCTCCGCCTCGATCAGCACGATCGCGGTGACCACGTGTGGATTCTCTCACCTCATAAGCCGAGGTCAAAGCCCTTGACACTACGAACATATGTTCGTAAAATGTATTCGTGAAGATGGGGGTAGGGGGAGTCTCGAAGAAGACCAGCGTCCGTCTGGAGGATCTGGTCGCAGCCATCGACGAGCACATCCGTCTCACCGACCAGCGCATTGAGGACGAGCTTGCCCGGGCCAGCCGGCTCCGCCGAGCGCGGCGCCAGCTGGAGCTGCGACTGTGGCGGACGTCCCCGCTCTTTTCCAAGACTTCATGAGTGCCGTCGCCGCCGCGGAACCGCGCGACCTGGCTCCGCTGCCTGTCTCCCTCCTCGTCGACGAATTCCGGGAGGCGGTTGTCGGGGACCTGCCCGAAGACGACCTCACGGGGCGGCTCGCGCGGCGCCAGTACGTGATCGATCGCCTTAAGCTCGATTTCTCTAGAGACGCCGCCCGCCTGGCCGCCCAGTTTGATACGGAGAACGCCGGAGACCTCTTAAACGCGCCCACCGCGGGCGAATGGATCCGACACAACTGCAAGACGACGAGCAGCGTCGCCTACGACTCCATCAACGTTGGCAAGCAACTGCACCGGCTCTCAAAATGCGCCGATGCGGTCGCCGCCGGCACGATCGGCTTCGCGCACCTGTCTGTCATCGCGCGCACAGCTAAGGCCCTTGACGGGCTGAGGACTGAGCCAGCCTTTTCCGAAGACGAACTACTTGAGCGCGCCAAAGAGTCATCCGCGGGCCGCCTCTGGCACTACTGCATGCGGCTGCGCCATGCCCTTGATCCGGAGGGCGTGGCGCAGGAGCAGCGCATCGCCGTCGAGGAGCGCCGGCTCCAGTTCAGCGTCTGGGACGATGGGTCGGTTCTTATCAGCGGCCGGCTCGACCCGGTCGGCGGGGCGGCGCTGCGGACGGCCCTCGAGCCACTTGCACAGCCCATGGGCGAGGGCGACGATCGCTGCCTCGAGCATCGCCAGGGCGATGCGATCGTCGAGCTGTCGCTTCATTCCCTCGATGCCGGGCTGGTGCCGCAGCACGCGAGCCAGCGCCCACACCTCCAGGTCACCACGACGCTCGAAACGCTGCAGGGATTGCCTGGATCGCCCGCGGCTGATCTGGAGTTCTCGACGCCGATCTCGTCGATCACGGTGCAGCGACTCGCGTGTGATGGGAACATCGCTCGGGTCGTGTTCGGTCCTGACTCTGTCGTGGTCGATGTTGGCCGGGCGGCGCGAGTTGTGTCGGGCGCAACCCGCCGCGCGTTGAACGCTCGCGACCAGCACTGCCGCTGGCCCGGCTGCGAGCGGACGGCCTCTTGGAGTGCGGCTCATCACGTGGTTCACTGGACGCAGGGCGGCAAGACCGATCTATCGAACCTGCTTCTGCTCTGTCATCGGCATCATTGGATGGTGCACGAAGGTGGATGGAAACTGGCGCGGTCAGATGACGGCCGGGTGCTGGCAATTCCACCGACATACGATTACTGGCGCACAGCCCAACGGCAACGATCTTCCCGAGAATGATCGTGAGTGGCAGGCTATATCCGCATCGGCTGTTCGGGCTGGTCGTACCCGCACTGGAAAAGGCTGTTCTATCCGGAGAAGCTACCGGCGCGAGACCACTTTGCCTTCTACGCGCAGCATTTCAACACAGTCGAGCTCAATAACTCCTTCTATCGTCAGCCGACACAGGAGCGGTTCATCGCCTGGGGTGCGCAGGCGCCGCCCGGCTTCCTATTTGCCGTCAAGGGCAGCCGCTACATCACGCATATCAAGCGGCTGGTGGTCGAGTCGACGTCAATCGACCTTGTCGTCGACGCGGCTCGCGGCCTCAGCGACAGGCTTGGCCCGATCCTCTTTCAGCTCCAGGCAAACTTCCATCTGGACTTACAGCGCCTCGAGCATTTCGTCGACATGCTGCCGGCGGACCTCCGATTCACACTCGAGTTCCGGCATGACTCCTGGCTCGTGCCGGCCGTGTTCGACGTGCTGCGGGCGCATCGCATCGCCCTCTGTATTCCCGACCACCCGAGGATGCCGAAGTCGTTCGAGATCACGAGCGACTTCACATATTTAAGGATGCATCTGCCCGCAAACGGCCTCGGCTACGGCGAGCGAGCTCTCCGGCCGTGGGCAGAGCGTGTACTCGAATGGCGCAGCCAGAAGCTCGATGTCTTCGTGTATTTCAATAACGACATGGAGGGACACGCCATCAAAGACGCGCAGACGCTACTCTCTTACGTCGCTGGCTAGAGTCGCCAAAGCAGGTTCGTCGCCGATCGCCGTTATGTTCTCCGTGGCAGAACGGCCGGCCTGGCTGAAGGCGCGAGCTGGAAAGCTAGCGATCACCATCGGGCTGCTGATGTGCGTCCCCGGAATCGTTGGTGTTGTGCTGGGATTCATCATCCGCGAACACGAAGGAATCAACGAACCCCTGTGGAGTCCATACCGGGCCGTCAATTTGCCGATCTGGATGGGTCTCCTATTCCTCGGCGGAGGGATCGGCTATATCGCCTGGGGCGCGGTGCGCTTGAGAAATCTGCGCTGATGTCAAATTGGCGGGAAGGCCGGGATTCGAACCCGGGGAGCGGAAACACCCGCTCAAGCGCTTAGCAGGCGCTCGCATTCGACCACTCTGCCACCTCCCCGCGGAGGCGGTAGCCAGTTTACCCTGTTTCCATGAAAGCTTCTGTCGAGCCGCAATGGGAACGTTACGGTCGGGCGCTGATCAGCTCGATGAGCGAGGTACTGGACGAAACCCCCGACCATATGCACTCGAACCTGCTCGAAACCGCCGACTACTGGCTCTCGCTCGGCCTGGTGCTGGGACTCCGCGAGCCCGAAAAGGCGCAACAGTTGCTCCAGGTGATCGAAGCTTATGAAGCCGAGCGAGGCGAGCTTGCGCGAGACGCCAAAAGTCTCATCGGCCAGGTCTTCGAGTGAGACGCCGCGGGCTGGTCTCGCAGATGTATGCGGCCGCCCGTCTGGCGAACGACGTCTCGACGCTCGCCTCGGGTGATCCGCGCCGGATCGCGCGCCGCGCCAAGAACAAGATCGTTGGCCGGGCGCTCGGCCGCGCCGGCCTGTGGCGGATGCTCTGGCGCTGAGCTAAGGCCGCAACCACTGCGCGACGGCGGTCAGATCCCGGACGAAGGCGCGCATCTCGAGTTCGCGCGTTTCGTCGTCGGGCGCACGCAGGATCGAGGAAGGGTGAACGGTCGCCATCATCGTTGGTAGACCGGGCCACTCGATGAATTGCCCTCGCTGCCGGGTCACCCGAAAGTCGCGCCCGAGGAGCGCCTGGGCGGCGGTCGCTCCGAGCAGCACGAGGAACTCCGGCTTGACTACGGCGATCTCGCCGTCCAACCAGGGCCGGCAGGCATTGATCTCCGCGGCATTCGGTCTTTGATGCAGACGCCGCTTGCCCTGGGGCTTCCACTTGAAGTGCTTGACGGCGTTCGTGACGTACACCCCGCGTCGGTTGATGCCGGCCGCCTCCAACGCATCATCCAATACGCGGCCGGCAGGTCCGACGAAGGGCTTGCCCTCCCGATCCTCGCGGTCGCCGGGCTGCTCCCCCACGAACATCACCCGCGCATGCTCGGCGCCTTCGCCGAAGACCGTCTGGGTGCTGTTCTTGTACAGATCGCAGGCCCGACAGCCGGCGGCCTGATCCCGCAGGCCGCCGAGCGTCAACTGGTCCGCGGGCTGCTTCTGGCTTCGAGCGGGAGGCTTAATGTGAACTCGCTCCCCAGACCCGGTGTAGAGACGACGCTGATATCGCCGCCGTGCAGGCGGGCAAGTTCGCGCGCGAGGTAGAGCCCGAGCCCAGTGCCGGGCACGTCGGCCAGCTGGCCGAGACGGCTGAAGCGAACGAACAGCCGGCTCATTCCCTCGGCGGCGATCCCAATCCCCGTGTCGCTTACCTTCACCAGGGCAAGCCCGCCGTCGGTCGATAGTGCCGTGATGACATCACCTCCGCGTGGCGAGTACTTGATCGCGTTGTCGACCAGGTTGTTGACGACGATCTCAAGGCGCATCAGGTCACCCATCACCCAGAGCTCGCGACCGACGGTGTCGTCGAACCGAAGCCGGTGCTTTGGCGTGGCCGTTGTGCCCGCCATCTGCAGCGTCCGACGCACCAGCTCGCGCAGATCGATCCGCTTGCGCTCGAGCTGAAGGGGCCGATCCTCGAGCCGCGCCGCCTCCACCATCTCGTTGGCGAGCAGACTGATCTGACGCGCCTTCGCCTGCAGCACCGGCACCACGGGACGCAACTTCTGCGGGACCGGGCCGAGGGACTCGTCTCCGATCATGGAGAGGTAGCCGGTCAGTGTCGCGGCCGGTCCGCGAAGCTCGTGAGACGCGAGGCGCAGGAACTCCGACTTCGCCTTTTCCAGCTCGGCGAGATGCTCGGCTTTCTGCCGCAGCCGGTCCGCTTCCTGTTGATGACGATGCCTTGCTTCCAGCTTCTCCCGCGACTGCTCGGCGAGGACCATAACGTGGCTCATCGCACCGCCATCCAGGACCGGGTAGGCATCGATATTCCAGATCTGGTTGGTCGTGCCTCGGTCGCCCTCGGCCGAAAAGTAGCTTTGCGGCTCGCCACTGAAGCGGACCATCTGGAAGAGCTCCACGATGGCATCGTGCTCACCCCGATAGAAGATCTCATCCAGCCTAACTCCCTCCGCGGGGGTTCGTTCCAGACCGAGCACGTGGGCGAACTCGCGGTTCCCGTAGCGGAAGGTGAATTCATCGCCGCGGAGTTCGAAGAGCCCAATGCCGACCGGCAGCGCCTCGAGCACGTGCGGCAGCAGCTCGGCCGCCTGACGGTCGGGATAGGGGCGCTCAGGCGTCGGCGACGATGACCCTAGCTTGATCATGGATGTAAAAGGTGATATATCGAATGGCTGTATTTAGTATAGCTCTACGCTCAATCGCATCACGCAACGCAAAAATGCACCGAAGCGGCGCAATACGAACGCCGGTACACTGTCGACACATGTCGGACCCTTCCACCCCAGTTCGGCTTGCACCGACCGCGGATGGCGGGCCGGTGGGGTCGGTCATGGTGATCGGGGGCGCAGAGGACAAACTCGGCGAGCGTGTCATCCTGTCTCGCTTCGTCGAGCTCGCCGGAGGCGACCAGGCGCAGATTGCCGTGATCAGCACCGCCTCCTCGCTGGGTGAGGCGGCGACCGACCTCTACCGGCACATCTTCTCGAGGCTGGGGGTCTCGAAGGTGACCGGGCTTCGGCCCGAGACGCGCGAAGAGGCGAATGATCCGGCGACCGTCGACGCGCTCAAAGGCGTTACCGGGATCTTTATGACGGGCGGCAACCAGCTTCGCCTCTCGTCGGTAATCGGTGGCACCAAGCTCGGCAGTGCAATCCTCGAGGCGCACGGCCGGGGGATCGTCGTGGCCGGAACCTCCGCGGGTGCCAGCGCCGTCGCCACCCACATGATGGCCTTCGGCAGCTCCGGCGCCACGCCAAAGAATCGCATGGCGCACGTTTCCGTCGGCCTCGGGTTGCTCGTCAACGTCGTCGTCGATCAGCACTTCGAGCAGCGGACGCGCCTCGGCCGCCTGCTCGCGGTGGTCGCGCAATCGCCCTCGCTGATCGGCCTCGGGCTCGACGAGGACACCGCGGCTGTCATCGACGCCCATGACATCCTCGAGGTCATCGGACGCGGCGCCGTGACCATCGTCGACGGCTCCGATGTCATCACCGACGCTTTCCAGACCAGCGGCCACAAGCCGATCATGGTGTCCAACGCGCGGCTCCATTCGCTGCCCTCGGGCTACCAATTCGATCTGCGCGCGCGGCGCGTGCTCCCACGTGACAACGCTCGCAACGAGCGCATCGCCCAGCTGGCGCAGGGCCGCGTCGCCAAGATGGTGCGTCAAAGCGCCGCCGAGGGCGCCAACGATCGGGCGTTGGAGCGACGCCGCCGGCGCCAAGAGGAACGAAAGGCCTCAGAGTGAGCGACGCGCGCACGGACACGCGAGTCGAGCGCGACGAGGACGCCAAGCACGAGCCTGTCGCCAACAAGCCGCCGGCCAAGCCCGAGCTGAAGATTCTCGAAAGCCAGGTGCTGCGTGGGCCCAACTTCTGGTCCTATGAGCCGACCATCCGCCTGCTCGTCGATCTTGGCTCGCTCGAGCACTGGCCATCGAACACGCTGCCGGCCTTCACCGACGCGCTGATCGACCTACTGCCCGGGTTGCACGATCACGGGTGCTCGCTCCACCGCCCCGGCGGATTCATCGAGCGGCTCCGCGAGGGCACCTGGATGGGTCACGTGGCCGAGCACGTCGCCCTCGAACTCCAGCGGGAGACGGGCGCTACCACGACCCGCGGCAAGACGCGCCGCGCCGGAACCCCGGGCACCTACAACGTGGTGTACGGCTACAACGAGGAGCAGGTCGGGCTGGCTGCCGGCAAGCTCGCCGTCCGCCTGATCAACCACCTCGTCCAGGCCAATCCCACTTTCGACTTCGTCGGCGAGCTGGAGAGCCTGGTCCTGCTGGCCGACCGCGCCGCCTTTGGACCCTCGACGCAGGCCATCCTCGACGAAGCCGCGCGTCGCGACATTCCCTACATCCGGCTCAACGAGCAGTCCTTCGTCCAGCTCGGCCAGGGCAAATATCAGCAGCGGATCCGCGCCACCATGACCTCACGCACCTCGGCGCTCGGCGTCGACATCGCCGGCGACAAGAAGCTGACGACGTCGTTGCTGGCCTCCGCCGGCCTGCCGGTGCCGAGGAGCGAGATGGTGCGCTCCGCCGACGAGGCGGTCGCCGCGGCCGTGCGCATCGGGTATCCGGTCGTCACCAAGCCACTGGACGGCAACCATGGGCGTGGCGTTGGACTCGACCTGCGCAACGAGGAGGATGTGCAGCGCGGTTTCGAACGCGCCCTTCGCCAGACACGCAGCGGGGTGGTCGTGGTAGAGAGCTTCATCCACGGCAACGACTACCGGGTGCTCGTTGTCGACGGTCACATGGTGGCAGTGGCGGAGCGCGTTCCCGCACACGTGGTCGGCGACGGCCAGCACACGGTCCTCGAACTGGTCGAGATCACCAACAAGGATCCACGGCGTGGCATCGGTCACGAAAAGGTCCTGACCCGCATCAAGGTCGACGAGGCGGCCGAAGAGCTCGTTACGAAACAGGGATTCGCCCTCGACCAGGTGCCGCCCAAGGATGCCGTGGTCAAGCTGGCGGCGACAGCCAACATGTCCACCGGCGGCATCTCGATCGATCGCACCTTCGAGGCGGACCACGACAACGTCGAGATCGCGGAGGAGGCCGCCCGTGTGGTCGGCCTGGACGTGGCGGGTATCGACTTCCTCACGCCGGACATCTCCCAGCCGGTGCGTGAAACGGGTGGCGCCATCGTCGAAGTCAATGCGGCGCCCGGATTCCGCATGCACACCAACCCGACCGAGGGCGAGCCGCAGTACGTCGCCAAGGCGGTGATCGACATGCTCTTCCCCCAGGGCACACCGGCGCGCATCCCCATCATTGCGGTCACCGGCTCCAACGGCAAGACGACGACCGCCCGCATGATCGCCCACATCGTGAAGGGGCTCGGGCATAAGGTCGGGATGACGACCACCGATGGCATCTACATCGATGGCCGCCTGGTCAAGCAGTCGGACGCGAGCGGCCCGCGATCGGCGCGCATGGTGCTCCAGAATCCCCGGGTCGACTTCGCCGTCTTCGAGGTGGCGCGCGGCGGCATCCTTCGCGAGGGCCTCGGCTACAGCGCCAACGACGTCGCCGTCGTGCTCAACGTGACCGGCGATCACCTCGGCTTGAAAGAGGTCCATTCGTTGCGCCAGCTGGCCGCGATCAAGCGGGTCGTGGTCGAGGCGGTTCCCCGCAGCGGCACCGCCGTCCTCAACGCGGACGACGAGCTGGTGGCCGAGATGCGCAGCCACTGCAGCGGCTCGGTCATCTTTTTTTCCATGCGCGACGACAATCCGCTCGTCGACCGCTGGGTACGGCGCGGCCGGAAGGCATTTGTCATCGAAACGCAGCCCGGAGGCGGCGAGATGATGGTGCTCCGCGAGGGGCGGCGCAGCACGCAGATCGCCTGGGTCCATCTGGTGCCGGCGACCTTCGAGGGTCGGGCCCGCGCCAACGTTCAGAACGCGCTGGCGGCGGCGGCCGCGGCCCACGCCGCCGGGGCCCACCTCCACGACATCCGTCAGGGTTTGCGTAGCTTCCATCCGTCTTTCCACGAAGCCCCCGGCCGCCTCAACATGTTTGAGCTTCACGGGGTCAAGGTGATCGTCGATTACGCGCACAACCCCGCCGGCCTGCAAATGGCGGGTGACTTCGTCGAGCGGCTCACGGCTCCCGGCGTCAATGCACCAGGGCCAGAGCCTGGGCGCCGGATCGCCGTCATCGCCACGCCCGGCGATCGACGCGACGAGGACATGCGTGAGCTGGGTCGGGTCGCCGCCCGCATCTTCGACATCCTGATCGTTCGCGAGGACGCCAACCCGCGCGGCCGTCAGCGGGGCGACATCGCGCGCCACGTGATGGAGGGCGTCAAGGCGACCCCGGACAGCCGCGTGCAATCGGCCGAAATCGTCATCGACGAGCGCCCCGCCATCGACGCGGCGCTGAGCCGGGCCCGGCCGGGCGACGTCGTCCTCCTCTGCGTCGACAAACCCGCCGATACCTGGCGGGACCTCGAGGCGCGCCGCGCCCTCCCGGTTTCGCCGGGGAACTAACGCCGAGCTCGCTGGACCAGTTCGCGTAGACGCGTCGGTCCCACGGCCGCCCCACCGCGCGATCGCAACAGCTCGAAGATCTCGGAACGCTGAGCCAGGGCCGTGATGGCCACCACCTCCATGGGCGCCGACTCCTCGAGCATCCACGTCAGCGCCGCGACCTCGTTGGGAAAAACCGGCGCCGCCTCCTTGCCACCGTCTTCGAGGCCGGCCTGCAGCCGTTCGACGAGATCCTTCGGATCACGCCCGCGCAGATAGCGGTGCAGTTCCGCGATGGCGGGCCGGTCGGCGCCCCGCGCGGCCGTGTAGGCGAGCCGGTGCAGGATGGCGTTGGTTCGATCTCCAGCGGTGCCGAACGCGAGGAAGATCCGGGCTGACCCGGATCGAAGACCCTGGCAGATCTCGACCAGGCCGCGCATGCCGTCCTCGTTGTGGGCGTAATCGATGACGACCACCCGGCCGTCGAGCTCGAAGAGGTTGGCCCGGCCGGGGTTGCTGTCCGGGTCGAGCACGAACGACCGCAACCCTTGGGCGACCGCCTCTTCGGAGACGCCCGCTCCCAGGGCAGCGGCCGCCGCCGCCATCGCGTTGCGGAGGTAGGGGCTGGAGATGCCGGCCAGCGCCACCGGGATGTCCTCGAGGGGGATCAGATGGTGAACCTGCCGGCGTGACGACATCACCACCAGCATGCGATCGAGAACCGAGATGGCGCGCCCGCCCTCGGCCAGTGTGGTGCGGATCGCCGGATGGTCGGCATCGAGCGAGAACAGCCATGGACGTCCAGTCGCAAGACGCCGCATCGCCAGGACGCGAGGATCGTCGGCGTTGAGCACATCCCAACCGTCCGGGCGAGTGATCCGGGTGATGGTGCCCTTGACCTCCGCCAGCTGGTCGATGGTCCGGATCCCGTACTGGTCGAGGTGGTCCTCGGTCACGTTGGTCACCACCGCGACATCGTTGTGATCGGTGCCGATGCCGCGCAGCAGGATGCCGCCGCGCGCGGTCTCGAGCACGGCGAAGTCGATCCCCGGCTGCGCCAGCGCCTTGGCCGCGCCGCTGAAACCTGAATAATCGCCCTCCTCGACCAGCTGCTGATCGCGATAGACCCCGTCGGTGGTGGTGTAGGCGACAGTGTGGCCGGCCGCCCGTGCCAGGTGCGCGATCAAGCGCACGGTCGTCGTCTTTCCGTTGGTGCCGGTCACCGCGATCACCGGGATCGTCGGGCTCAGCGTGGTCGGGGCAGCCCCAGGTGGCACGGTCTCCAGGCGTTGCGCCGCCGCCGCGATTGCGCGATCCATCGACCGTCGCCCGTCGAGCCCGACGGTCAACAAGGGCGCCAGCTCGCGCGCGAAGGCCTCAGCGGCTCCCCGCCGGCGCCAGGGAAAGGCGATCACGATCTGCTCGGGTGCAGGGCCGGGTCTTCCGCGGACGGCGAGATGCGTGCCGCTGGCGTCGGCCAGGGTGCGCGTCAGGTGGACCGCGAAACGGGCAACGTAACGGCGCCGCTGGTCGCTCCCCGGCTGGCCGCCGGTCGCCGAGGGGGTAAAGGCGGTCCGCCGGGTCAGCTGCTCGACCCTGGCCTGGGGCAGTGCCAGCCACGGGGACACGTCGAGCGTGAGTTTGATCGCGGGGCGCGTGAAGTAGAGGTTGGGGCCGTCGAGCACGCGCAGCTCGACCATGGCGGCTAGGGCTGGATCAGGTTCTTTCCAGCGTCCTCGAGGTGCTCGTGCGCTTCGGCCACGGTGTCGTGGAGGCGCTCGAGCAGGAGACGGTAGTCCGTCATCAACTGCCGGGTCCGCTCGCGCACCTCCCGGTATTCGGTGATCGGTGGCCGGGCCGTTTCCCCGAAGGGCTGGAGCATGGTGCCGAGCTCACGAGCTTTTCCCGCCATCACCCGCAGGATCATCGCCCGGAGTTCCGGAGAGACGCCCTCCATGATGTCCGCGTAGCCCTGCAACAAGGACAGGTGTCCACGAACCGTGAGCGCCATCGCCGCGGCCTCATCGTTGGCCCCCGCCTTACCACGCGCGGGAAACCGGATGATCTTTGGGGCCCGCTGCGGAAGCGCGCTCATATGGTGAAGACCAGCCCGTAGCCGCGGCGAGGCTCACTGACCAGATGGGCGGGAACGCCGCTGGTCGCAAGGTGGCGTCGCAGGCGGACGATGTAGGTACGAAGTTGCTCTGGTGCCAGGTCGGGCGCGGACCAGGCAAGGCTGACGAGCTGCGAAGCCGAGTAGAACTGCCCCGGCCGCCTTGCCAGGAAGGCGAGCAACTCCGCCTCGCGACGGGTGAGCGTGATGCGTTTTCCGGCATAGCTGAGGACCCGGCGTCGCACATCGAGGTCGAGACCGGCGAGGTCCCACAGCCGGCGCTCCCAGAACTCGAGCCGCGACCGCAACCGGCGCAGGTGGGTCTCCATGACCCGCTCGTCCACATCGCCAACCCCGTTGCGAAGCCGGCTCAGTGTTCGCTCCGAGAATGAGACCAGCTCACGATAGATGCTGACCCATTGGCGAGCGTCTTCGAGGTCGCGCGTCTCGGGGACTTCCCCGGGGAGCAGATAGAGCTCGACGACAGATTGGCGTGAAACGCTCAGGCGGGCCATCAACGCGATACTACGCTCAACTGACCCAGTTGTAGCATGGGTCAGGAGGGGAGCTTTGTTGCATCAGGGGCGACCGTCACCCGAGCCGGATGAGGTTGAGCTACCGCTGAAGGCCCGGCCGTTTACCGATGCGGCCTTTGACGTGGTCGCCCTGGCATCGTCAGCGGGTGGCATTGCCGCGCTGAGTGAGATCCTGGGAAGTCTGCCTGCTGACTTCCCGGCCGCGATCGTCGTCGTGCAGCACCTCGATCCCCGGCACCGGAGCCTGATGGCCGACATTCTTCGACGGCGGACGCCGCTCGACGTGGTGCAGGCCGCCGAAGGTGATCACATCCGCCCGGGCACGGCCTACATCGCGCCCCCCGATCGCCACCTGCTGGTTAATCCCGATGGCACCCTCTCCCTCTCCTACTCGGAGCTGGTCCATTTCGTGCGGCCGAGCGCCGATCTGCTGTTCGAGTCGGTGGCCGCCAGCTACAAGAAGCGGGCGATTGCGGTGGTGCTCACCGGGACCGGCAGCGACGGCTCGATGGGCATCGGCGCGATCAAGAAGATGGGCGGGACGGTCGTCGCCCAGGACCAGGCCTCGGCGGAGTTCAGCGGCATGCCAGGGGCGGCGATCCGGTCGGGCAATGCCGATTTCATCCTTCCGCTCGACGAAATCGCGCCGGCCCTCGTGACACTGGTGATGAAAGAGATGGCCACGTGACCGACGAGCCGGAGGGCCCCGACTTCGAGCGTTTGCTGCAGTACCTCCGCGAAACGCGCGGCTTCGATTTCAGCGGTTACAAGCGAAATACGCTCTTACGCCGCATCGCAAAGCGGATGACGCACGTCGGGGTCAATGATCATGGGGCGTACCTCGACTACCTGCAGGCGAATCCCGACGAATTCGCCGCCTTGTTCAACACCATCCTGATCAACGTCACCAGCTACTTTCGAGATGCCGAAGCGTGGGACTATCTGCGAGCGGAGATCCTGCCCAAGATCATTGACGCCAAAGCCCCGTACGAACCAATCAGGGTGTGGAGTGCTGGGGTCGCGTCCGGCGAGGAAGCGTACAGCGTCGCCATGCTTCTCTCCGAGGTGCTCGGCTCGTCCGAATACCGCGAGCGGGCGAAGATTTACGCGACTGACGTCGATGAAGACGCGCTGACCCACGCGCGCCAGGGCAGGGCAACCGAGAAGGACCTGGAGGAGGTCGCCGCCAACCTGCGGGAAAAATACTTCGAGCGCGAAGGCGACGACCACTATGTCCTTCGGAGCGAGCTACGGCGGTCGATCATTTTCGGGCGCCACGACCTGGTGCAGGACGCGCCGATCTCGCGCATCGATCTGCTGGTCTGCCGCAACACCCTGATGTATTTCGAGCCGGAGGCGCAGGCAAGGATCCTGGCCCGCCTGCATTACGCCTTGACTGAAAAGGGCTACCTGTTCCTGGGAAAGGCCGAGATGCTCCTCCGGCGTGACACGCTCTTCGTCCCGGTCGACTTGAAGCAGCGGATCTTCACGAAGATCCCCCGGCCGGGGGCACGGGAACAGCGGGCCGCGGCCGTCCAGGCGACCACCTTCGACCCTGCCAACCAGTCGCCGCGACATGGCCGTCTTCGTGAGCTCATGGTCGATGCATTGCCGGTCGCCCAAATCGTGGTTGATCCCGGCGGCATCGTGATCGCCGTCAACGAGCGCGCGCGTTCCGTCTTCGGCCTCGTTCCCGCGGACGTCGGACGGCCGCTGCAGGATCTCGAAGTCTCGTACCGTCCGATCGAATTGCGCTCGCTGATCGAGCAGGCCTATCGCGACCGGCGCCCGGTGGAGGCCCGCGACGTCGAACGAAGACCAGCGAACGGTGAAGCCCAGTATTTCGATCTCAATGTGGTGCAGCTGATCGATAAGGATGGCAGTGTGCTGGGGGCCAGCATTGCGTTTACCGACGTCACGAGCTACAACCGCGTCCATCGTGAGTTGGAGCGCTCCAAGCAGGAGCTCGAAACGACGTCCGAGGAGTTGCAGGCTACCAATGAGGAGCTGGAGACGACCAACGAGGAGCTGCAGTCGACCGTGGAGGAACTGGAGACGACCAACGAGGAGTTGCAGTCGAGCAACGAGGAACTCGAGACCATGAATGAGGAGCTCGAGTCGACGAACACCGAGCTGGAGACGATCAACACCGAAATGCAGCAGCGCGGAACGCAGTTGGACCACATCAATGTCTTCATGGAAGACGTCCTGGCCAACGTCAAGACGGGCGTGGCCGTCCTCGACAAAGACCTCCGCGTTCAGCTCTGGAACCCGCAGTCGGAGGAACTCTGGGGCGTGCGCGCCAGTGAAACGATCGGCCAGCCGCTGCTGTCCCTCGATATCGGGTTGCCGGTCGGCGAGTTGGTAGCCCCAATCAGTGAGGCGATCAAGAGTGCCAGCGGCTTTCGCGAGGTGACGGTCAACTCCACCAACCGCCGCGGCCAGCGCTTCCGTTGCCGGGTGCAATGCAGTGCCATGGCGGCCGTCGACGGCGGCCGGGGCGCCATCCTGCTGATGGAAGCGGTCGAGGCCCAGAAGACACTCTAACGACGGTGCCCAGCGACGTCGCGGCGATCATGCACCGAGGCAGCAATTGCCCGGACGTGTTCGGGAGAACTGCCGCAGCAGCCTCCGACCACCTGCGCCCCGGCGTCGACGAAGCGCTGGGCAAACACGGCCATCTCAGCTGGGGTGGTGTCGTAGCGGGCGATCTCGCCAACCATGCGCGGCAAACCCGCATTCGGCTTGATCCAGAGCGGAATGCCTGCCTTGAGCCCAGCGAGCTCGTGGACAACCTGCTCCATGTCCTCCAGCGATCGACCGCAATTGGCGCCGATCGCCGCGACCTCGAGCGGGGCGATCGCCTCCATGACTCGGGTCGGACTGAGACCCATCATGGTGCGGGTTCCCCGATCGAAGCTGAAGGTGACAACCATCGGTAGGGCTGTGGCGCGCCGCACCCCTTCGATCGCGGCAAGGGCTTCGTCGAGCGCAAAGAACGTTTCCAGGAGAAGCAGGTCAACCCCCGCCTCGCCGAGCGCGGCGGCTTGCTCGGCGTAGGCATCGGCGGCTGCCGCCGGCGTCAACTCGCCCAACGGTTCCATTAGCAGCCCGGTCGGGCCCATCGACCCGGCCACCAATACGCCGGGCCTGGCCAAGGCCGCCTCGCGGGCCAGTGCCACGGCGGCATGATTCAGGTCCGTCGTGCGACCGGCGTAACGCGATTCGCGTAAGCGCGGTGAGGTCGCCCCGAAGGTATCGGTCAGGATGATGTCGGAACCCGACTCGATGAAGGCTCGGTGGAGACCGCGGACCTTCTCGGGCTGGTCGAAGATCCACTCTTCGGGCGCCACACCGATCGCCATTCCCATCTGCTGATAGTTGGTGGCAGTAGCTCCGTCGGCGATCAGGATTTCGCCCGCCTTCAGCCGATCGACGAAATCCTTTCCCACGGCGATGGCTAGGATCTCCTGGCGACTGCCGCATTGATGGCGGCAGCCGTGGACTCTGGATCGGACACCTCGAGCACCAACTTTGCGAATCGTTCGTGGTCGAGCTCGATGATTACAGTTCGATCAGGATCATGCACGTCCCAGAAGGCATGTTCTCCGTCGAGAAACAAGAAGCTACCGGCCATCACGACGTAGGGCACATCGGTTCCAGGCACATGCGCGCGCAGTGGGTTGCCCCACCGTCGGCGCACCTCGGGCGGGCTCACGGCAGCACCTTTCACGTGGGCGAGAGGAATACTCAGCTCACTCCTTAGCGCGAGCACCTGGTCGAGGCCCTGAACCCGGGCGACCAGTTGATCATCCTGGATCTCAACTCTCGTCATGTGAACCCATTCGCGATACGAGGATAGACGACGTAAACCCGATCGCGGCTATCCTTGCTCCCATGACCGAAATGACGACCAATCCGACTACATCGAGCGGTGGCCCCCGTCTCAACGCGAGCTCCCTTGAAGATGCCAGCGCCTTCGTCCGCGCCGCCGGTCTCATCATCGACGAGATCACCGACTCCCGGGTGACCGGCTACCTGGAGCTGGGGCCGGAGCATCTCACCCCATGGGGGATCGTGCATGGCGGTGTGTACTCGACTGCGGTGGAGAGCGCCGCGAGCGTCGGCGCGAGCACCGCCGTGCGCGGACGGGGCGAGGTGGCCGTTGGTCTCAGCAATACGACGCACTACTTCCGATCCCTCACCGCCGGGCATGTGCTCGTCCAAGCGACCGCCCTCTACCAGGGCCGCACCCAACAACTATGGCGGGTCGATATCACCGACGAGACCGGTCGGCTCATCGCGCACGGCGAGGTTCGTCTGCAAAATGTCGCCGCCCAACCCTGACACCGCAACCTGAGATTGGATTTGAGATTCGCCAGGTTAGCTGGTATGAGTCGGACGTGAAGCAAACGGTCTCCCGGCCTCGCGGAGCCCATTCGGAACAAGATCTGTGCCTGGCACCCGGGCGCAGCGTCGATGCTGCCCTCGCCCAGGGCGGCCGTTATGGACGCATGTTTCCCGACCTGCCGGCAGTCCTGTTCGATGACGATCGGCTGCTCGCGCTTGGGATCGAAGGCAGTCTCTGCGATGGCGGGGCCTGTGACACCGAGAGTCACATCGAAGCCGGTCAGCCCTTCTTCGGCCAGTACGTCGCGCACGACCTGACTGCCGATCGTTCGCCGTTACGGGTGCACGGCGACATCAATACACTGCGCAACGCTCGCACGCCACGCGCGAATCTCGAAGCCCTTTACGGCGCCGGCCCGGTCGGCGCGCCCTACCTCTTCGATCAAACAGATCCAGCCAAATTGCTGCTTGGCGTCGGCGGTCGCGATCTACCTCGCAACCAGCAGGGCATGGCACTCATCGGCGACCCGCGAAACGATGTGCACGGCTTCATGACGGGTCTCCAGGTGGCATTCATCCAGGCGCATAACCGCCTGGTTGATCAGCTGAGGGCCGAAGGCGTTCCAGAGTCCGAACTGTTCGACGATGCTCGGCGGGCGCTGATCTGGCACTACCAGTGGGTCATCCTCAATGATTTCCTCCCCAACCTGGTCGGCAGCGCGATGACGAGGAGTGTCCTTGAGGATGGACTTCGCTTTTATCACCTCACGGGCGATCCGTTCATCCCGGTCGAGTTCGCGGACGCCGCGTATCGCTACGGTCACTCGCAGATCAAAGGCGACTACCAACTCCGGCCGGGTGGTGAGCGCTTCCCCGTCTTCCCCGATTTGGCTGGTTTCCGGCCACTCGCGCCGGAACATGTGATCGATTGGGCGCTGCTGTTCGATGTGCCGGGCCGCCCGCCGGCACAACGTGCCAAGCCGATCGATGGCCAGCTGCCAACTTCACTCATTCGACTTCCGGAATCGATCACCGGCACCGTCGAAGTCAGCGCCTATCGGTCGCTTGCCGCGCGTGACCTGCAGCGCGGAATGGGAACCGGCCTGCCGTCCGGCGAAGCGGTTGCCGGTGCCATTGGCACCAGAGCGCTGAGCCGCCAGGAGCTCGCCCTCGACGGTTGGCAGGACGAAACGCCGCTCTGGCTGTACATCCTTCGCGAGGCGGCGGTCCGCCGTGGAGGCGACCACCTGGGCGAGGTCGGCGGCCGCATCGTCGCCGAGGTCCTGGTCGGCATCATTCGCACCGACCCCGAGTCGTATCTCACCAACGATCCATCCTGGCAGCCAACCCTGGCGTCCCACGAGTCGGGAACCTTCAAGATCCGCGATCTCCTCATCCCCACCAGCTAAACGCCGCGACCCGGGGGCCAACTCCACAGCCACATTATCAAGATTTGTGATAATGTCTCATTGTGTCGTTCGATCCCAGGGCGCCGCTTGATCCGAGCCAGGTCGAGGATGCCCGCGGAAGCCGCATCGGTGGCCGAGGCCTCGCGATTGGTGGAGGTGGCATCGGCACGGTCGTGCTGTTGGTCGTCTACCTGCTCATGGGAGGCAATCTCACGAGCCTGCTGGGCAGCCAGGATCCGAATTCGGGGCCGCCGCCGCAGACGAGCACGCTACAACAGTGCAATACCGGCGCCGACGCGAACCAGCGGGAGGAGTGCCGAATCGTCGGCTACGTCAACAGCATCCAGAAGTACTGGAGCGACGAGCTGACTCAGGCTGGGCAACAGTACCGTCCGGCGAAAACGGTGATCTTCAGTGACCAGCTATCCACGGGCTGCGGGATCGCGTCCTCCCAGGTCGGCCCGTTCTATTGCCCACCCGATGAGCGGGTGTACATCGACCTCGGGTTCTTCCAGGATCTGCAATCGAAGTTCGGCGCCCGCGGCGGATCACTGGCCGAGGGTTATGTCGTGGCGCACGAATATGGGCACCACATCCAGGACCTGGCCGGGCAGCTGTCATCGGGTTCGGGCCAGCAGGGTGCCACTGGCAGCTCCGTGCGCACGGAGCTGCAGGCCGACTGTTTCGCCGGCGTGTGGGCGAACCACGCGTCGGCCACCGGGTTCCTCGAACCGCTGACGAGTGATCAAATCGCGCAAGCGTTGGACGCGGCCGCCGCCGTTGGCGACGACCGGATCCAGCAGAAGACGCAGGGCCAGGTCCATCCGGAAACCTGGACCCATGGGTCGGCGGCCCAGCGCCAGAAGTGGTTCGCGACCGGCTACAAGCAGGGAAGCCCGGCCGACTGCGACACCTTCCACGCCGTCAATCTCTAGTACAAAATTCTGCTCGGCAGCGGTTGGCTGCCATCATGGTGGGTATGCCTTTCTTCGGTTATCACATGCCCAGCTTCACGTTTCCGGATGTGCCCACGGAGCAGCTATTCGATCACGTGGCTGGACTCGCACGCTCCGCGGAATCGGCCGGCTTCGAGCTCGTGACCGTGATGGACCACTTCTACCAGATCACCGGCATCGGCGCCGAGGAGGAGCCCATGCTCGAGGCCTATACGACGCTCGGGGCTCTCGCGCGCGAGACCAGCAATGTGCGGCTGGCCACCCTCGTGACGGGGGTGACCTATCGCAACCCGGCGCTCGTGGCCAAAATGGTAACGACCCTCGACGTTCTTTCAAAGGGGCGCGCGGTCTGTGGCATCGGCGCCGCCTGGAATGACTCCGAGCACATCGGGTATGGCTTCGAATTTCCGCCCATCCCGGAGCGCATGGATCGGCTCGACGAGGCGCTTACCATCTTGAAGTTGATGTTCACGCAGGAGCGGCCATCGTTCGCCGGCACGCACTACCGGATCGACCGTGCGCTCAACAACCCCCGGCCGTTGCAAGCCGGTGGTCCGCAGATCCTGGTCGGGGGCGGCGGCGAGAAGCGCACCCTGCGCCTGGTCGCGCGCCACGCGGACATGTCTCACTGGTTCGGCCCGCTGGCCGACATCAAACGGAAGAGCCAAATCCTGGACCGGTACTGCGAAGAAGAGGGGCGTGATCCAGCAACTATCACCAGGACCATGGGCTCCCCGGTCGTCCTCGTCGAGAACGAAGGCCAGGCCAAGGCCGTGATGGAACGGATGCCTCCCGAGCGGCGGGTCATGTTTCAGCCGGCGACGCCCGAGCAGGCCGCCGAAATCCTGCAGGACTATATTGCCGTCGGTATCCAGGGCTTCACGTTCGGCAATCCCACGCTACGCACGCCGGAAGAATTCGGACGCGCCCAGCGGCTGATCAAGGCGATCAAGAACCCGTAGCCGGGGCGACGTCCCCAATTGTCTATCTGGCGGAGGGAGAGGGATTCGAACCCCCGAAGGCTTGCACCTTAGTGGTTTTCAAGCCCGCGGCCGGGCTGTCCGCCAATGTTCGCGGACGTTCGCCAACGTCCGCGCCGTATTTCACGCTAGCACGTTTCGTCCGCCGACGTTCGCCAACGTTCGCGATAGTTCGCCGCGGTTGCCGTCACGGTAGCCGTCAAGCACGTCTTCGGTGATCACCTTCATCTGGACGAGTTCGGCGCGCGGATTGAAACTGGTGGTGCACCAGAGTCTCTCGCAGCTGAAGCGAGAGCGCAACGACGGGCAGCCCGGTGACAGCGGCATTCGCCCGCGTTAGTAAGCAGAGACCTGATTCATGGATCTGCTGAAGTGAGTTGCTCCCGAGGAAGATCGATTACCGTTGCCGCATGAAGGCCTGGGCAGTTAACGGTGTCGAGCTTCCCTTCGGAGACGAAACCCGTTCGTGGTGGATCGATGCGTCGGGATTAATCCATGACCGGCCGATCCCAGGGTGCGATCTGCTCCCGGGCCGGTATGTGCTGTCCGGCCTTGTTGATGCTCATGCCCACCCTGCTATCGGTGCAGGGCCGGCCGCTCCGATGCCTCTGGATAGAAGCGCCGCTCGGACGAACCTGATTGCGTGGGCTCAGACCGGAATCACCTTGGTCAGGGACGTCGGCTCTCCGCGAGGCGTGTCCCTCGAACTTGAGTGGGAACCCGGCATGCCCATGCTTCAGGCGGCCGGCCGGTTCCTGGCTCCCGCAGGCCGCTACTTCCCGGAGATACTCGGTTTACCGGTGAGCGAGGCCGACCTCGTCAGCGCTGCCCTCGGCGAGATTGGCAGGGGCGCGACGTGGGTCAAGGTGATCGCTGACTTTCCGGACCTGGCTGCCGGAACTGACGCCGAGGCTACATACCCCATCGATTCCATCGCTCAGCTCACCGCCGCGGTGCACAAGGCCGGCGGCCGGGTGGCAGCGCACTCGACACTGCCGACCGCGCGTCAGCTCATCACCGTGGGTGTCGACTCGATCGAGCACGGATTCGGGCTGGACGAAACCGCCGTCAGGGATATGGCGCGCCGCGGAACGGCGTGGACGCCCACAATCGGCGCCCTGCTCGCCCTGCTGGACGCTCCTCACCTGCCGCCCGGCCGCCGCCAGAGCCTGCAGGAAGGCCGCGAACGGCTCGCCGAGCTCCTGCCGCTTGCCGCCGGGCTCGGTGTGCCGGTGTTGGCCGGCACTGACGTCACGGGTTCGATTCCCGTGGAAGTGAGGCTGTTATCAGAGATGGGGCTCAAGGCGACAGACGCCCTCGCGACAGCCAGTGTCTGGCCCCGCCGGTTCTTCGGCACCGCACCAACCGCCGACATCGTCACCTACCACCACGATCCCCGAGAGGACCCGGACCAGCTGCGGAATCCAGCAGCCGTCGTGGTCGGCGCAACCAGGCTGCGATGAACGAGCAACTGAGGCCGATCCCGTCTCGGAGTTATTCTTGCGACGCGACGATGGAAAAGGTGGTCGACCTGGGCGACCGCGCCGGTGCTGTTGATCGGGATGCGTCAAACCCCCGTCGGATACGCCGACCTCGGCGCAACCGGGATGACGGCCGCCGAGAGCTTCAACATCCTATTCACCGCCGTGCCAAGTAGTGCGACGCTCCGACACATCTGGCGTGTCGTTTACGGGCCGGACTATCCGGAAGAGGCTGATCCGTTCAGTTTCGTGACCGTGACCGATCTCCATCGGATCGCCGGAGAACTGGGGGTTGGGTGGGGGCAAACCGTGCTCGATCTGGCCTGCGGGCCGCGGCGGCCCTGGGCTTTGGATCGCTGCCCTTTCGAGAGCTGACGGTGCTCTTGACAACTGAGCACGATTAGGTGTCCCCCCAGCGGCTGCGGCCGGCATCTACCGGATCGGGCCAAAGGCGATGGCTGGCTCGCTAACAGCAGCGATTGATGCTGCCGGGCGCGTATCGGTCCTCCGTCCAGCGCCGAAACCATGCCTTCTTCGAAAGGGGTTCTCCCGGATGGCCGGCCGTCCGATGGTGCTCGAGGTAGCGATCGTAGTCGGACTCCCCCGTCACATCCTGCGCGTAGCGCAGGAGCTGGCGCAGGACGTGCAGGGAAGTCCGCATCGCGTTACGCCACCAACTGCGACTCGACCACCGGCGCCTCGCGCACCGGCTCTCGTTCCGGTGTGGTCAGGATGCGAGCCCAGCGGTAGATAGCATCGGCGAGCACGATCAGGACCAGGGCGCCCAGGATGATGGCCAGCGTCCCGTCCAGGCGGTCGTTGAAGATGTTTGCCGCGGGGTTGACGATCGTCAGCTTGCCGGACTCGATCGCATTGGCGTGGGCGAAGAAGCCGATCCTGAGGCTCGGGTCAAAGGCCTTCTCCCAGGCCGCAGTCAGCGTAACGACCAGCAGCCAGGCCGCCGGCACCGCCGTCACCCAGATGTAGCGCAGCCTCCCCATCTTGAGGAGGATGGTAGTGGCCACGATCAAGGCGACGCCGGCCAGCAACTGGTTGGTGGTGCCAAACAGCGGGAACAGGCTATTGATGCCGCCGAGCGGATCGACGACGACGCCCTGGTAGAGCAGGTAGCCCCAGCCGAGGCAGACCACCGCGCTCGCGATCAGCACGCTGGGCATCCAGGACGTGCGGGCAAACGGCTTGTAGACGTTGCCGATCGTGTCTTGCAGCATGAAGCGAGCGACCCGAGTGCCCGCATCGATCGTTGTCAAGATGAAGAGCGCTTCAAACATGATCGCGAAGTGGTACCACATCGACATCAGGGCGCTTCCACCCAGGAGCCTCGAAAAGATCGAGGCCATCCCCACAGCCAAGGTCGGGGCGCCGCCAGAACGCGAGACGATGGTCACTTCGCCGACGTTCTTGGCCAGCGTGTTGAGCTGATCGGCGGTCACCGGGAAGCCAAGCCCGCTGACCACCTTGGCCGCGTTAGCCGCCGTCTTCAGGGCCGGGATCGTGATCGAGAAGTACTCGCCCGGGATCAGCACGATGGCGGCGATCATTGCCATCACGGCGACAAAGGACTCCATCAGCATGCCGCCGTACCCGACGAGGCGGATGTCGCTCTCCTTGCGGATCATCTTCGGGGTTGTGCCGGAGGCAACCAACGAGTGGAAACCTGACACCGCGCCGCAGGCGATGAAGATGAAGGCGAAAGGAAAGACGCCGCCGGCAAAGACCGGCCCCAACCCGGTCGACGCGAACTTGGTCAGCGCGGGCATCTGGGTGGCAGGTAGCACCAGCAGCACCCCTAGGGCGAGCAACAGAATGGTGCCGATCTTCATGAAGCTGCTGAGGTAGTCGCGCGGAGCGAGGAGCACCCATATGGGCAACACCGCCGCCACGAAGCCGTAGATGATCACGGCCCAGACCACCGCTGTGGGGGACAGGTTGAAGACCTGGCCGAACGATGTGTCGCGGATAACCCCGCCCAGCCAGATGGCGACGAAGAGCAGGCCGACCGCGATCAACGAGCCCTCGATCACCTTCCCCGGCCGGATGTTGCGCAGGTAGTAGCCGAGGCCGATGGCGATCGGGATAGTGCAGGCGATGGCGAAGACGCTCCAGGGACTGTTCTTGGTGGCGTTGACGAAAACCAGCGCAAGCACCGCGATCAGGATGATCATGATCACGAAGACAGCGATCAAGGCCGCCGCTCCGCCGATCGGTCCGATCTCCTCGCGGGCCATCTGCCCGAGTGACTTGCCGTCGCGGCGGACCGAGGCGAAGAGAATAATCATGTCCTGCACCGCGCCCGCCAGAACGACGCCAATCATGATCCAGAGGATCCCGGGCAGGTATCCAAACTGGGCGGCCAGGATCGGTCCGACCAGCGGACCGGCGCCGGCGATGGCTGCGAAGTGGTGCCCGTACACCACGCGCCGGTCGAGCGGCACGAAGTCACGGCCGTTGTTAAGTTTCTCGGCTGGAGTGGCGCGGCTATCGTCCATTCCCAGAACCTTTTCGGCAATGAACTTGCTGTAAAAGCGATACATGATCAAGTACAGGCAGACGGCGGCGATCACAAACCACGCGGCATTGACGTGCTCGCCGCGCCATACCGCAATAACGCCGAGGGCGAACGCGCCGAGCAAGGCGACCGGTATCCAGATGATCGGGTCGAAGCGTTTGAGCCGGGTTACCATCGGTACTGCCTCCTTCCTACGATTGATCGGCCGACGTCAAGGCGCGACGCATACTTGAGGGCGAGGGGATGCGTCTGGAAGTAGGGCTGCAGCGCGTGGTGGACCATGATGACGATGTCCTGATGCGTACCCCAGGCAACCAGGTCACGTCGGGGCGCAAGCCGGCGCCGGCCGGCCCAGGCGAGGGACACGCCCGCGGCGACGCTCCATCAACAGGCGACGGCATGGTAGTCGACCACTAACGTCTGGCCGCGTTTCCCCTGCGCCAGTACCAAGACGGCGCCAGTGAAGGCTACCTCAGCCACAATTCGGAGTATAGGTAGGCTTAAGGTGTGTGTCTAGCCATCAGCATGTGTGGGTCCGTGCCGGGTAAGCTGACGGCGGATTGCTTCCGCTGTCGTCCTGGATCCAGGTGGCCGGCGCCGTCCAGCTGGCCATTGGCCTGACGAACCTCCTGTGGGGCGGCAAAAGTAAATCACCGAGCCGACTCTAAGCGGACAGGTTCTTGCTTCTTCGCTCTTCCCCTTCCTTGGGCGAGGACAAGATCCATGGTCTTCGCCGCCTCCCGATGAAGCGCGGGCGTGAGATGGCTGTAGGTATCCAGCGTCAACCGAATCGTGCTATGTCCGAGCAGCTCTTGGACGATCTTCGGATGAACACTACATTCGAGCAGGATGCTCGCCACAGTGTGGCGCAAGTCGTGCACCCGGATGTGCGGCAGGCCGGCGGCCTTCAGAGCGCGAGTCAGAGCACGGTTGATCTCACCCGACTCGACCGGACCGCCGCGAAGGTTGGTAAAGACAAGGCCGCGGTCGGTCCAGTCCTTTGACTGGGCACGTCGGCCGGGTGCCCCTTGGCGATGATGGAGCAGGCTTTGCCGGGCCGCTTCCGACAAGTGGATGGTCCGCCGACTCTTGTCCGTTTTTGGCGGGGCAAAGAGTAACCCACGGCCAGGATGCCGCAACAGCGTCCGCCGGACAACCAACCTTCCGTCTACGAGGTCGATGTCGTCCCATTTGAGGCCGAGCGCCTCCCCGAGTCGCATGTCCGTCGTGCCGAGGACGACCCAGAGCACGTGCCAGCGGCTCCCGGCGGAAGAGTCGAACAGCTGCTGAAGCTGGCACCGATTTAATGCCGTCATCTCGCGGGTCCGCGGCCGCGGCGGCGTGACGAGCTCTGACGGATTGCTCCTGATGATTCCCCAATGCATCGCCTGCTTGAGGGCTAGATGCAGCACGCAATGCGCTTGCTCCACACTCCGTGGTGAGAGCCCGGATTTCAAGAGTGAGGCGTAGGTCGAGGCGATCATCCCCGGAGTCAGCGCCCGCAATGGCACCCTGCCCAGGTACGGCACGAATCGCTGGATGTCGATCGTGTAGGCGCGTGCCGTACTTGGCCGCAGTCGAGTTGCGGTGATGGCAAGCCAGCGCGACAAAAACGTCTCCAACGACGTCGTTCCTGCACTGACTGGCAATCCTTGACCGAGCGCCCAGCGCTCCTGGGAAAGCCGATGAATCACATCCCGCCGGGTGCGCACATAGAAGGAGCGCCGGCCGCCTCCCGGAATACGAATTTGCCCCTCCCAGCGCCCGTCCGGCCGCCAGTAGACCGCCCGGTAACCGCGTCCGCGTTTGCCCATCGGTGCCACCTCCTTGGTGGCCTCACGATCGGCGATTGCCAGTCAGGTTGCCAGTCAGACGAGAGCGGGAAGCGTCTTGGGAGACTGAAAATCAAATACGGAGGGAGAGGGATTCGAACCCCCGAAGGCTTGCACCTTAGTGGTTTTCAAGACCACCGCCATCGACCACTCGGCCATCCCTCCGGCGACCATCTATGATACGGCCGGATTTTACGTAGCCTTGCTCACCGGATGACGTCGAGTCCGCCCATGTAGGTGCGGAGCGCCGAGGGTACCCGGATGGTGCCGTCCTCCTGCTGGTAATTCTCCAGAATCGAGACCACCGTCCGAGGGAGGGCGAGACCCGAGCCGTTCAGCGTGTGGACAAAGTCGACTTTTCCGTCCTTGCGCCGGTAGCGGATATTGGCACGCCGAGCCTGAAAGTCGTTGTAGTTCGAGCAGGACGAGACTTCCAGAAATCGTTTTTCGCCCGGCGACCAGGCTTCGAGGTCATAGGTCTTCGACTGGCCGAAGCCCATGTCGCCGGTACAAAGCAGGATCACGCGATAGGGGATCTCCAGCCGCTGCAGCACGTCCTCGGCATCCTTGACGAGCAGCTCCAGTTCCTCGTTCGACCGTTCGGGTTCGACGAACTTGACCATCTCGACCTTGTTGAACTGGTGCAGCCGGATGTAGCCGCGCGTGTCCTTGCCGGCCGCGCCGGCCTCACTGCGAAAGTTGGTCGACCAGGCGACGTGCTTGATCGGAAGCGCGGAGGCTGGGAGGATCTCCTCTCGATACATGTTGGTCACAGGGACCTCCGCCGTCGGGACGAGGAACAGATCACGCGCTTCGATGCGGAAGGCGTCGTCCTCGAACTTCGGCAGCTGGCCGGTCCCGGTCATGGAGGCGCGGTTGAGGAGAAACGGCGGGAAGACCTCAAGGTAATCGTGCTCGCGGATGTGCAGATCGATCATGAAATTCAGCAGCGACCGCTCGAGACGCGCACCGGCTCCCTTGAGGAACAGGAAGCGCGAGGTCGCCACTTTGACCCCACGCTCGAAGTCGAAGAGGCCGAGCTGAGTACCCAGGTCGTAATGCGACTTTGGGGTGAAGGGAAATTCGCGGCCCATGCCCCACTCGCGGATCGTCGGGTTCGCGGACGCGTCCTTTCCTTCCGGAACGGACGGATCGGCAAGATTGGGGACCTCCAGCAGCAAAGCGTTGAGCCGCGCATCGATGGGCGCCAGCTTCTGTTCGAGCGCCTTGACCTCATCCTTGAGGCCGCGCATGGCGTCGATCCCCGCCTGATCCCGAGTCTTCGCCATCGCCGCCGATCGCTTGTTCTGCTCCGCTTTCAGCTGCTCGACTTTCGTAAGCGTTTCCCGTCGTTGCGCGTCGAGCGTCAAGATCTCGTCGACCGGCGCCGTCTCGCCCTTCTTGCGCGCCCCCTCCTTGACGAGGTCCGCGTTTTCCCGAATGAAGCTAAGGCTCAGCATGGCGGGCCCGCAGGTGCGGAAAGAGGATGACGTCGCGGATCGACGGTTGGTCGGTGATGATGGCGGCGAGGCGATCGATCCCCAGGCCCATGCCACCGGTGGGCGGGAACCCGTACTCGAGCGCGGTCAGGAAATCCTCGTCCATCGGATGCGTTTCCTCATCGCCGGCGGCTCGCGCCCGCGCCTGGTCGACGAAGCGGCTGCGTTGATCATCCGGGTCGTTCAGCTCGGAGAACGCATTGGCGATTTCCTCACCGGCGATGAAGAGCTCGAAGCGGTCGGTCAATCGCGGGTCGCTCGTGCGCCGCCGGGCCAGGGGCGAGACCTCGGTCGGATGGCCGAGCACGAACGTCGGCTGCACCAACGTGTCCTGCACCAGTTCCTCGAAGAGCTCGGCTACCAGTCCGCCCCAACCGAGCCCCGGCTTGGGCTCGATGTTGTACTTCTTGATCAGCCCCTCGAGCGCGGCCACGTCCGCCTTGGTGACATCCTGACCGACGACCTGGCTGACGGCCTCGACCATCTCGATGCGTTTGAAGGGCCGGCTGAGGCTGACTTCCTGCCCCTGGTAATGGATCGTAGGCGTGCCCTTCACTCGCTCCACCAGGTGAATGGCCAGTGATTCGGTGAGCTCCATCATGCCTTCGACGTCGGTGTACGCCTGGTACAGCTCGAGCATCGTGTATTCCGGGCTGTGCCACTGATCCATGCCTTCATTGCGGAAGATGCGGCCGATCTCGTAGACGCGATCGAAGCCGCCGATGATCAATCGCTTGAGGTACAGCTCGAGGGCGATGCGCAGGTAGAGGTCCATGTCGAGGGCATTGTGGTGGGTGCGAAACGGTCGCGCCGCCGCACCGCCGGCCAGCGGCTGGAGCACCGGCGTCTCCACTTCGACGAAACCACGGCCCTTCAGGAAGGTCCGGGTCTCCTCGACCACCCGGCTGCGGGCCAGGAAAACATCCATCACCTCGGGGTTGGCGATCAGGTCCAGGTAGCGCTGCCGGTAGCGCAGCTCTTTGTCTTTCAGGCCGTGATACTTCTCAGGGAGCGGGCGCAAGGCCTTCGCCAGCAGCACGAAATCCTCGAGCTCGCAGGTGATCTCGCCTCGCTTGGTTCGAAACAGCGTGCCGTGCACGCCGATGATGTCGCCGAGGTCAAGGTCCGTGAATCGCTGGTAGGCCTCCTGCCCGAGCTTGTCGACCTTGGCCAGCAGCTGGATCCGCCCGGCGAAATCCTGGATGTGCGCGAAGGTCGCTTTGCCCATGACTCGAATGGCGACCATGCGGCCGGCCAGCGCCACGCGCTCGGTCCGCGTCTCGGCTCCCCCACTTTTTTCCGCGTGCTCATAGAGCGCCAGCGCCTCCGCCGAGCTGTGCGTGCGATCGAAGCGACTCTTATATGGCTCGATGCCCTGCGAGCGAAGCGTCGTCAGCTTCTGGCGCCGCTGCAGTTCTTGTTCGGTCCGCTCCCCTTCCATTCCGCGAAAGTCTAAAGGGTCGCGGCGCTGGACCCGCTAGAGAACATCGAAGGCGCGGCTTTTCATCGGACGGTCGGGCCGGAATGGGTTGTCAATCGGGCGCAGCGTGCCCGTGATCGCATCGACGGCCCGCCGGCTACCGCCGATGCTGCCCATGATCCCGTGCCCGCTGTAGCCGGTATTGACCGCCAGCCCAGGGATATGCGTGGGCCCGAGCAGCGGCCGTCGATCGGGCGTGTATGTGTACTGGCCGGCTTGCAGCCACCATTGCAACCGCGACGATCTCCATACGTCGTTCCAGAAGGGGACGATGCGCGCCAGCGCGTGATCGCTGCCGGGATCGAGCAGGCCGAAGGCGAATGACGCGGAGGTCGGGACGTCGTCGACCGGCGGTTCCGCGGGAGCCGGTGCCGTCCAGAGCGCGTGCGCCCCGGCCCCGGCGGGACGCCAATGCGCCCCGGTCTCGAAGTCGATCGTCATCGGTGCGCCCGCAGGGATCTGTGGCACCTCGGGAATGATGAGCTTCTGCCGGCGGACCGTCGCCAGCGGCAGGTCGAGGCCGGCAAGCTTGCCGAGCGGCCCCGATAACGGACCGGCGGCGATCACCACCGTTTCGGCGTCGATCGTACCGTCCGTCGTGGTGACGCCGCGCACCCGGTCACCGTCGACTCGGAACCCGGTGACCGTGACGCCGGTCAAGATGCGGGCGCCACTGGCTCGGGCGAGTTCGAGGGCGAGGACGCGAGGCTCGAGCCAGCCATCGCCCTGCCGGAAGCGAGCGTTGACGATGTCCGGCGCCAGGTAGGAAAAGCGCCGCCGCGCCTCACCGCCTTCGATCAACTCGACATCGGTCAGCCCCCAGCCCCGCTGCGCGGCGACCAGCTCGGCCTGGGCCCGAGCGCCATCCGGTGTCCTGGTGACGAAGAGGTAACCCTGGTGCCGCAGCCCGATGTCGACTCGCCGCTGCAGTTCGTCGAAGAACGCCACACTCTCCCGGATCAGCTCGACCTCTTCGACGTTGTCGAACTGCAGCCGAAACGCGCCGGTGGCGACCGGCGTGGTCAGCGTGGCCAGGGCGGGACGTTTTTCCAGGACGAGGGTCTTGAGCCCGGCGCGCTCGGCAAAGTACGCCGTGGCGCAACCGATGATGCCCCCGCCAATGACGACGAGGTCGGCGGTGTCGGCCGCTAGCGCACCTCGACGATCAGCATCTTGGTGGAGCCTCCGGGCGTCACCACGGAGACGTCGTCGCCGACATGCTTGCCGAGCAGCGCTTTGCCGACCGGTGACTCGAGTGAGATCCGGCCCTTGCTCGGTTCGGCCTCGGCCGAGCCGACGATGGTGAAGGCCTCGTCCCCGTACTCGTCGTGTACCTTCACCGTCGACCCGACTTCGACGATGCCCTTGACGTGCTTGCCCTCGATGATGCTGGCATTGCGGACCAACTTCTCGAGCAGGAGGATGCGACCCTCGACGAAGCCCTGCTCGTTCTTGGCGTCATCGTATTCGGCGTTCTCGTTGATATCGCCGAACTCTTTGGCCTGCCGGATACGCTCGGCGACCTCGGGCCGGCGCTTGCTGCGCAGCACCTCGAGCTCCGCCTGGAGCCGGTTCAACCCTTCCTGGGTGAGATAAACAACCTTGTCGTTTTCCATGGTTCTCCCTTCTCGGAGTCGCCTAGCGGCTCCCAGAGCCGCCGTATTATACGGGATTCCCGCCGCGAGTTCGCTACCCCAGAATTTGAATTGAAAGCGGGGGCAAATTCTCCCGGACCCGGGCTCCAGCACCCATCGGCAGGACGGTCAGGAAGAGCCCGTGGAGCGTGTAGGTTCCGGCCGCCAGCCGGCTCGAGGTGGGCCAATCGGCAGTGAAGATCGCGGTCTCGCCGGCGGCGAGCTGCTTGTGGCCGAAGGCCATACACATGATCGCGGGCACCGGCTCCTCCCAGACGGTCTGGCGCTGGCTGTCCTCGGCCCAGATGTGAAGCGTCTGGACGCAGCCGATCTCGTAGTCGATCGGCCCGGTCACGGTCAGCGTCAGGTGAACGGTGCCGCCGGCCGCAATTGAGGCCGGCCAGGCCTGGGCCTGAAAGGGGCCGTTCGTTCCCGAGACGCTCGCCGACGGAGCCGGTCCCGCCGCCTGGGCTCCGCAGCCGGCGACGATCAGGGCGACGAAAAGCGGCCAGATACGGTCCATGCCGGTATGACGGGGCCGGGGCGGAAAAGTTCCCGAGTCAGGCCGCTTCGCAGGAGGCCGGCGTGTCCTCGATCTCGCCATCCAGCCAGAACGGACCTGGATCGATTGCCAGGGCGGCGTCGAGCACGACCGTGACGTCGGTCGGGCTGCTGACGGATTGCACCATGGTGCGCAGCCGTGCCGCGCCCCGGAATCCGCGTAGGCCCCAGGCGATGAACTTCCGCAGGAGACGAGGGCCGCGTTCGGGGCCGTAATACTCGAGCACCAGGTCGCAGTGGCGCCGGACCAGCTCGATCTGCTCCTGCCAGGACAGCGGGGCGATCGTCTCACCGGTCGTCAGGCGAACGACGGTCTGCCGCACCAGCCAGAGGTTGCCCAGAATGCCGCGGCCCAGCATCACCGCGTCCACCCCGCTCTCGCGCTGGCGCCGCGCCGCGTCGTCGGCGGTGCGGAGATCGCCGCTCCCGGCCACCGGGATGGTGACCGCGGCCTTGACCTGCGCGATCGCGTCCCAATCGGCCGATGGATCGTAGCGCTGCGACCGGGTGCGGCCGTGCACCGCGAGCCCCTGGATGCCGGTCGCCTGCAGGCGGGTCGCCATCTCCAGGTGGTTGCGGGTCTCGAAGTCCCACCCTAGCCGGATCTTGACTGTCACCGGCACGGACACGGCGGCGACCACGGCTTCGGCCACCCGGCTGGCGCGATCGGGATCGCGAAGCAAGGAGGATCCGCCGGAAGTCTTGACCACCTTGGGCACCGGGCACCCCATGTTGATGTCGACGACGTCGGCGCCGGCCGCCTCCGCCATCCGCGCCGCCTCTGCCATCACGGCCGGGTCGCCACCCATCAGCTGGACCGAGACCGGTCGCTGATCCCAGCGAAGGTCCATCAGGCGGAACGACTCGCGGTGATTTCGTACCAGCGCTTCGCTACTGATCATCTCGGTGCAGGCCATGCCAGCCCCGAATTCCCGGGCGATCTTGCGGAAGGGCGCGTCGGTCACGCCCGCCATGGGGGCGACGTAAACAGGCGAGAGGAGGGTATGCCGACCGATGTTCACGGGGCTACCAGCCTATCAGTCTTTTGGGCGCAGCCGAGTCTCGAGGAGCAGCGCAATCACGCCCAGCATCAGGATCGGGCCGACGTTCTGCGAGTTGATGAAGATGGCGAAGAGCGTGGCCGCGGCGATAAAGACGGCCGCCGGGTCGCTGACCGGCGATGTGTTCTTGGGACTCGGGGTGATCTCGTCAGGCATTGAGGTCGTGGATCAGCCGGAGCCCCTCCAGCATCAGCCGCTGGTCCACCAGCTCGATCACTGGGGTCTCGGCGGCGATCAACCCCGCCAGCCCGCCGGTCGCGATTACTCTCGGGTTTTCGCCCAGCTCCTTCTTGATCCGGGCCACCATACCTTCGACCTGCGCCGTGAACCCGAAGATGATGCCGGCCTGCATGCTCTCTGCGGTGGTCCGTCCGATGACGTTGGTAGGCGCCTTGAGCTCGACACGCTGGAGCCGCGCCGCCCGCTCGTACAGCGCGTCGACCGAGATCCCCATCCCCGGCGAGATGGCGCCGCCAAGGTAGTCGCCTTCTTTGGAGACGACGTCGTAGGTGGTGGCGGTCCCGAAGTCGATGATGATCAAAGGGCCGCCGTATTTCTTGAAGGCGGCCATCGCCGCCACGATGCGGTCGGCGCCCACCTCCTTGGGATCGCGATAGTGGATTTTCAGGCCGGTCTTGATTCCGGGCCCGACCATCATCGGCTCCATACCGAAATAGCGCTCGATTGCCTGGATCAGGCTGCTGTTCAGCGGTGGGACGACGCTGGCCACGACCACCGCGTCGACGCTTTTGGGGTCGATCCCCTCCTGCCGGATCAGCTGCACCATCAGCAGGCCCAGCTCGTCGGGCATGCTGTCGCGCCGGGTGGCGAGGCGCCAGTCGTGCCGGAGCTGATCCCCCTCGAAGAGTCCGAACGCCAGGTTCGTGTTCCCGAGGTCGATCGCCAGCAACATCGCCGTCAGTCTACCCGCGCTGAACTCGATGCTTCGGTTTTTACAATGGTGTGTGGCCACCGCCCCGACGAACGCGGCTGCCGAGGAGATGCGCAAGCTGCGGCCGTTCTGGCGGGACGGCCGGATCCTCCAGTGGCCGGCTCGCGAAAGCCGCCGAAGGCTCGTTTTGGCGGAGGTTATCAGGGCGATTCCACTGGGCAAGCGCCTGGCGGAGACGGAGGTCGATGCCATCCTGCGCCAGTCCTGGCCCGATCACTGCCAGTTGCGGCGAGCGCTGATCGAGCGCGAACTGCTGAACCGAAAAGACGGCGTCTACTGGCGGGTGGGTTAGTAGATGTCTTCTTTGCGAGAGTCTTCGTCGGCCTCGGGGACTTCCACCTCGTCCTCCGCGGACTCCACCGTATGCATGCCGTCGAGCTCCTCGGCCGGCTCCTCGCCGTCTTCCTCGGTCTCCTCGGCATCCGCCGCCCGGTTGAGCAGCGAATCTTTGGCGTAGGGCCGGAACTCGTCCCGTCCCGCCTTCTTGATCGGGAATGACGGCCGGCCGAAGAACTTGGGATCCTGGTAGGTCTCCCGAACGATGACCTTGACCCCGCCCGGGTCGCACGAGGCGACGGCGCCGGAATACTTGTTGCCGCCTTCGAGGAATTTGATCAGGCGGCGCCCGAGCGCGTGCTCGAGGTGGCCCAGGTAGACGCCGCGCGACGTCTCCACGTTCATGGTGTCGCCGGCCACGATTAGCTTGACCGGGTCGCCCCCGGAGACCTTGGCGCAGGGGTCACCCTCGGCGTGCATGTGGAGCGCGGTGAGCGCGGTCTTACCCGTCTCTTCGATGAAGGCATCGACATTCACCTTCGCCTTCGACGCCGGCACGGGCTGGCCGCCGCGAAGCGCCTGGAGCTTCGCCAGGTTCTTGACGGCGATCGGGTTCACGGGGTTGAGCTTGAGGGTGCTCTTGTAGGCATCGGTGGCGTTCTCCAGCTGGCCAAGCTCGGTATACGCCTTGCCCAACCGGTTGAGGGTGTCCTCGTCCGGGCCGAACCGGTCCATGATGCCCCGATTCACCTGGACCGCTTCCGTCCACTTGCTCGCCAGGGCCAGCTCGATTGCCTCATCGACGTACTGGGCCCGTGGTTTGATGCGCTCTGCGAATTCGGCCAACGCCTGCCCTCCTGAATGCGTCGTATACCCTACGCGCGGGTGAAAAGCATTGTCAAGCCCGGATACAACTTGCCAGGCATCACAACGGGGGACGCGCTCGATGCTTGTGCAAAAGCCGCAAGATTATTAATAGGTATTAGAAGACTTGCCCAATTAGTTGCAGGGGCTCGGGCAAGGTTGTATAAAGAGCTACGCCTTCGGGTAGCGAGCCGGGGTAGCATTCACCATTTCAAGGAGGACGTATATGAGATTGCCGAAGTTGCTAGCCGGGCTTGCCGTCGCAAGCGTGGCGCTGGCGGCCTGCGGCGCATCAGGCGGAACCAGTCAGACGATCAAGGGAGCCATCAAGATCGGCATCGACCTGCCGGTCAGCGGTTCCGATGCCTCGGATGGCCAGCCGACTCAGAACGGCGCCAAGCTGGCCGTCAAGCTGGCCGGCAAGGTCTGCGGGGCTTCGAGCCACACCGACGCGTGTTTCACGCTGACGTCGTTCCCGCTGGATGATGCCGTCAACGGCGTCCACGACGTGGGTCAGGGCGCCAAGAATGTGACCCAGTTCGTCGCCGACAGCAGCGTCCTCGCCATGGTCGGACCGTTCAACAGCGGTGTGGCCGCCGGCGAAATCCCGATCGCCAATAGTGCCAACATGGCCATGATCAGCCCGGCCAACACGAATGAGTGCCTGACGCAGGAGCCCGCTGACGGCCACTGCAAGGGCCAGGCGGCCAAGCTCCGTAGTGCTACGGGAAAGAACAACTACTTCCGCGTCTGCACCACGGACCTGATCCAGGGCCCCGCCGCGGCGGATTACGCCTACAACAAGCTCGGAAAGAAGAAGGTCTACGTCCTGAATGACCAGCAGCAGTACGGGCTGGGCATCGCCAAGAACTTCGCCGCGCAGTTCGCCAAGGACGGCGGCACGGTGCTGAATCCCACGGACCTCGGCGCCTTCGATCCGACCTCCACGACCGACTTCAAGTCGTCGCTGAGCCGGGCCCAGTCCCTGGGTGCCGACGTCGTCTTCTTCGGAGGCACTACCGCCACCAAGGGCGGACAGATCCGTAAGCAGATGGCCGGGCTCATCAACGTGCCGTATGTCGCCGGTGACGGCATCTCCGGAAACCAGTTCGCCAAGGACGCTGGCGCCAATGCCGCGGATAGCTACTTCACCGTTGCCGGTCCGTATCCGTTGAAGCTGGCGACCGCCCAGACCTTCAATGCGGCCTACAAGTCGGAATACGGTGCCGACCCCGGTGCTTACAGCGCGCAGGCCTACGACGCCGCCAAGATCATCATCAGCGCGATCAGTAAGGCGATCGACGACGCGGGCGGCAGCATGCCGACCCGCGACCAGGTGCGCGCCCAGGTCGCCAAGACGCAGGGCTACAACGGCGCCATCGGGACCACCAGCTTCGACGCGAACGGCGACACGACCTTGAAGATCATCACGATCTACAAGTGGACCTCCGCGACCGACACCGGCGGTACCTTCGTCGACCAGGTCACCGTCGCCTAACGGCGTAACCGACGCAGGGGCAGGGCCGGCGCCCTGCCCCCTTCCTTGAAGCCGGCGGCCCGGCTGGCTACACTGTGGGGCAGCCGATTTCGCGAGCCAGGGAGGAGGGATGCGCTTCTTTGTCGAGCAGCTAACCTTTGGACTGACCAACGGGGCCATCTACGCTCTCATCGCCCTGGGCTACACGATGGTCTACGGCATTATCGAGCTGATCAACTTCGCACACGGCGACATCTTCACCGTCGGCGGGTTCCTCGGCTTGACCGTGATCGGCTTGATCGGCCTCGATCGGGCCCCAGCGATCCTCCTGCTGCCCGGGCTCGTCCTCGTCTTCGCGGTCGCCATGGGCCTGAATGGCGTACTGGGCGTCGTCATCGAGCGGGTCGCCTACCGACCGCTTCGAAACGCACCCCGGCTGGCGCCATTGATCACGGCGGTCGGGATGTCGTTCGTGCTCGAGGGCATCCTCTTCTTGATCAAAGGGCCGAACCAGGTCTCCTATCCCAACCTGCTGCCGTCGGGGAGCGTCAACCTCGGGTTCGCTTCGATTGGGATCGCAGCCGTCCTGATCGTGCTGATCGCCGTCGCCTTGATGGTCGCGCTAAGCCAGTTCATCGGGCGAACCCGCATTGGTCGTGCCATGCGCGCGACCGCCCAGGATCGAGACGCTGCCCGGCTGATGGGGATCAACATCAATCGAACGATTGCCACCACCTTCTTCATTGGATCGGCGCTCGCCGCGGCCGGTGGCATCATCTACGGCTTTTATTTCCAGACGATCGCGTTTGATGTTGGATTCCGCGCCGGCCTGGTCGCATTCACGGCGGCGGTCTTTGGCGGGATCGGCAACGTGGTCGGGGCGGCCATCGGCGGCTTCGCCATTGGAATCATCGTTGCCATGATCAGTGGATACTTCCAGGGCGGCGCCCAATGGTCGGACGTCGTCGTCTTCAGCATCCTGATCCTGACGCTGGTGTTCCGGCCGACGGGACTTTTGGGGATGCGGGTGCCCGAAAAATGATGCGCCCGAAGGCTCGAACCCAGGGGAGCATCCTCGATCGGGTGCGCGATTTCGAAGTCCGTGGGCTGGGGGCCATCGGCCGCGGTCGCAACATTCCGTACCTGCTTCTAGGGATCGCGCTGATCCTTTTTCCCATCTTGGATTCCGATTCATCGCACGTGAACGTGGCGGCCGATGCCGGCCACTGGATCCTGTTGGCTCTAGGATTGAACATCGTCGTCGGCTACGCGGGGCTGCTCGATCTCGGCTACGCGGCATTCTTCGCAATCGGTTCCTACGCGTTTGCCATCCTGGCATCCGGCCAGTTCAACATTCACATCTCATTCTGGATTCTCCTCCCCGTGTCGGCCCTCATTGCTGCGATCTTCGGCGTCCTCCTCGGAGCGCCTACCCTCCGTCTGCGCGGTGATTACCTGGCGATTGTGACCCTCGGTTTTGGTGAGATCGTTCCCCGCGTGTTCCGGAATGCCACGCCAATCACCGGTGGTGTGAATGGAATCGTGGGCATCGACCAGCCGAAGCTGCCGCCAATTCTCAGCTGGGACGGCCGTTTTGGGTTCAATCCGGTTCCCTGGTACTACTTGATCCTGGTCGTGCTCGTCGTCTCGCTGATTCTCATCAACAACTTGCGGAATTCACGCCTGGGTCGGGCGTGGATGGCGATTCGTGAGGACGAGGTGGCGGCCGCCGCGACGGGCATCAATACGGTCACCACAAAACTGCTGGCCTTCGCCCTTGGCGCATCCTTCAGTGGCTTCGCCGGCACGTACTACGCGTCCAAGCTCTTCCTCGTCGTGCCTGAATCCTTCAGCTTCCAAGCCGTTTCGGTGGTCGTACTGGTGATGGTGGTTTTGGGGGGAATGGGAAATATTCGCGGCGTCATCGTGGGCGCGATCCTCATCTACTTCATTCAGACCTACCTCTTGATCCAGTTGCCAAGTTGGATTACGAGCGCCACGGCGGCGCTCAACGTCGACTTCCTCAACAAGCTCGATATCAGCGGCTACGTCCAGCGATCGAACTACCTGATCTTCGGCCTCATTCTCGCCGGCATCATGCTGCTGCGACCGCAGGGCTTGATCCCGAGCGCCCAACGAAAGGTCGAGCTGGAACTCGGCACGACCGACGAAGCCGTGGCCGACTTCAGCGGCTCGGCGTAGGGCATCGATGCCGATCCTCGAACTCAAAGGCCTGACCAAGCGGTTCGGCGGCCTGGTCGCCGTCAACAAGGTCGACCTCACCGTCGACCAGGGCGAGATCTTTGCCATGATCGGCCCCAACGGCGCGGGGAAGACAACCGTATTCAACCTGATTGCCGGGCTTTACAAGCCGACATCGGGCCAAATCTCTTTCAACGGCAGGTCAATTTATCCGGTGCATGAGTTCTGGCGCACCTATGCACCACCACTCGCCGCCTACTATTCCGTGGCGGACCCGATTCGGCGTGGCCTTGGCCTGGGGCCGCTGCCGCTGGGCCTCGCGTCGCACGCGGTTACGACGCTGGGCGTGGCCCGCACCTTTCAGAACATTCGCCTTTTCTCCTATATGACGGCTTTGGAGAACGTCATGGTCGGCGAGCACCCGCGGATGCATGCCAAGGTCTGGGATGCTCTGCTGAACACGCCATTTGCCCGCCGCGAGGAGCATCGGGTCCGCGACCGGGCAAGAGAGTGGCTGCGGTTCGTCGGACTGGAGCGCTACGCCGATCAATACGCCCGCAACCTCGCCTATGGCATGCAACGGCGACTCGAAATCGCTCGGGCGCTGGCGACCCAGCCGAAGCTCCTCATGCTCGACGAGCCCGCAGCGGGATTCAACCCCCAGGAGAAGGCCGAACTGATGGTTCTCATCCAGGAGATTCGCAGCCGCGGCATTACCGTATTCCTCATCGAGCACGACATGAAGGTCGTGATGGAGGTCTCGGAGCGGATCGTGGTCCTCGACTACGGCGAGAAGATCGCCGAGGGTCCGCCGCAGAAGGTACGCAGCAATCCCCGGGTCATCGAGGCCTACCTGGGCAAGAGCGCGTGACCGCGATCCTGGACGTCGAGCAGATCGACGTCTTTTATGGACGGATCCAGGCGCTGCGCGGCGTCAGCCTGCACGTGGACGAGGGCGAGATCGTCACCCTGATCGGCGCCAACGGCGCCGGGAAGACGACGACGCTGCGCGCGATCTCGGGGCTCACCCCCGCCAGCGCTGGTGCGGTGCGGCTCCGAGGCCAGGACATCACACGGCTGCAGGCCGAGGAGATCGTGCCGAAGGGCATCGGCCATGCACCGGAAGGCCGGCGGATCTTCGCCCGGATGACCGTTCGCGAGAACCTCGACCTGGGCGCCTATATCCGGCGAGATGGAGAAACCCGCGCAGACATGGACCGCGTCTATACCCTCTTCCCCAGGCTGAAGGAACGGCAGGGGCAACTCGCCGGCACCCTGTCGGGCGGCGAGCAGCAGATGCTGTGCATCGGCCGGGCCATGATGTCCCGTCCCAAGGTCCTCTTACTCGACGAGCCGTCGCTGGGGCTGGCGCCGCTGATGGTCGATACCATCTTCCAGGTCATCCGCGAAATCAATGCCGAAGGCACCACCATCCTGTTGATCGAGCAGAACGCCCTGAAGGCACTTGGAGTCGCGGCCCGCGGCTACGTGCTCGAGACCGGACGGATCGTCAAGGAAGGCACCTCCAAAGCCTTACTCGAGAGTCCGGACGTCCAGCGCGCCTATCTTGGGATCTAAGTCGCTGCCAGGCCATCGATGAAGCCTGGCGCGCTGGCCTGGCTGATGGTGGCGGCCATGAGCCTCGCGGGTTGCACGAGTCAAAATGGCAACTCGGCGCGGACGCTTGGCGTGATTGCGTTGGGGGCGGATCTCCCGCTCACCGGTGGCGATGGGCCGGATGGGATATCGGCGAAGAACGCCATCGACCTCGCCATCAACCAGGCGGGACGGGTCTGCGGGGTGAGCCGCCATACGGATGCATGCTTTGACCTGCGGGCAATTGCCGTCGACGATGTCTTGAAGGGCGTCCACGACCCCGCGCAGGGGGCGAAGAACGTCGAGCTTCTGGCCGGCGACCCGAGCGTCGCCGCCGTAATTGGCCCTCTCTATGACAGCCTGGCGAGGAGCGAGCTACCGGTCGCAAATGCCGCGGATCTGGCAATGATCAGTCCCGCGGTCACCGACGAGTGTTTGACCCAGGAGCCTGCGGACGGGCATTGCAAGGGGCTGGCCGGACGACTTCGAGCTCGCGGCCCCAACAACTTCTTTCGTGTCGTGACCACCCAACTGGTGGAGGGGGCGGCCGGTGCCGACCTGGCGTTCAAGACGTTGGGAAAACGGCGGGCCTTCGTGATCAACGATCAGACCCCGTTCGGACTTGGAATTGCGACGACGTTCGTCGATCGGTTTGTCGCAGACGGTGGGACGATCGTCGACCCATCGGATCTTGGCGGCTTCGATCCAGCCACGTCGCCGAGCTTTGGATCACGCGTCCAGCGCGCGGTCGGGTTGGCCGCGGATGTCGTCTACTTCGCCGGTGCCGACATCTACGCGGCCGCGTCGCTGCGACGCGAAATGGTCACCCAAATGCCTCAGGTCCCCCTGATCGGCAGCGATCGGCTGGCCAACGACCAGTTCGCGAAGTCGGCCGGTTCGACCGCGCGCGGCAGCTATTACACCGTCGTCGGTCCGCACCCCGCCAGCCTCCGACAGGCGCAGGGGTTCGTTCGCGACTATCAGAAACGCTACGGCCAGACGGTGGGCACCTATAGCGTGCAGTCGTTCGATGCCGCCAACCTCCTGATCGCGGCGATCGGCCGGGCGATCGATGATGCCGGCGGGCAACGGCCAAATCGGGCCCAGGTGCTCACCGCACTCAGCCGAACGACGGCCTATCGCGGCGCGATGGGTGTGATCAGCTTCGATTCGCGGGGCGACACCAGCCTGATGGTGGTCTCCGCCTACCAGTGGCTGGCCGACACCGAGCCCAGCGGCCAGTTCGCCGCGCAGATCACCGTGGCCTGATCAGCCGATCGGGCGACCGGTCACCAGCGCGAGCGCGATCAGGTAGACGCAGATCACGGCGAACAGGCCGTACTCGAACATGATCCGGCGGGAGAGCGAGTCGTCGAGCGCGTGGACCGTCAGCCCCTGCCAGGCATACCAGGCAAAGGCGAGGATCACGGCCACGTACTGGCTGCCCTGGTTGAGATAGGTCACCATGCCGAAGGCGCCGAAGGTGACGGTGCCGGCCGTCAGGAAGGCGGAGAGCAGGGCGAGGCCCTCTCGCTTGGTGGCGAACCGGAAGCTGCGATAGCCACTCAGCAATGCAACCACGAACACCGCGCTGAACTTGATCACGTTGGGCAGGTCGTTCGACTGCAGAATCAAAAAGAAGAGGGCGAGCAGCGCGCAAAAGGTGGTCGCATCCCGCAGGAAGCGGTGCAGCGGACGCTCGCGACCCATGCCCCGCGAGAGGTCGACGTAGCAGCTGGCGAAGATGAACGCACCCATGGTCACCATCGCGAGCGCGTGGACCCGATAGTCGGGCGCCAGGATCGAGAAAGCCGACGCGGCGATGATGATCAGGACCGGCGAGATGTAGTGATCGAGGCTCAGCCACGCGGGTGTGCGGTTTCGCGCGTGAAGGAAGACCAGTCCAAGGGTGGTCAGGGCCGCGAGTCCGGCCGTTGCTTGCCAGACCTGGGTGGGGGACAGTAACTCGGACTTGAAGCTGAGGCCGATCGCAACCGCCCATGCCGACAGCAACCCCAGGTAGCGGGTGCCCAGCTGCACCGGGCGAGGCGCGGGTCGTGATCGAGGCCGCGCTCGGACTTGTCCTGGCGGAAGGGTTGCGGAAGAACTCGCCAGGGCTTCCGACATGGCGGCTAGTCTAGCAGGGAAACGTCCGTTTGGGGCTGGGGGAAAGCCGCCATCCGCAATCCGGAATTTGTATTCGAAAACAAATGTTCGACGTCAGCCGCCGCCGCTGTGGAAACTGTGGAAAGTCGAACGTGGAGACCCCCCGCCCGACCTGGCGGTCTATGCCGTGCTCGTACCCTGCCGGCCGTACTTGTCCTCCAGCCGGACGACGTCGTCGATCTCCGGGGTCGAGACCTCGAAGAACTCGCACTCCTCGACGCCGATCATCCGGTGCTTGCGCCCCGGCATGACCCGCCGCGACATCCCGGGCGTGAGCCGGTGGGTCTCCATCTGGCCCGCGTCATCTTCGAGTTGGAGGTCCATCGCGCCCTTGACCACCAGCAGCGTTTCGTCTTTCTGCCGGTGGTACTGCAGGCTGAGCATCTCCCCGCTGTTGATGTGGATCACTTTGCCCAGGTACTTATCGGTGACGGCGAAGCGATTCTCCCAGCCCCACGGCTTCTTGACGATCTCAGACAAGCTGCCGTACGCCCAAGCGTTCTTCGAGCGCAGCCAGCAACTGGTCGACGCGCTCCTTCGAGCCGGCCTCGCTGTAGACCCGGATCAGCGGCTCGGTGCCGGAGAAACGAACCAGTACCCAGCTGCCGTCCTCGAGGTAGAACTTGAAGCCGTCATCGGTGCGCGAGCGGACCACCCGGCTGCCGGCGATCTCGGTGGGCGGCTCCTTCTCCAGCCGGCCATAGAGCTCGGTGCGGCGGCTCGCGTACTCCTGGCGGTCGAGATGCAGGTCGTGGCGGGCGTAGAAGTGTGGACCGACGAGCTCGGTAAGGTGCTCCATGATCTTCGACAGGGGCTTGCCGTACTTGACAATCATGTCGGCGAAGGTGATCCCGGAGAGGATCCCATCCCGTTCGGGGATGTGGCCGCGGAAGGCGAAGCCGCCGCTTTCCTCGCCACCGAGAATCGCATTGGTCTCGGCCATCTTGGGCCCGATGTACTTGAAGCCAACCTTGAGCTCGTGGACCGTGACGCCGAACCGCTCCCCCAGCTTGTCCACCATCGAGGTCGACGTCAGCGACCGGACGACGTCGCCCTTCTGTCCGCGCTTCTCGACCAGGTACATCATGAGCAGTGCCATCACCTGCAGCTGGTTGATGAAGGTGCCGCGCTCGTCGATGATGCCCACCCGGTCGGCGTCGCCGTCGTTGGCGATGCAGAGGTCGAACCCGCCCTTGCGCATCCGCTCCATCGCCTCCGGCATCCACTGGGCGATGGGCTCCGGATGCATGCCGCCAAAGCCGGGGTTCCGCTCACCGTGGATTTCTTCCACCGTCGTCTTTCCACCGGAGAGCAGCGCCCGCACGTACCCCTGGCTGGCGCCATACATCGGTTCATGGAGAATCTTCAGCCCCGCCGCCTTGATGGGGCCGAGGTCGACCAGCCGATTGATCTGCGCGGCGTACGCCGGTTGCGGGTCGAAAACCTCGATCGTCCCCTCCCGCTGCGCATCGTCGAAGCGAACTTGCTTCACCCGACCGCCACGCTGGACTCGCTGGATCTCTTGCTCCAGCCGGGCCGTGACCTCGGGGGAAGCCGAGCCCGCGTACTCCGGCTTGTACTTGAGCCCGCTGAAGTAGTAGGGATTGTGGCTGGCGGTGATGACGAGTCCGCCGCTCGCCTTCTTGTCGAGGATCGCGTAGGTCGCCACCTGGGTTGGCGCCGGGGCGTTGACGATGAAGACCTTGACCCCGTTGGCGGCCAGCACCTGGGCGACCTCGCGGGCGAAGAGGTCAGAGGCGAAGCGCGTGTCATAGCCGACGATCGCGGACGGGTTGGGCCGGCTGGTCAGGTACTGGGCGATGCCCTGGGTGGCGATTCGAACCGACTCGTAGGTGAAGTCATCGGCGATGATGCCCCGCCAGCCATCGGTGCCAAAGGTGATTTCCACGTTTGCCACGGGTGTCCCTATCGTACTGGGCTACGGAGGACATCGGCCGGGCGGACACCGAGCGCGGCCAGGTCCGACTCCAGCATTTCGCGGATCATCTGTTCGAAACTGATCTTGGGGCGCCAGCCGAGCGTGGCGCGAGCCTTGCTCGGGTCGCCGCACAGGTCCGGAACTTCGGCGGGACGGAAGTAGGCGCGATCGACTTCCACGTACGTCTCCCAGTCCAGGCCGACCATGCCGAAGGCCAGCTCGACCAGCTGTCGGATGCTCCATTGGATGCCGGTGGCGATGACATAGTCGTCGGGCTTATCCTGCTGGAGCATCATCCACATCGCCTCGACGTAATCCCGGGCGTGGCCCCAGTCGCGTTTGGATTCGAGGTTGCCGAGGCGGAGTTTGGTCGAGCGCTTGGCGACGATCGCCGACACCCCACGCGTCACCTTGCGGGTCACAAAGTTCTCGCCGCGGCGGGGTGACTCGTGATTGAAGAGGATGCCGTTGCAGGCGAACATGCCGTAGGCCTCGCGATAGTTGACCGTCATCCAGTGCGCGTAGAGCTTGGCGACGCCATAAGGGCTGCGCGGATAGAACGGCGTCTGCTCGTTCTGCGGCGGCGGTGTCAAGCCGAACATTTCCGAGGTTGACGCCTGGTAGAAGCGGGTCGGACGCCCGGTGGCCCGAATCGCCTCCAGCAACCGGGTCGTACCCAGCCCGTCGGTATTCCCGGTGTACTCCGGCTGGTCGAACGAGATGTGGACCTGGCTCTGGGCAGCCAGGTTATAGATCTCATCCGGCTGCACCGTCATCACCAGCCGGTTGAGGCCACCCGAGTCGGTCATGTCGCCGTAGTTCAGGGTGAAGCGGGCCCCTTCGAGGTGCGACGGGTGGGCGTGCTCGAGGTGATCGATCCGGCTGCGGTTCATGCTCGACGAACGGCGGACGACGCCGTGCACCTCGTATCCCTTCTCCAGCAACAGCTCGGCAAGGTAGGAGCCGTCCTGGCCGGTGATGCCGGTGATCAGCGCGCGTTTTGCCACGGCCACAGTGTACTGACGGTTACAGGTATTCGGTCTTGCCCATCTGCTTGAGGCGTTCCACGATCAGCTTTACGTCCTGGGACCGCGCCTTTGGACAGATCAGGATGGCATCCTCGGTCTCGATCACGACCATGTCCTCCAGGCCGACCGCCGCGACCAGCTTCTTGGGGGAGTGGATCATGCAGTTCTTCGAGTCGATCAGGACGGAGTCCCCCTCGACGAAGTTGCCGGCCTCGTCCTGCTGCAGGATGTCGTGGAGGTCGGCCCATGACCCCAGGTCGTGCCACTCGAAGGTCGCCCCCACCACGAGGAGGTTGTGGGTCCGTTCGAGCACGGCGTAATCGATCGCTTCGGTCGGCAGGGCCTTGTAGGCGACATCGGCCTCCGCCTGGTGGCCGGCCAATCGTGACTGCTTGACGTTCTGGAGCCCCGCGTAGAGCTCGGGGGCGTGCGCGGCCATTTCGCTGAAGAGCACCTCCACCGGCCAGCTGAAGAGCCCAAGGTTCCAGAGGTACCCGCCGCCCTTGACGTATCCCTCCGCGGTCTTCAGGTCAGGTTTCTCCACAAAGGCCTTGACCCGATATACGGGCGCGCCGTGATCGCCGTCGACGCGCGGACCGGTCTGGATGTAGCCGAAGGCGGTGGAGGCATAGGGTGGATGCAGGCCGACGGTGACCAATGAGCGTTTCTGCTCGGCCCAGCGCGCCTCCGCGTCGAGCGTTTCCAGATAGGCGTCTTCGTCGTGCCCCAGGTAATGATCGGCGTGGACGGAGAGCATGGTCGCGTCCGGGTCACGCTCGGCGATGCGGAGCGCCGCCAGGCCCAACGCTGAGGCGGTCCCGCGCCGCGACGGCTCGATGATGAAGTGTTCGTCCTCGAGCTGGGGCAACTGCTGGTGGATGCTGGCCACCTGCGACCGTTCGGTAACGACGTAGACGTTCTCGGACAAACGGCGGACCCGCTCGAAGGTCGACTGCAGCAGCGAGAGTCGGCCGGCGAGGGCGAGCAGGTGCTTCGGCGACTTCTCGCGGGAGCGAGGCCACAGCCGCGTGCCGCTGCCGCCCGCCAGGATGACGACGTGCCGGCCCATCAGGCAGCGCGTCGCTCGCAGCGACGCCAGTAGTCGAGCGTATCCCGCAGGGTACGATCCAGCCCGATCTGCGGCTGCCAGCCGGTGAGCCGCCGGAAGCGGAGCGAGTCGCAGAGGTAGACGTCGGCCTCGACCGCGTGCTTCCTCGATGCATCCACTTCCAGCGTGATCCTGGTCTGAGTCATCGTCAGGAGACGGGCGACCAGCTCGCTCAGCCGCGGAGCGGTTCCCGAGCCGATGTTGTAGACCTCGCCGGCCTTACCCTTCTCGGCCGCTAGCAGGTAGGCTCGAGCGACATCGCGCACGTCGGTGAAGTCGCGGCGAGTCTCGAGGTTGCCCACCTTCAGGATGGGTGGCTGCGCGCCCAGTTCGATGCGGGCGATTTGCTGGGCGAAGCTCGCGATCGCGAAGTGGGGAGCCTGGCGGGGCCCGGCGTGGTTGAACGGTCGCAGCCGGATCGCCGGCAAGCCGTGGCTGAGGTGATATTGCAGGGCTAGCAGGTCCTGCGTCACCTTACTGACCCCGTAGGGGGTGACCGGCCGCAGCGGTGTGGCTTCGTTGAGCCGGCGTGCACGGCCCGACGGCCGCCCGTACTCATCGCTGGAGCCGACGACGACCACCCGTGGCATGGGGTCGAGCTGCACCGCGGCCGCCAGCAGGTTTGCCTCGAGACCGGCGTTGGTGGCGATCGTCCCCGCGGGATCTTGCCAGGACGCCGCCGGACTGCTCAGCGCCGCCAGGTGAAAGACCCATTGCGGCTTGATGGCGCGGACCAGCCCGTCCACCTGGGCGCGGTCGAGCAAGTCGACCTGGTGCGTGGTTACGGTGGGCGCCAACTCCGCTCTGGCCTCCGGCCGGGCGCCACGGATGGTCCCGTGGACGGTATGGCGGCGACGGATCAGAAGGTCGGAGAGGTGACTGCCCGCGAAACCGTCGATCCCCGTGACAAGGACGGTCTTAGCCGTCCTGCGACTCCACCACCTGGAGCCGCTGGACGCCTGCCTCGGCGGCCAGCAGGTCCGCCTTGTCGGTGCGTTCCCAGGGCAGGTCGAGGTCGGCGCGGCCGAAGTGCCCGTAGGCTGCCGTCTGCTTGTAGATGGGGCGCCGCAGCTCGAGCTGCCGGATGATCTCCAGCGGGCTGAGGTCGAAGTGTTTTTGGACCAGCTGTTCAATGGTGGCGACCGGCACTCGCTCGGTGCCGAAGGTCTCGACGAACACCGACACCGGCTTACGCACGCCGATGGCATACGCGACCTGGATCTCGCAGTGACCGGCGAGGCCGGCGGCCACGATGTTCTTGGCGACGTAGCGCGCCGCGTAAGCACCAGAGCGGTCCACTTTGGACGGATCCTTGCCCGAGAAGCAGCCGCCCCCGTGGCGGGCGTAGCCGCCATAGCTGTCGACGATGATTTTCCGCCCGGTGACGCCCGCGTCCGCACGTGGGCCGCCGAGCACGAAGCGCCCGGTCGGATTCACATGGATGGTCGAGCGCTGATCCAGCATCTTTGCCGGAATCACTTGTTCCAGCACGAGCTCCTGCAGGTCCTCGCGGATGCGCTCCAGGCTGACATCCTCAGTGTGCTGCGCCGAGAGCACAACGGTGTCGATGCGCTGCGGCCGGCCATCGACGTATTCGATGGTCACCTGCGTCTTGCCGTCGGGGCCGAGATAGGGCAGCGTCTTGTCCTTGCGAACCCTGGCGAGTTGGCGGGCGAGCAAGTGTGCGAGCTGGATCGGCATCGGCATCAGCTCGGGCGTTTCGTCGCAAGCAAAGCCGAACATCATGCCCTGATCGCCAGCGCCGCCGGTGTCGACGCCCTGGGCGATGTCGGGTGACTGCTTCTGGATGGAGACGATTACACCGCAGGTTTCAGCATCGAAGCCGAAGCCCGGATGGTCGTACCCGGCCTGCTCGATGGTGTCGCGGATGACGTCGCGCATCTCGACATAGGTGTCGGTCGTGATCTCGCCGATGACGAAGGCCAGCCCGGTGGTGACGGCGGTCTCGCAGGCCACCCGACCTAAGGGGTCCCTGGTCATGATGGCGTCGAGGATCGCATCCGAGATCTGGTCGGCGATCTTGTCGGGGTGGCCCTCGGTAACGGACTCCGAGGTGAAGAGGTGATTGCGGCGGTTCATCGGGTACCCGACTCCCAACCGCCCAGGTACTGCGCCTGTTCGGCGGTCAAGGAGTCGATGTCGATGTGCATCGCCGCCAATTTTAGCCGAGCAATCTCGCGATCGATGTCGTCGGGGACGGGATAGACCTTCGGTTGCAGCTCGCGCGCATGGGAGACGAGGTACTCGGCGCTCAACGCCTGGTTGGCGAAACTCATGTCCATCACCGCCGCCGGGTGTCCCTCGGCCGCGGCCAGGTTGACAAGGCGGCCTTCGCCCAGCACGAAGAGCTTGCGGCCGTCGCGCAGCCGGTACTCCTCGAGCGACGGACGGATGGTGCGGACGCTCTCAGCCATGCCATCCAGTGCGCTCAAGTTGATCTCGTCGTTGAAGTGCCCGGAATTCGCAAGGATGGCACCGCTCTTCATCGCCTTGAGGTGGGCTTCGTCCACCACGTTGATGTCGCCGGTGACGGTGACGAAGAGGTCGCCCTCTTTCGCCGCATCCTTCATCGGCATGACGCGGTACCCGTCCATAACCGCCTCCAGCGCGCGCACCGGTTCGACCTCGGTGACGATGACGTGGGCGCCCATGCCGCGGGCGCGCATCGCCAGGCCGCGGCCGCACCAGCCATAACCGGCGACGACGAAGACCTTCCCCGCGAGCAGGACGTTGGTCGCCCGGATGATGCCGTCGATGGTGCTCTGGCCGGTGCCGTAGCGGTTGTCGAAGAAGTGTTTGGTCATCGCTTCGTTGACGGCGATGATCGGATAGCGCAGCACCTTCTGCTCCGCCATGCTCTTCAGCCGGATGACGCCAGTAGTCGTCTCCTCGGTGCCACCGATCACGTTGCCGATGAGGTCGGTGCGGTCCTTGTGCAAGGCCGCGACCAGGTCGGCACCGTCGTCCATCGTCATCGTCGGCCGGTGTTCGAGGACCGAGGCGATGTGACGGTAGTAGGTTTCGTTGTCCTCGCCCTTGATGGCGAAGACGCTGATCCCATGGTCCGCGACCAGCGACGCCGCCGCCGCGTCGGTGGTCGACAGCGGGTTGGAGGCGCAGAGGACGAGATCGGCGCCGCCGGCCTTCAGCGTGATCGCGAGGTTGGCGGTTTCCGTGGTGACGTGCAGGCAGGCCGCCAGCCGCTGTCCCTTGAGCGGCTGCTCGCGTTTGAATCGTTCACGAATCGTCTGCAGGACGGGCATCTCCTGTGCGGCCCACTCGATCATGCGCCGGCCGTCTTCGGCGAGTTTGAGGTCCTTGATGTCGTGGCGCTGCGCAGGAATGATGGCCATGCGTTAGTGCGCCCGTGATCCGTTGAGAGAAATCATGTCCACAAGGGTACTCAACCGCCCCTCGACCTCGTGCAGGTCCGCCTTGACGATTCGGCGCACGCTGAAGTCTTCGACCGCGAGGGAGCCCAGCACGCTGCCGTACAACATGCCGTGGCGGAGCACGCCCTGCTCCTCACCGGCGCGGGCGATCGCCCCCATCAACCCTCCGGCAAATGCATCGCCGGCGCCGGTGGGATCGCGTACCGTTTCCAGTGGATGAGCGGGTGCCAGGAAGACGCGGTCTTTGGTGAAGAGCAGCGAGCCGTTCTCGCCGCGCTTGATGATGACCTCGCGCGGCCCATATGACATGACGGCGCGCGCCGCCGACGGCAGGAACCGCTCGCCGGAGAACTGCACCGCCTCCTCATCGTTCATCAGGACGCAGTTGACGCGGCGGAAAAGCCGCTCGAGCCCGGGCCGGGCGGTGTCGAGCCACAGCTTCATGGTGTCGCAGGCGATGAATTCGGCGTCGGGCACCTGGTCCAGCACTTCGAGCTGCAGCTCCGGCTGGATGTTGGCGAGGAAGACGACCTTCGAGTCGCGGAAGGCGGGCGGCAGCTCCGGGTGGAAGTCGGCGTAGACGTTGAGCTGGGTGTCGAGGGTCTCGCGGTTCTCCAGCCGGACACCGGTGTAGCGGGCGGTCCAGCGGAACGTCTTCCCGGGGCGCACCTGCATCCCGGTGAGGTCGATATGCCGGGCTTCCAGCAGCTGCCGGTGCTCCGGCGGAAAGTCCTCGCCGACGACCGCCACCAGGCGGACCGGGGCGAACATCGCCGCCGAGAGGCAGAAATAGCTGGCGGCACCGCCAAGAATCTCGCTCGCCGATTCGGTCGGCGTGTGCACCGCATCGAGTGCGACCGAGCCGACGACCAGGATCGGCCTGACAGTGTCCGCCATCTCAGAACTTCAAATGGGAAACGACATTGTATTCCGACAGGTTGGCCGCGCCCTTGAGAAATTTCAGCTCGATTAGAAAGCTGATGCCGACCACCCGTCCGCCCAGCTGCTGCACCAGGCTGGCGGTGGTGCGGGCGGTTCCGCCGGTGGCCAGCAGGTCATCGACGATCACGACCGACTGCCCCGGCTTGATCGCGTCCTTGTGGATCTCGAGCACGGCCGACCCGTATTCGAGGGCGTAGGCTTCCGAGAGCTTCTGGCCCGGGAGTTTGCCTTCTTTCCGGACGGGGACGAAGCCGGCATGCAGCAGGTAGGCGAGGGCGCCGCCGAAGATGAAACCGCGCGACTCGACCCCCACAACCAGCTCGACCGCCTCTCCCCGGTAGGTCTCGGCCATCAGGTCGACCGCCTGCCGGAAGGCGCCCGCATCCTGGAGGAGCGTCGTGATGTCCTTGAAGAGGATGCCCTCTTTGGGGAAATTGGGTACGTCGCGGATCTTGTCCGCGAGGGCGCGCACCACGGCGCCATCGTCTGGCACGCGAGTAGTTTAAGGACTGTCAGCGGGCGCCACGAATAATCGCCCACTCCTCGGCGTTCAACGCGCGCAGCGCAACCAGCGCCGCGACATAAACCGCCGCCCCGAGGACGATGACGACCGCCAGCGGCCACGGCCGTATCGCGTAGACGACGATCCCCATCACCGCCGCGCTCGCCAGCACTCGAGCGCCGCCGCGGCCGAGGGAGAGGGGGAGCCGTTGCCGTCGCAGCAGCCACCACCCGCCCGCGAAGAGCGCGACTTCGGTGACGGTCGAGGCGACCGCCGCGCCGAGGTAGCCGTAGGGTGGAATCAAGATCAGGTTGAGCCCCAGATTGACGGCCAGCGTGAAGAGGGCCAGGCGCGTGAAGTCGAGTTGGCGGTTGATGGCGGTCAGCGTATAGATGAAGGCGTTGTTCACGAAGAGCAGGACGACCGACGGCGCCAGGATTTGCAACGCCGGGATCGATTGCTCGAACCCCCCGGTGAAATGGACGATCGAGCCGGCCGTCAGGCCCAGGCCGACCGCCAACGGCAGACCCAGAACGGCGAGCAGCTTGAACGACTTCTCGTAGGCAAAGGCCAGGCGGCGCCGATCACTCGCCCCCAGCAGCGACAGCGCAGGGAAGACCACGCCCATCACGGACTGGGGAACCCAGGCGACGGCGTCGACATATTTGTTTGCCGCCGAGTACCAGCCGACCATCTGGAAATTCTTGAAGAGCTGGAGCAGCACGATGTCGAGCTGCGCGTAGACCGTCGTGATGGTGAAGCCGAGAGCGAGCGGTAACCCCGCCGCCAGCAGTCGGCGGACGAACGCGGGCTCCAGCCGGACGGTGACCCGCTCGTGCCAGCGCCAGCGCAAGACCGCGAACGCAAACAGGCAGGTGAACAGGTAACTGACGGTGTAGACCCACAAGAAGGCGTCCCAGGTCGCCCGGCGATTGATGGCGACGAGGGTCAGCGCGAGCAGCACGATCGACTCGGCTACGATCGCGATCGCCTCGTAACCGAGCCGCCCTCGAATGTAGAAGACCGCTCGGAGCAAGCTGGAGTAACTGGTCGTAAGAAGAAGCGCGAAGGCCGCCAGTGTGTACGGAAACAGCGTCGGGCTCAGGAGACGCAAGGCCACCGAGAGAATGAGGAGCGCCACCAGGGAGAGCAGGAGCCGGGCGCTCAGAAGGTTCGCCAGGTAACGTGTGAACGCGCCGCGATCTCGAGACGCGTCCCGGATGAAGACCGTTTGCAGCCCGAGGTCGGCGACGACCCCGACCAGCGTGACGTAGACGATCATGGTGGCGAACCGGCCATAGTTGTCGGCTCCCAGGTGGCGCCAGAGAAGTACGACGACGATGAAGACCGCCAGCTTTGCCACGACACGCGCCCCAACCACGAGCACGCTGTTGCGCAGAGTGCGGGAGGCAAGGCGCTCACTCACGGCGCGGATTCTAGTTGAGTTCCGGCCTCAATTCCCGACCCGGGTCCCGCCGGAACCATTTGGCCGGCTCTTCCGTCTTATAGATGGAATGTTTGCTCGCGTCCTGGTCGCCTGCGTACTTGTGACGGTCCTCGCCGGATGCGGTGCCGGCCCGTCGTTGTTTGGGCCATCAACCGGTTCCGTCACCGGTCACGTACAGCTGCGGGCGTGCGGCGGTGCCTACCGGGCCGAGCAGACCGCCTGCCCGACACATCCGTACGCCGGGGTGACGCTCAGGTTTACTCCAACCCCAGCGGCCGCGTCAGCATCCGACCACGCGGTCACCACCGATTCGAGCGGTTGGTACCGAATCGACCTGAAGCCCGGGAGCTACAGTGTGCGGGCCTCCGGGCCCGGCGACCCTGCGGGCGGGTTTGGCGGCCCGCGCGAGGTTGTCGTCAGCGCTGGGAAGACGGTCACCGCCGACTTCGTCTACACGATCCAGTTGCTCTAGCAGCCGTTCCTTAACATCTGTGGATGCAGACGACCGCGAAGCCTCGCGTCTTTTCTGGCATCCAGCCAGACGCCACCCCGCACCTAGGGAACTACCTCGGAGCCATCCGGAACTGGGTGAACAATCAGGATCGCTACGAGAACATATTCTGCATCGTGGATCTGCATGCGATCACCCTTTCCCAGGATCCGGCGAAACTCCGCGAGTTCACGCTCGAACTGGCCGGGGTATTGCTGGCGGCGGGCATAAAGAAGGACCAGGCGCTCTTCGTCCAATCGCACGTGCCGGCACACGCGGAGCTGGCGTGGATCTTCGAATGTTTCACCCCGATCGGCTGGCTGGAACGAATGACGCAATTCAAGGATCGAACTGCCCGACACGGCAGCGAGCGGATCGGGGCGGGTGTGTTGACCTATCCATCCCTGATGGCCGCCGACATCATGTTGTACGACGCAAAGTTCGTGCCGGTGGGTGAGGATCAACGGCAGCACCTCGAGTACACGCGTGATATCGGGCAGCGCATGAACCAGAGATTCGGGAACATCCTGGTCATTCCCGAGCCGATGATCGAAAAGGCCGGCGCAGAGATCAAGGGTCTCGACGATCCAGAGAAGAAG
>DASWBA010000117.1:0-3497 GCA_036390825.1 Candidatus Dormiibacterota bacterium
CCCCAGGTGGGCATCTCCTTCTTGTCCCAGATCTGCAGCGCGCGCAGCCGGAACTTCGTCATCCACTCCGGCTCGTTCTTCATCCAGGAGATCTCCTTGACGACCTCCGGGTTCAGGCCGCGCTTGGCCTTGAAGACGAACTTTTCCGGATCGAAGAAGCCGTACTTCTCCTTGTAGTTGTCACCGACGTCGATCCGCGGGATGACGGTTGCCATTATGTTGCCTCCAACGCCGCCGGCGCCTTGGCCGGCTCTTTGACCCATTCCGAGTAGCCCTTCGCCTCCAACCAGTCGGCGAGCTCCGGCCCGCCCGATCGGACGAACTCGCCGTTGACGAGGACATGCACATAGTCGGGCTTGATGAACTTCAGGACGCGGGTGTAGTGGGTGATGATCAGCACGCCCAGTTCGGGACCACGCATGCGGTTGACGGCGTCGCTGACGAACTTGATCGAGTCGATGTCGAGTCCGGAGTCGGTCTCATCGAGAATCGCGATCTCCGGCTTGAGCACCGCCATCTGCAGGATCTCGGCGCGCTTCTTCTCACCACCGGAGAACCCCTCGTTGACATAGCGCGAGAGGAAGGAATCGTCCATCCGGAGCACCGACATCTCGTCCTTGAGCATGGCGCGGAACTCCTTGACGTTGATCGCCTTGGACTTGTCCTTGCCGTCGTAACCGCGCTTGGCATTGATGGCGGTCCGCAGGAAATTCGACATCGTGATTCCGGGAACCACGACCGGGTACTGCAGCGCGAGGAACATGCCGAGCTTCGCCCGCTCCTCGGGCGGTAGGGTCAGGATGTCCTTGCCCTTGAACAGCACCTGGCCGCTGATGACCTTGTAGTTGGGGTGGCCCATCAGGGTATGCGAGAGCGTGCTCTTGCCCGACCCGTTGGGGCCCATCACGGCGTGCACCTCGCCTTTGTTGACTGAAAGGGTGACGCCTTTGAGGATCTCCCGACCCTCGACGCTCACCCGAAGGTCCTTGATCTCGAAATCTGCCATGCCCTTTGTCAGTCTACCCGTGGCTTCCGTATTCAAAGCGGGTTCAGTCCTCCTCGTGGTTGTCGCCGTTGAGCGCGACACGCAGGGTATTCACCGACAGCGTCGCGCATTTCATCCGGGCCGGGCTGATCTGGATGCCCAGCTCCTCCAGCAGGTCCTTGGTGGGAAAGCTCTTCAGCTCCTGCACCGGCCGGCCGACGATCATGTCGGTCAGCATCGATGCCGACGCCTGGCTGATGGCGCAACCCCGGCCGCGGAAGCTGACCTCACCCAGTTTGCCGTCGTGGAGCTTCAGATAGAGGGTGATGACGTCGCCGCACAGCGGGTTGTCTCCCTCCTGGGTGATATCGGCGTCGGGCAGCTCCCCGAAATGGTGCGGGTTCTTGTAATGCTCGAGGATCTGCTCGCGGTAGAGATCGTCACTCATAGTTATGCGAACACCTTCTGGGCCTTCTGAATTCCGCTGACCAGCTGGTCCACCTCGTCCGGCCGGTTGTAGACGTAAAAGCTCGCCCGGGTGGTGGCGGGAACCCCGAGGCGGTCCATCAGCGGCTGGGTGCAGTGATGCCCGGCGCGCACCGCGATGCCCTCGCGATCGACCAGTGTCGCCAGGTCATGGGGGTGAATGTCCGGAATCGTGAACGAGATCGCGCCGCCGTGGATCTCCGGGTCGCGCGGGCCGTAAATGATGATGCCCGGGATCTCCTCGAGTTTCTCGAGCGCGTAGTCGACGAGAGTCCGCTCGTGGGCTCGAACCTGGTCCATGCCGAGATTCCCGAGGTAGTCGACCGCCGCGCCCAGGCCGATGCCTTCGGCCACGCTGGGCGTGCCGGCCTCGAACTTCCAGGGGAGGTCGTTCCAGCTGGCGTCGCGGAGCTTGACCCGCTTGATCATGTCGCCCCCACCAAGAAACGGCGGCATCGCCTCCAGCAGCGCCCGCCGTGCCCAGAGCACGCCGATCCCGGTTGGCCCGCACATCTTGTGGCCGCTGAACGCATAGAAATCGACGTCGAGGTCTTTGATGTCGACCGGCATGTGGGGGACGGCCTGCGCCCCGTCGATCAGCACCAACGACCCGGCTCGGTGCGCGGCAGCGGTGATCGCCTTGATGGGGTTGATGGTCCCCAGCGTGTTCGACTGGTGGGTGATCGCCAGCAAGCGGACGCCCTTCAGCCGGTCGTCCAGCTCGTCGAGCTGCAGCAAGCCCTCGTCGTCGATCTTGAGGAACTCCAGCGTGGCCCCCACCTCCTGCGCCAGCAGCTGCCAGGGGACGAGGTTGCTGTGGTGCTCCATCTCGGTGAGCAGGATGCGATCGCCGCGATGGATGTTGACCCGGCCCCAGGTGTAGCGAACCAGGTTGATGGCCTCGGTGGTGTTGCGGGTGAAGATGACTTCCTTGACGGAGGCGGCGTTGATAAAGGCCGCCACCCGCTGACGAGCGGACTCGTAGGCGGCGGTGGCCTCCTCGCTGATGGTATAGACGCCCCGATGCGGGTTGGCGTTGTAGCGGCGGTAGTAGTCGTCCATGATGTCGATCACGACCGCCGGCTTCTGCGAGGTGGCGGCGCTATCGAGGTAGACGAGCGGCTTGCCGTTGATGGTCCGGCCCATAATCGGAAAGTCGGCGCGGACCGCCTCGGCGTTGATGCCGCGGGCCCCGATCATGCCGGCTGGGCCTCCTTCATCAGGTCCGCCACCGTCACCGACTGCAGCGTCGAGGTGATGGTTCCCTGGAGCTTTTCCCAGAAGCCATGCGCCGAGCACGGCGTGTCGGCGTGGGTGCATTCGCCCGGTCCACCGCCTTCCGCCAGGCAGCTCACCGGCGCCAGCGAGCCTTCGAGGCCACGAACGATGTCGGCCATCGAGATGGCCGCGGGAGGGCGGGCCAGCGTGTAGCCACCCTTGACGCCCATCCGGCTGTTGACCAGCCCGGCGCGGCGTAGCTGGCCGGCGATCTGCTCCAGGTAGGACTGGGGCAGCCCCTCCTGCTCGGCGAGCTCCGTGAGGGGCGTCGGCCCCTGTCCATAGCCGCGGCCCAGGCGGACCATGACGCGGATTCCGTATTCGGAGCGGGTGGAGAATCTCATACATCTCCGACCGGACTAGTCGGATATCTCAGAGTATAGCGGGCAGGGAGTTGGAGAGGCGACGTTCCCGTAACGTATCGGCGTGACCCTGCCCCTGGACAAAGCCTCCTTTCGCCACGCCATGGGGCACTTCGCCAGCGGCGTCACAGTCATGACCACCACGGCGGATGGGCGGATGCACGGCATGACGGTGAGCGCCTTTGCCTCGCAATCGCTCGACCCCTTGTTGATCCTCGTCTCGGTGGAGCGCTCGACCGAGATGCACAAGCTGGTGATTGCGAGCCGCGCCTTTGCGATCAACGTTCTTGGCGAGCACGCCGAAGGCACCGCCCGTTTCTTTGCCGACAATGCGCGGCTGAAGGGACCGGAGTTCGTGGACGGCGCGTATCACCTCGGCATCAACG
>DASWBA010000118.1:0-48437 GCA_036390825.1 Candidatus Dormiibacterota bacterium
GGGGCATCTATCACTCCGGTGAGCCAACCGAAGTCCGGCTGCGGTTCTTCCCGCCAGCCGCCGCCAGGGTCCGGGAATCGACCTGGCATCCATCACAGAAGCTCAGCGACGGGCCGAAGGGCTCGGTGAACATGACCGTCACCGTCACCGGAACGGTCGAGATCACGCCCTGGATCCTCGGCTGGGGCGATGCCGTCGAGGTGCTCGCCCCGAAAGACTTACGCAAGAAGGTCGCGGACGCCGGCGCGAAAATGTCAACTCGCAACGCGATGGATGTTCCCTCCCCCTCTGGGGGAGGGCAGGGTGGGGGCCGGAAGGCTCGAGGAGGATCACGATGAATGTCTTTGGCAAAGTCTCGGCGTTTACACCAGCACGCATCTGGGATGGTGTGGTCGCGCGCCCGCTACACGCCGACCGGGTCACGATTGGATTCGTCGATATCGACCCGGGCGTGCTGGTGCCCGAGCACCGGCACGACAACGAACAGGTCGGGTTTGTGCAGCGTGGCTCGGTGACGATGACCGTCGCGGGTCAAGCGCGCGAGCTACGGGTGGGGGAGACGTATTCCATCGCTGGCGGGGTCCCTCACTCGGCGAAAGCCGGCGCCGATGGAGTGTCAGTGGTTGACGTCTTCGCGCCCGTTCGCGAAGACTGGAAGAAGGTGCCGCCCGTTGAGCCCTTCCCCGGCCGCTGGCCCTAGAACAGCCCGCCGTACTCCCCGCCGTCCACCGACAGCGTGGCACCGGTGATGAAGCTGGCGGCATCGCCCGCCAGGAACACGACAGCCGCGGCGAGTTCATCAGGACGGCCATGCCGCCCGAGCGGGATGTTGCGGATACTTCGGGCGGTGTAATCCTTGGGATCGACCCCGAGCCGGATCGCCTGGTGTCGATTTTCTTCGACGATTCGATCGGTCTCGAAGCGGCCGGTCAGGATCGAGTTGACTCGAACCTCGGGCGCCGCCTCTTTCGCCAGCGTCTTTCCCATCGCAACCACGGCGGGGCGCAGGGCGTTCGACAGCACGAGGTTGTCGACCGGCTGGTGGGCGGCGATCGAAGTGAGGTTGACGATCGCGCCGCGACCGCGCCGCAGGGCAGGGAGCGAAGCGCGCGTCAGGCGGACGGCGCTCATCAACACCAGGTCGATCGCCTCGGCCCACGCCCCGTCGTCCAGCTCGGCCACGGCGCCGAGGACCGGGCCCCGCGTGTTATTGACGAGGACCTCGAGACCGCCGAGCGTCGCCGTCGTCCACTCGACGAGGTCGCGACACTGGTCGGCCTGCCTGAGATCGGCCACCCGAGCGACGACGTCATGCCCTTCCTGACGGAGCACGTCAGCGGCCGCGTGGATGCGCTCCTCGTTGCTCGAGGACATGACGACGCGACAGCCTTCGGCGGCCAGCGCCCTGGCTGACGCAAATCCGAGGCCGCGACTCGCCGCCGTCACAAGCGCGCGCCGTCCCCTGAGCCCGGTTTCCACGGGCCAAATACTAGTGCGCTGCTTAGGCCGCGACGCGCGGCTGTTTGCCGCAGGTGGGACACGGAGTCCCGGCTTTCAGTTCAGCCCGCTTGAAGGCGTGCCCGCCACAGTGTGGGCAAAGGGCGCCCGGCCGCAGCGGCTGGGCTTGCGCGGCCTTCTGCATGCGCTCGCGCAGGTGGCTGTCGTCTTCGTTTTCGATGAAGCGCGGGTCGGTGGGCGTCTGGGTGCTCATGCGGCCTTCAATTCGCGCGGTTGGAAGGCTTCGGGCCGAATGTGCTCGGCGAGCTTGACGCCGATGACTTCCGGATGCAGGTCGACGCCCCGCTGGAAGGGGTGCACGCTGAGGATGGCCGGGACGCGCCGGTTGCCCACCTCAACGTCGAGCACCCGACCGTGCAGGGTTGTCATCGACCCCCATCCATCCCAGGTCCGCATCGTCCGCCACCACAGGTGGCGGGCGACGGGTCCACCCATGGCGATGATCGCTTGTGGCGCGATCCGTGCCAGCAAGCTCTGCAGATGGCGATCGACGCATTGGTTGAGGGCCGTGTCGGTAACGCGGTCCGGGTTGTCGGTCGCACAGCGAACCGCCCAGGTGTGAAAGGCCGAGTCGAGGACGTCGCGCTTGTCGAGCTTCTGGCCCATCCGTCGGCGAGTGGCGAGGAGCACCGCACGGACGAACTGAAAGTACGGTTGGGGAGTATCGGCCGTCATGTGGTGTTCGAGCCGCGCCTCGTGGTCGAGCCACTCGTTGAACGCCTCGTTGCTGGCGCTCGCCGTGTCGAGCGGGCTGGGGCTGATAAAGACGATTGGCGCCTCCGGGTTACCGAACCCCACCTGGGGCCGCCGCAATGGTTGGGCGAGCTGCTGGCACGGGCTGTCGGCGCGGTCGGACTCGGCGATCGCGCACCCATGGAGCCGCTTGAGGGCATCCGAGCCAAAGAACTGCAGGTACTGCTGGCCCTTGCTCACGCTGTTGGAAACGACGCGGAGTGACGGCTGAAGCTTGCGCCCCAGCCACTGGTGACGGCGGCGCAATTAAGATTTCCCCAATGGCATCGATCCCCGCCGTGGACGTCAAGGAGCTCCGACGTCGCCTCGAGGCCGCCGGGCCGAAGCCTTACCTGCTCGATGTCCGCGAGCGCTGGGAGTATCTGGTGGGACATGTGCCGGGCGCGCAGCTCATTCCGCTGGGCGAGCTCGAGCAGCGGGTTTCCGAAGTCCCCCGAAATCGCGAGGTGCTCGCCATCTGCCACAGCGGTCAACGCAGCCTGGCGGCGGCCGGCTACCTGCAGCAGCTCGGCTACACCGCGGTCACTAACGTCGACGGCGGCACCGCGGCCTGGATCGAACGCGGTTACCCGACCGACGGTTCATCCGCCAGCTGAAGCTGCGGGGAGTGTAAGCCGCCTGCGTTTCGGCGGCTACGACAGACAGCTGTCAAAACCCCCTGCTTGACTTTGGGAGTGAGCCAAACCACCATGATGACGACCAACCGTTCCCTACGCGTCCTGGAGGAGTTGCCGTGAACGTCCTTGAACTGGTCCTCGCGTTGCTGCTGCTGGGGGTCCTGCTCGGCCTCGTGGCCGTCGTCGTCCGCCGGCCATCCGCCATCGGGCCGTCCGACGCGGTGCTCGCGGCGCTGGCCGACCTCGGCGCACTCAGGTCCCACGTGGAGACGGTCAGCAATCAGCAGGGAGCATTGAGCCAGTCGTTGGGCATGCTCCAGGCCGCGGTCCAAGGGGTAGAAACCAAGGTCCTGGAAAGCTCCGCCGGCGTCCGCGAGGCGATCGGCAAGGACCTCTCCGATGCCCGGATCGTCGTCGAGCGGCTCAAGGTCGACGGCGAGGAGCGGCGGCGCATGGAGGAAGACGTGCAGGCGTCGGCCCGTCGGATCGAGACCGTGCTCCTCGGCAGCCGGACTCGCGGCGCCGCGGGGGAAAATATCCTGCAGGACGCCTTCCGCCAGTTCCCCGCGGAGATGATCGACATGAACTTCCGCGTCAATGGCAAGGTGGTCGAGTACGCGCTCATCCTGGCGAACGGCAAGCGGCTGCCGATCGATAGCAAGTGGCCGTCCCCCGAGCTACTCGAGCGGCTGGGTGAAGCGATGCAAGACCCGGCGAAGGAAGCCGGGGTCGTGCTGGAGATCGAGCGAATCCTGCGGCTCAAAGTGCGCGACGTGCGGCAATACATCGACCCGGCCGCCACCATTGGCTTCGCCCTCGCTGCGGTTCCCGATCCTGTCTTCAACGCCTGCCGGCGGGCGCACCTCGAGGCCTACCGGGAAGGGGTCATCCTCATGCCCTACAGCATGACCATCCCCTACGTGCTGGCACTCTTTCGGCTGCACCTCCAATATGCGCGTTCGATCGATCTCGAGAACCTCGAGGCCTATCTGCAGCAGATCGATGACAATGTCACCGCCCTCGACCGGCTGCTCGAAAACAGCATCGCCCGCGGCAGCACCATGATTCAGAACGCCTTCAACGATGCCAAGCGCAACGTCGGCCAGATGCGGGGCGCGCTGGCGGCGCTGCGCGCCGTTCCCCAGGCGTCGGTCGCGCCGGAGCCCGACGTCGACGAGATCGATGACGGAGAACTCGCCCTGCTGATGCCCCGGCGTTAAGCCAGACCGGGGGTCCGGGCGAGGCGCATGACCAGCACGAGCAGGATCAGGAGGCCGGCACCGCCCAGGTACATCATGTTGGTTGGCTGCAAGCCGGGGTCGTCGACCACCAACTGATCACTCGCGGTGGTGGTACCGGCCTCATTGGTCACCTCGATCGAGTAGGAGCCCTGCGCGAGGTTGTCCGGCAACTTGACGAGCATGTGGTAGGTATCGGTCGCCTGCACCGTGGTCGCGGGGCGCCCGCCGACCTGCACCGTCGACGCGGCGGTCAGGTGCTGGCCGAGGATCATGATGTTGGGCTGGGTGCTTGGGTTCACCTTGGCCGGTGTGACCTGGTAGATCTGCGGCGGAAGGACGGTAGGCTTGGCCCGGACCGGCGTCGGCGGCCTGGGGGTCGGGGCCGGCCGTTTGGTCGCGGCATACGCGGGCAGGCTCGTCAGGGCGAGGGCCACGATCGTCAGCCCGCCGGCCGCCAGGCGTCGTGCAGCTGTCATGGAATAGACCTCTAGTACAGATAACGGCGCAGGCTGTACGCGAAAGGTGGCGAGGCGGCCCATTTGGGCTGCGCAGACGGACGTAGTTGTAACCCCGGCCGAAAGAAAAGCCCCCGCCCGATATCGGGCAGGGGCTGTTGAACTCGTGGGTTAGCGGTTGCCGCCTCCCGGCCAGGTCTGCTCGGGCGGGCGCTCGCCGATCTTGATTCGCTCGGTGCTACCGCCCGACGTATCCGACTCGCTGCCCGGATCGCTGCCGAAGCCGCCATAGGAGGGCATGGTCGGCGGCTCCGCCGGCCGTGCGACCGGACGAGCCGGGGCGCTGAACGGGCTGGTGGCGGGCTTGGGGGCTACCGGTGCGGCGGCCTTGGGGGCGGCGGCCGGCTTGGCCGCGGCTTTCGGGGCTGCCTTCGGGGTGGCCTTCGCCACTGTGCGCTTCTTCGCGGCCGGGCGCTTGGCCGCCGCCTTCTTGGCGGCGGGGCGCCTCGCGGTCGACTTCTTGGCGGTGGACCGCTTGGCGGTCGACTTCTTGGCGCCGGAGCGCTTTGCCGTCGATTTCTTGGCGGTAGACCGCTTCGCCGTCGACTTCTTGGCTTTTGATTTCTTCTTCGCTGGCATTTCTCCTCCCTCGGATGCGCAATGATGGCTCGCGCGTTGGGTCAGGCGGATGAGGACCCGCCGCTGTTACCTGCGATTTATAGCATCGGCTCCCCGCAAAGACAAGCATTTCCCTCGTCGAATCGGTGCCTTAGTGTGCGTTCAGCCAGTTCAGCACGGTAGCGAACAAAAGGTCGTGCTCGAGGTCGACCGTGATAGCGTGGCCGGACCGTTCGAACCAGATCAGCTGCTTGTCCGTGGACCCGATCCGCTCCAGGATATGTGGCGCATTGCCGACATCGACCGTCCGGTCTCCACGGCCGTGCATGATCAGCGCCGGGACCCGTACCTGCGGCAGTTCCTGATCGACAACTCGCAGCAAGTGCATCAGGCTCTCGATACAGACGGTTGGTCGGCGCGCGTAGCTGTGGAGCAGGCGAACCGCGCTCGGATCGCCCAGGTCCGGGTCGTCCCCCGGAACGTGCCATCGCACCGCGTACTTGAGCCCGCGAATGATCTTGATCCGCCAATCGCGGAAGTAGGCCGGCGACCCCATGGCGCCCATCGTGATCACGCCCTTGACGTCTGGATGGGTCGCGGCCAGGTGGAGCGCCAGGGTGGCGCCCAGGGATTGGCCGCAGACGAACACCTCGCGACAGTCGCGACGAAGTGCGGCCAGCGCCTCTTCCGCTGAGCGGACCCAGTCCGGCCAGCGGGTCGCGGCCATGGCTTCCGGCGTCAGCCCGTGCCCGGCCAGTAACGGACCCATGACGTCGTAGCCGCCGGCGGCCAGAAACTCGCCCAAGCCTCGCATCTCGGGCGGAGTTCCGGCGAATCCATGGATCAGCAGGCATCCGCGAACCCCACCGCGGATTCGGAATGGCTGAAGTTGCTCCGGCTCGGCCGGGCTGCTCCACACGGATTGGGTACGAACGGCCATCAAGTTCGCAGTCTATCGGCCCGCAAGTTCATCAAGGCGCTCCCGGTTATACGGGCCGGAGCGAGGTTTCGCCGTCGGCCTCTAAACGGGCGACTGAACCTGGGGGTGAAAAGGCGCATGGCGATTGTCGGGTGGCTCGTCGCGTTGTTGCTGGGGATCGGCTTTGCGCTGTTTTCGGTTGGGAACCAGCAGTCGGCGACGATTAATGTCCTCGGGGCAACCTATCAGGACATTCCAACGTGGGTCGTGATGCTCGCCTCGGCCAGTATCGGCGCCCTGATCGTCATCATCATCAGCCTGGTCGAACGCGTGCGCTGGTTCATGGCCGGCCGCTTTACCAAGAAAGTGCTCGCCGAGCACAAGAAGATGATCGTGCAGCGCGACAACCGCATCAGCGAGCTCGAGCAGGAAGTGCTCCGGCTTCGAGGGGCCGCCTGAGCCGACCATGACCCTCAAGGCCTGCCCGCAGTGCGGGTACCGCTATAACGCGCCCGAGAACCAGACGTGTGGCAAGTGCAAAGGGTGGCTTGGTGGCGTCGCGGCCGCGACCGCGGTGGCGCCCCCACCGCGCCGGTCGCTCATCCCGAATAGCATTCCGGAGTTCGCCTGCTATCTGGCCGTCCCGATCGGAGCCCTTCTGGGGTTCCCGAATCCGTTCGGCGCCGCCTTTGGCCTGCTGATGGCCACGCTGCTGATCAAGGTGGTTCGTCTCGACATGGAGCGGTTCTCGAAGGGCCTGTTGATCGGGATTGTCATCGCCGGCGTCTTTTTCATCTACCTCGTCTTCCTGCTGGTATTCGGCTTCATCTTCAACCTGCTTGAACCCGTCCTTCAACCGCTCGTAGGGCGCATCTTCAAGCACTAGGCGGGCCGCCCCGCCGTGAGGCGCCCGCTGGTCCAGGCCGTGCTGGTGCTGCTACTGGTCATCAGCGCCGTCCCTGCGATTCTTGGACCGGGCCCGATCCATCGTTCCCTGGCGGTGGTGCTGGTCACGTCTTCTCCCAGTCCATCCGCGTCGCCGGCTGCGGTACCAACGCCCACGGCGGGCACAGACGAGGGGCCGGCACCGCTGTCGCTCGACATGGCCGTCGGCCAGATGATGGCGGCCAGCTTCGGGGGACCGAACGTCACCGATGGCCTGCGTCACCTGATCCTCGACGAGAAGGTCGGCACCGTACTGATCTTCGGTGACAACTTCACCGACGCGGCGTCGCTCGGCCGGCTTACCGCCGAGCTGCAGGCCCTCGGACGAGAAGCCGGCCTGCCCGCGCCGCTCCTCGTTGCGGTTGACGAGGAGGGCGGCCGGGTGATGCGGGTTCACGACGGGGTCGCCGCGTTGCCGTCTGAGCTGGCGCTCGGCGCCGCTGGCCCCCAGGCCGTCCGCCAGGCGGTGGCGGCCACCGCCGCCGGCCTGCACACGCTGGGCATCGAGCTCGACCTCGCGCCGGTTGCCGACCTACGAACCAACCCCGCCGACGCGGTCATTGGGGACCGCTCCTACGGCGGCGATCCGTCCGTCGTCGGCCCGCTCGTCGCAGCCGCCGTCAGTGGGCTGCACGATGGTGGCGTCGCGGCGACCCTGAAGCATTTTCCCGGTCTCGGTGGCGCGGCCGGCGACCCGCATTCCGCCATGCCGACCGACGGCGAGAGCCTGGACCGGTGGACGTCGACCCAGGCGCGTAGCTTCCAGGCCGGGATCGACGCCGGTGCCGACGCGGTGATGACGACGGCGGTCGTGGTCCCCGGACTCGATCCGACCCGGACTCCGGCGGTCTTCTCGCGGGCGGTCGTCACCGGGCTACTCCGTGATCGCCTGCAGTTCCAGGGTGTGATCGTCACCGACGGCCTCGGCATGGGCGGAATCACCACGCTCTATTCGCTGCCCGAAGCGACCGTCGCGTCCGTTCGCGCCGGCAATGATCTGGTGTTGCTCAACAGCGCCGATGCGGGCTACCAGGCTTCGGCGATCGAGGCGGTCAAGCAGCAGGTACGCGCCGGGACCATCCCGATGGACCAGGTGCAGGCCTCGGCTGCGCGCGTGATTGCCCTACGCGCTCGCTGGCCGCGCTGGGCGCCCTCGCTGATGGAAGCATCGGCGGCGACGCCCGTAATCGACCTCGCCTCGAGCCGCCGCCAATAGCGTCAGTGGCGCAGGCGGTCGATGACCTTGGCCAGGTTCTCGAGATCTTTCTCGAACACCGTGATGTAACTGAGGCCGAAACGTTGGCGCCGCTGCGCCAGGGTTTCAGCGATCTGATCGACCGACCCGATCAGGACCAGCGGTGTTTCGAAAACCTGGTCGACCTCCATCGAGTACTCCTTGGCCAGCGGCGCCGCGGCGTCGCGCGAAGTGTCCGTGATGACGACCGTTTGCACCAGGGTATTCAACTCGATGTCTGAGAAGCGAGCGCCGGCGGCGTCTCGAATCCAGGCGATCTTGCGCGTGAACGCATCCGGGCTGGCGTCGGCATCTTCGAGGCCGGAGCCATCGCGGCGAGACCGGGGCATGATGCTGATGATGTCGGCCTCCGTCGCGGCCAGGGTAAGAAGCCGGCGGCCACCGCCGCCGATCAAGATCGGCGGATGGGGTTCCTGCTTCGGCTTCGCACTCCCGGTCAATCCCCTCAGCTCGTAGAACCGACCCTTGTAGGTCAGTGGCGTCGCACTGAAGAGCGCCTTGACGACCTGCACCGCTTCCGCCATTCGATCCACCCGCGTTCCGCCATCATCAAACCGAATGCCGGCGGCGTCGTACTCGCTCTTCAGCCAACCGGCGCCCAGGCCGAACTCGAAGCGACCATCGGTGAGCAGGTCGATCGAGGCGACTTCTTGGGCCAACACCGCGGGGTGGCGGAAGTCGTTGTCGTACACCAGGCTTCCGACCCGCAAGCTGGCGGTTGCTTCCGCGGCGAGCACGAGCGCCGGTGCCAGCGCGAATCTCGGCCCGAAATGATCGGGCATGAGCAGCGTGTGATAGCCGCTCCCTTCGACGTGCCGCGCCAATGCCATCCACTCCGTCTTCGATCGCGCCCGGCTGGTGCTCAGGCCAAATCGAAACCGCCGCTGCGTCAGTGCTCGCTCCGGTGAATCCCTCCCGCGCTGGCGGAGGGCAGCGTGGGAGCCTGCTGGGGGCGAACCAACCAGTTGAGGGCATTGACGTAGGCGTTGGCGGCCGCCTCGACGACATCCAGCGCGGCAGCCCGCCCGACCACGACCTGCGAGCCCTGGCTGAGGGTGACGACCGCCTCGCCCAGGGCGTCGCTTCCCTGGGTCGCCGCCGCCAGGCTGAAGTCCTCGAGCTCGGCGGGCACGCCGGTGACCTGCTGGATCGCCCGAAAGACCGCATCGAGTGTGCCGTTCCCACTGGCCCGACCCGACCGGACGGCGCCGTCATCGCTCAGGGCGACCTCGGCGGTGCTCGAGACTCCGCTCTGGGCGTTGACCTGAACCTCCTTCAGGGCGAACCGCCCCGGCGTCGCTCGTCCGAGCGCTTCCTCCACGGCGAGCTTCAAGTCCTCGGCATAGAGCACGCGCTTGCGCTCGGCCAGGCTGAGGACGAGGGAGTAGACCGGACCAAGTTGCTGCTCGTCCAACTGGATGCCCATCCCAGCCAGCTCCTCGGCCAGCCGACGCCGCCCCGCACTGGTCCCGACCTGGCCGAGTTGCGGCGCGTAGCCGATGTCTGCCGGGTCGATAAATGCCGGAACCAGCGATTTCGGCCGTCGCGGCGGACTGAACACGGTGGTCGGAAAGGCGGCGCGAACTTCATCGATCCAGCGCTCCCACCCGGAGTAGTCCATGGTCGCCAGCATCGCGACATACGCATCGAAGCGAACTAGCAGCGCGGCCGGTTGGTCGTGATGTTTGATGATGAGCGTCGTACCGCTCTCTTCCAGCGCCTTGAGAATCGGGTCGAGGTTGCGTGCGAGTTCAGAAGCGGAAATGACTTTGAGCACGACGCCATGGTAGACCGGCTTTTCACGATGGTCAAACCAGAACTGATGAGAGGTTTCACGATTTCGGCGATCGCCACACGCGCCGCCGTGGGCGTGATCCTGATGACGGTCGCGGCCTGCCAGCAAGGGTCGGTCGCGCCCTCGGTCTCGCCCGAGACGTCCCCGAGCGCAACGGCGTCTGCGTTGGCCGCCTGCCCCGCGACCTCGGCCTCGCCCGGTCCACAGGTGCTGCTGCAAAAGCAGCCGGCGCCCGATGACCTCGCGTTCGACAACGAGGGGCGCTTGCTGTTCAGCGACATCAAGACGGGCGCCGTCTCGGCGCTCCATGCGGACGGGTCCGTGGAGCGAATCGCCGGCGGGTTGTCGGCGCCGGAAGGAATTGTGGTGCAAGCCGATGGGCGCATCCTGGTCGCCGAGCAAGGACGCAATCGGGTGGTCGCGATCGACCCGCAAACGCACGCCATCGCGCCATGGCATGTGTTTCCGAACCGTACGAGTAGCGACGGCATCGACGGCATCGGTCCCGTGCTCCCGACACTAGATCGGCTGGGCAATGTTCTTCCGACGGCCGACAACGTGATCGTGCCGGATAGTCCGAACGGCGTCGTCTGGCGCGTTACCCCCGATGGCAAAACGGCGATGCAGATCGCGAGCGGCATGGTGCGTCCGGTCGGGGCCGCGGTTGATTCATCCGGGCGAATCTTCGTCGCGGACGAAGGCGGGGCGCTCTGGGTACTCGACCCGGGACGACGCCGGTTCGCGACCCTCGCAACGCCCGATGACGTGCTCGTCGGTCGCGCCGGGCAGATCTTCGTCAACACGCTCGGGGACAACGCCATCCACGAGTTCGACACCCAGGGCCACCAGGTCGGCGTCATCACCGGCATTCAGCAGCCCCAAGGAATCGTGCTCGATCAGGCCGATAACCTTTACTACACCGAGTTCAACACTGGCCGAATCGACCGCGTGGTCCGTACGTTCATCCTCGATGCACCAAAGGTGACGCGTGCCTCGCGCGGAACCTACATCATCTGTCCCGTGATTCGTCGCGCTGCTGGCTTCAATGCTCGGCTGGGGCTGCAGGCCGGTTCGAGCCTGAAGACGGCAATCCTCCAATTAGTCCAACCCGGCACCGATTCATCGGGGGCAATCGAGGTTGAGACGCCTGAGCCTTCGGTCAACATTACCGTCAGCGACGGCGGTCTTCTCTCGCAATCGCAGACGGTCTCACTGTCGCCGTGACTCACGCCTTCCCTTGACCGAGGCTACCTCCATCGCGAGCCAGAGCGCTTCCTATACTTGGCTCCTATGCCGATGACGAAAGGCGGTCTCGAGGATGTCGTTGCGGCGACCTCGACGATCTGCGACATCATCGGTCCGCTGGGCAAACTGACCTACCGGGGCATCGACATCCACGACCTGGCCCGTAACTCCTCGTTCGAAGAGACGACCTACTTGCTGTGGTTCGGGGCCTTGCCGACGCGCGAGGCCTTGCACGAATTCAATGCCCAGCTGGCCTCTCACCGTCACCTGCCCACCCAGGTGCTGACGATCATGAAGGACTTTCCGCGCACGGCTACCCCCATGGATGCGCTGCGCACGGCGCTATCCGCCCTGGCCTTCTACGATCCGCAGGCGCACGACCCCTCGAGGGAGGCAAATGTCGAGAAGGCGATGCGGGTGACGGCGCAAACCGCGACCATCGTTGCCGCCTATGAGCAGATTCGTCGCGGGCGCCCGCCGGTTGAGCCCGAGCCCGATGGCAGCCACGCTGAGAATTTTTTGCGCATGCTCTTCGGCGCCGAGCCTGATCCGCTGTTCGTCCGTGCGATGGATCTCGCCCTCATCCTCCACGCCGACCACGAACTGAACGCCTCCACCTTTGCGGCCCGGGTGACGGCGGCGACGCTGGCCGACATGTACTCGGCGATGGTGTCCGCGATCGGCGCGCTCGCTGGTCCCCTCCACGGCGGGGCGAACGAGCAGGTGATGAAGATGTTGCAAAAGATCGGCGAGCCATCGCGGGTCGATGCCTATGTCACGGAGACGCTCCAGGCGCACCAGAAGATCTCCGGCTTTGGACATCGTGTCTACAAGACCGAGGACCCGCGTGCGACGCACCTCCGTCAAATGTCGAAAGAGTTGGGCGAGCACATCGGCAACCTCCGCTGGTACGAGATTTCGCGCAAGCTCGAGGAGGTGGTCATGCAGCAGAAGCACCTCTATGCCAACGTCGACTTCTATTCGGCATCCTGTTACTTCACGATGGGCATCCCGATCGACATGTTCACCCCGGTCTTCGCCGTCAGCCGGACCGCCGGCTGGGCGGCGCACGTGCTCGAGCAATATGCGGACAACCGGCTGATCCGGCCTCGCGCCGAGTACCTCGGAGAGAAGGACGTGGCCTACGTGCCGATCGACCGCCGGGTTAAGGCCGCCAGCTAAGGATTTCCCAGATCTCCGTTATATTTATGGCGCTCGTGGATCCCATACCCGACAGAGGAGGTCGTTCGAACTCGTCCTACTGCTAAACGCCTCACTTCAGCCGCTGAATGTGATCAGTAAGCGGCGGCTGGTCGTCCTGCTGACCAAGCAGCGCGTCACCTTCATCGACGACGCGGCGCGGCAGGCGGTCGAGCAAGCAATGGCACGGCGTTGCTTCGGTGCGGATGTCGTGATCGTCCGGCTCCTCTCGAATATCCAGATTCCCCGGCGGATGCTGCGGGCCAACCGGCGCAACCTGCTCTTGCGGGACGACGGCATGTGCCAGTACTGCGGCAAGGGGATGCCCTCGTCGCAGCTCTCGGTCGACCACGTCGTGCCCACCTCGCGGGGCGGGGCGGCCAACAGCTGGGAGAACCAGGTGATCGCCTGCCGCCGTTGCAACGGGCGGAAGGGAAACCGGTTGCTGAGCGAGGCGGGCATGCGCCTCATCCGGCCCCCGCGGGCGCTGACCCAGGAATTCGCTCACCTGATCTTCCTGCGCTATCCTCAGCTGAAGCACGCGTACGACCGGCTGCTCTCCAGCGCCCGCGCCGCCAGCTAGACAAGCCGAAAGGATTGACGAGCGCGACCGATTACCCGGTGTGCCCTTTCGCCTGTTGGGCTTCGCGGTGGATCCGGACAAGGCCAGCAACCTTTGCGGAGGCACCTTCGCGCGCTATGCCGCAGCCGGCGCCGAGGTAACACTGGTCTGTGCCGCCGCTCGGGACTGCAGCGGAATCAACCAAACAAGGCTGGCGCACCAGTTGGGCCGAGCCAATCTGGTCCTGCTCGATTACCAGTTGAGCGAGCTGGGGGCTGCTCAACTGGAAGACGTCTTCGCCGATGTGATGCGAGGCGTTCGTCCCCACGTGGTGGTCGCGGAGGGCTCGGATGCCCTGGTCAGGGACGCGACCACCTCGGCGTTTTCAACCGTCCGCCGCCTCGCCGGCGGTTCAGCCGCGCTGCCGGCCAAGCTTTATCTCCGTCCGTCTGGGATCCCGGGAAGCGCGGCAGTGACCACCGCGATCTCGGTCGGGACGCCGGCCGGGGCCGAGCTGTTCGTCCGGCTCTTTCCCAATCCGTGGGTGACCGGGGTCCTCGAGCGGGATCTATTTGCCGGCCTGTCGGCCGATCCCGGGACCGCGGCCACCCTGGCCGAGCGGCTCGCTAGCTAGCCAAGCGAGACGCTTTCATGATAGTCTTAGTGACACCTTACGTACAAACGTATTCTAGGAGGAAGTTATGAATTTCATCGTCTTCTTGATCATCGGCGGTATTGCGGGTGCCCTGGCCGGGCGCGTGATGAGTGGCCACGGCTACGGAATCTTGATGGACATCGTCGTGGGCGTCATCGGCGCGTTTATTGGCGGCTGGCTGCTCTCCACGATTCTTGGAGTTAGCACCAGTGGCAGCCTCATCATCAGCTTCATCGCGGCGTTCATCGGGGCCGTCGTCCTCTTGTGGGTGATTCGCCTCGTGACCGGCAACCGCGCTCGCGTTTAGCCAGCACCTTCGCCAGGAAAGAGCGGGCGCCCGAGGCGCCCGCTCTTTCTTCGTCGGGCAAGATAACCGATGATGCGACGTCTGGGTCTGGTCGCCGCCATCGTCATCCTGGCCCTACTCGCGGGTGGCGGCTACACCGCTCTGGCGGGTGCCGCCGTCTACCAGGACCTGGATGCCGGCCGGCAGGCGCTGGTCGGCGCACAGGCGAGCATGATGGCGGCCGCCCGCACCGGTGACCTGGCCGGGCTCCAGGGTGCCGCCTCTCAGCTCAAGCTCGCCGAGCAACACTTCAACGACGCCCGTTCCCGGTCCAGCTCCGATCCAGCGCTCCGGCTGGTGGCTGGCATTCCCCGGGCGGGCCGTCAGCTGGCGGCGAGCACACACCTGGCGGCGATTGGCGCCGACATGAGTCGAGCCGGAGAGGGGGCTGCCGAGGTGGCGATCCAGGTCGCCGCTCTGAAGCAAAAGTATGCCGGCCGGGCCCTGACCCCGGACGACCTCCAGGCAGCCCTCCAGGAGGCCCAGGCGATCGCCCGGACCTACAGCGCCTCGATTCAGGCGATCAGCGAGCAGCTGCGTGCCGCCCACGCCGAGCGAGCCCAGGTTGAGACGACCGCGCTGGTGGGGCCGTTGAAGGACGCCTACGACGCGGTGGACCAGGCCCTGGCCGAGGCGGACACCTCATTTCGTCGCTACCAGGATGTCCGGCAGGTACTGTCGGACTTTCTGGGAGTCCAGCTCCCAACCTAATCTCGTTCAGCACGTGCCAGGGGCGAGACCGTTTTGTAACGTTTACCGTCACAGAGCGGCCTGATAATTTCGGCAATGGCCGCCGCCCGCAATATCTCGCGCAAGGGCCGCCAGCGCTCCCAGGATCCAGCCGAGAGTCTGATCAATCTCAGTAATGAGCGGCTCACCGGTTTGTTCCGCTGGACGCTGCTCATATTCGCCGTCATCCTGAACAACCTCAACGCCACGCCCGGCTACGACGTCGGCCGAATCAACGGCATCCTCGCCGCCTGGGGCGTCGTCTGCCTGACGACCCTGCTCCTGCTCTTCCTGCACCAACGCCCGGGGAGGGTGTTCAGCTACGCGACCACGGGCGTCGACATGCTGGTCGCGACCATGATCACCTACGCCTCTGGTGGGTACACGAGCCCGTTCGCCGTCCTCTTCTTCCTGGTGATCACCGTCTCCGCGCTGCGATTCGGTGCGGCCGCGTCGGTGCTCTGCGCGCTGCTGGTGGCAATGCTCTACCTGACCGCCGGCGCGGTAGCGCCGCTGCAGAATGGGACCTACCTCGCTACCGTTTCGGATGAGCGCATCATCATCCTGCAGCGCCTCTTCCTGTTCGTGGTCGTTGCCGTGGTCGGCTCGGTGATGGCGCAAGCCGTTTCGTCGCACCAGGAAATCGTGACCCGGCGGGACGTCGAGGCCAAGCTGATGACCGAAGTCAACATGGCGCTCGCGAATGCCATCGAGGCCAAGGACAGCTACACCCGCGGCCATTCCGAGCGGCTGGCCAAACTGGCGGGCGCCTGCGCCGAGCGAATGGGGCTTTCCCGTGACGAGGCGGCAGCGGTTCGCCTGGGGGCGATCCTCCATGACGTCGGAAAGATCGGGATCCCGGATCGGATCCTCCGCCAATCGATGGCGCTCACGGAGGACGAGATGGCCTGGATGCGCCGCCATCCGCAGATTGGCGCCGACATCATCGGTCCGGTCGAGGGGCTGCATCACGTGGCGCCGCTGATCCGCCATCACCACGAGAAATTCGACGGCACCGGATATCCCAAGGGTCTCAAGGGCGAGGAGATCCCGCTCGGCTCGAGGATCATCGCCGTCGCCGATGCCTTTGAAGCCATGGTCGCCGACCGGATCTACCGGCCGTCCCTGGGCTTGAACAAGGCGCTGGAAGAGATCAAGACCGGTCGGGGGAGCCACTTCGACCCGCGTGTGGTCGACACCTTTCTGGACCTGATCGCGACCGACACCGTGCATCTGCCGCTGCCCACCAAGGACCAGGGCCAGAAACCGGTGCCCACCCGCCCGGACGAGCCCGTGCAAACCGCCGCGTAGCTACCTCAATTAACGCCGGGGCACGCTTTGGCGCAACCGGCCGCCCAAATCACCGAGCTCACGCCGCGTAGCAGGTAATGTGTGCACACGATGGAAGTCGCCCCTGGCATTTTTCGGCTGGAGCTCCCGATGCCGTTCGAGCTGAAGCACGTCAACGTCTTTTTGCTACGTGACGGCGATGGCTACACGATGATCGACACCGGCCTCCAAACGGAAGAATCGCGGCAGGTCCTGAATCAGAAGCTGGCGGAAGCGAAGATCCGCGTCGAGCGGATCAGCCGGATCCTGATCACCCACATCCACCCGGATCACTTCGGCCTCGCAGCCGAATTGCGTCAACGATCCGGGGCCGAGCTCGTCATCCATCGCCTCGAAGTCGCGCTGATGGAACCGCGATACGCACGTGCCGAAGACCTGGTCCACGACGTGGCGAAGTGGCTCAGCCGCAACGGCGTGCCCGAGGAGGAAGCCGAGTTCGTCAAGACCGCATCGATGGCGGCCAGGGAATTCGTCTCCGTGGTCGAGCCCGATACGCTGCTGGAGGGCGCCGAGCGGCTGCCGGTCGAAGACAGCGAGATCGAGGTGATCTGGACCCCGGGCCATTCGCCGGGCCACTGCTGTTTCTACTGGCCGGCGCGCGGTGTGCTCTTCTCCGGCGATCATCTGTTGCCGAAGATCAGTCCGAACATCGGCTTGCATCCGCAGTCCGGCGCCGATCCGCTCGATGACTACATTGCCTCGCTCGAGCACATTCGCCGGCTCGAGGTCGAAATCGTGTTGCCCGCGCACGGCGATCCCTTCTACGATCATCGCGGCCGGATCGCCGAGATCATCGAGCACCACGAGGCGCGCAAGGCGGCGCTGGTCCGCCTCGCTGGTGATGGCGCGAAGTCCGGCTGGGAGCTCGCGGCCGGGTTGTTCCAGGGCATCATGCAGCGGAACGTATTCCAGCAACGGTTGGCGCTCCAGGAAACGCTGGCGCATTGTCAGTCACTGGCCGTCGACGGCCGGCTGCACAAGCAGGTCACCCGCGAGCTGGTGACCTGGAGCGCGGCTTAGGCCCGGCTCCGCTCGACCTCGTCGACGAAATCGAGGATCAGCGGCACGACGGTGGCGAACTGCTCAGAGTGAACCTGGTGGCCGCCCTCCAGGATCTGCAGCCGGGCGTTCGGGAGGCCGCGCTGCAGCTCTTCGGCGCGGGCGACGGGCACCATCCGGTCCTGGCGGCCGTGGATGATCAGCACCGGTTGGCGGATTTCGCCGAGCCGCGCGCAGAGGTTGTGCTGCTTGACGGCCTGGTCCTGGCGGACGATCGCGTGCAGCGGTACCTTGCCGAAATGGGTCGCGTCTTCTTCGACCCAGTCGGGATGCTGGGCGATGAAGCCGGCGTCGTAAAGATTGGCGAAGCGGCGAAGCGGACCCGCGATCGCTGGTGCGTTGCCGGTGGCGCCGGTGGCGGGATGCTCGCCACCGCAGTGGGTCGCGCCCAGGATCAAGCTGCGAACTGCGTCGGGGTGCTGGAGAGCGAGCTGCTGCAAAATCATGCCGCCCATCGAGAGTCCGAACCAGTGTGCCGACGTTTCGCCGGCATCCCGCAGCACCGCCAGGGCGTCCTCCGCCATCAACGGCATGCTGTAGGGCGTATCCGGTTTGTCCGATGCGCCGGTGCCGCGGTTGTCGAGCGCGATCACCCTCAGATGCTTCGCCAGGACCGGACGATAGCGCCACCAGGCGCCGTCGATGTTCGAGGTCTTGCCGCCCACCAGGACCAGCGGCGGCCCGGTGCCGTCCACGACGTAGTGCAGCCGCGTCCCGTCGGAGGCCGTGGTCATCATTCGCGCATTAGCATGAAGCTCGAAATGGCAGAGGCCTCACCACCCGGTAGCAGTGCGGTACCGGAGCCAGCCTGGCGGGCGCTTCGCGGCCTCGATCCGCAGGTCGAAGACCAGATCGTCACCCTGGCCACCTGCCTCGCGCTGGCGGAGCAGCGATTCCAGATCCTCTTCGAAGACGTGCTACCCCGCTTCGCCGAAACGCCGGATGACCTGACCGGCAAAGCCGACGCGCTCGCCGATGCGCACCACGCACTGACCTTGCTCCAGGAAAGCCTGCACGCGACCTCCCGGCGGATGCTCGACGTCCTCGATCGGGTCAGCCGCGAGCTGGGCGAGTAGGCGCTACAAGCCCTGGCGGTCGAGGCGCTCCCACGGCGGGTGCTCGCTGCCCAGGTCCCGCTTGATGTCGGTGGCGCGGTCGACGTTGTCCAGGCTGTCCTCATCGGATCGGGGCAGTTGCACCTGCCACGGCGCCGGGTCATAGCGCGAATGGTGAACGGCTGGGCGAAATCCCCAGGCACGACTCGGCATGACGCCGGCGGTCTGGCGCAGCACCAACGGCTCCGCCACCGGCGTGTCGTACTGGAGCGCACCGCTGCCGGGGCGTAGCGCCATGACCAGGCCGGCAGCGATGATGAGCACCGTCCAGCCGCCAAGGATGATGACGGCCCAGTCGACAAGGGTCATCGATTCGCCATTGTAGGCTGCGTGATCCTCGTCTTCGGGGCCTGGAGCATGCGCAATCCGGTGAAGGCAAGGTAACAGCCGAAGAGCAGGCGCAGGATTGCATCCGGACTCACCAGCGCGAGGAAAGCGCCGACCACCGCGCCGACCACGCCGCCCACGGAGAGCCCCGCCGCCGTCGCCAGCCGGATGTTGCCCATCCGAAAGTGCGTAATCGAGCCGGAGATGGCCGTCGGGATGATCACCAGCAGCGACGTTCCCTGCGCCATGTGCTGGGTCAGTCCCATCAGCAGCGTCATCGCAGGCACCATGACCGCGCCCCCGCCGATGCCCAGCAGTCCACTCAACACGCCGGCGACGGCGCCCACCACGAGGCCAATGGCCCAGAGCGAAACGCCGGTTGGGTGCAGGCCGCCGACGAGGTGAAGGTTGCCGCCAACCGCGCTGAGCACGGAGTCGCCGATCATCACGATGCCGGCGGCGACGGCCACGACGCCGAATGCGCGGCGGAGGCCGACGTCCGAAATTCGGCGGGTCATGTGGGCGCCCAGCACGGCGCCGCCCACCGCGCCGATGGCCAGCGCGATGCCGACCTCGAGATTTACCTGGTGTCCCCCGCCGAGGATGGTGGCGCCGACGATGGCCACCGGTACGATGACCGCCAGCGACGTGCCGTTGGCTTCACGCTGGGGCGTCCCCATCAGGTAGACCATGGCCGGCACGATGACGAAGCCGCCACCAACGCCCAGCAGCCCGCCGGCGAGCCCGGTGACGGCGCCGATGGCCAGGAGGCGGACCGTGCGCCCGCTCACCCCGGCACCATGATTCAAGTTTAGGGGCGGGGCGAAGCGCCTAAACTGAGAACAGATCCCGCGAAGGAGGAGCAGATGGCTACGGCAACCGCGACCTCGCTGAGCAAGCTGGAGTCGATCCTTGGCAACGACGCTGCCAGCCTGCTGGAGCATGAGTGCAAGACCATCCCCAAGTCGCAGCTGAATCTCCCAGGCCCCGACTTCATCACCCGAATCTTCGCGACCAGCGATCGCCCGACGCGCGTGCTGCGGAGCCTCGAATCGCTCTACGACCACGGCCGGCTGGCGGGCACGGGCTACCTGTCGATCCTGCCGGTCGACCAGGGGATCGAGCACTCCGCGGGCGCGTCCTTCGCGGCCAACCCGGCGTACTTCGACGGCGAGAAGATCGTGGAACTGGCGATCGAGGGCGGCTGCAATGCGGTGGCCTCGACCTTCGGCGTGCTCGGCTCGGTCGCGCGCAAGTACGCGCACAAGATTCCCTTCATCTGCAAGCTCAACCACAACGAGCTGCTGACCTATCCCAACCACTACGACCAGATTCGATTCGGAACCGTGAAAGAAGCGTGGGAGCTGGGGGCGGTTGCGCTCGGGGCGACGATCTACTTCGGCTCCCCCGAGGCGGACCGGCAGATCCAGGAGATCTCGGCCGCGTTCCATGAGGCGCACGAGCTGGGGATGGCGACCGTGCTCTGGTGCTATCTACGGAATCCTGCGTTCATCAAAGACGGCGTTAACTACGAAGTCGCGGCCGACCTCACCGGCCAGGCCAATCACCTCGGGGTCTCGATCGAGGCCGACATCATCAAGCAGAAACTGCCCGAGACCAATCACGGCTTCGAGGCCGTGAAGTTCGGCAAGACGACCAAGGCGGTCTATGACAAGCTGACCAGCGACCATCCGATCGACCTGACGCGCTACCAGGTCGCCAACTGCTACATGGGGCGCAGCGGGCTCATCAACTCGGGTGGCGCGTCATCGGGCGCTAGCGATCTCAAGGAGGCTGTCAAGACCGCGGTGATCAACAAGCGGGCGGGTGGCACCGGCTTGATCACCGGGCGCAAGGCCTTCATGCGACCGATGAGCGAGGGCATCCAGCTGCTGAACGCGGTGCAGGACGTCTATCTGATGGACGAGGTAACGGTCGCCTAATCGGCCAGCGATACAATCCGCCCATGGCAACCCCGCGGCTTCGCGCCACGGAATCGGGCCAGGTCTACAACATCGATCTGCCCGAATTGAAAGTGACGCGCGACGACGTCGATGGAATCTACGTGCTACACGGTCGCGGCTACTTCCAGACGTTCACCAGCCGCGAGGAAGCCTTCGAACGTAAGAAGGAGATCGACTACAGCACGTTTCGCTAGGGGTCGCCCATCCAGTCGGCGGCGTGGGGGAGGGGATGGTTGTCGCGGCTTGGCCGCAGGTGCAGGACACGTTGCACGTCGCCCCGCCGGTATAGGCGGGCTCGCTTGATCCCCTGGCGGTAGCTCTTCAGCACGCCCCGGCTGACGTACGCGTAGAGCGTTGCCGGCTTGACGCCGAGCAGCTCGCACGCCTCCGCCGCACTCAGATAGGGCTCCCCGTGGATCTCGACCATGGTCGCCCTAAAGCGTACGTGAGTTGATCGTTGCAGTCAACATGTTGCAATACAAATCAACATATGCATACAATGGATCGATCGTGGACCCATCCGAACCGAATCTGCTCCGCACCGAGTTCCCGTACAGCCGGATCCCGCCGATCCGCTTCGCTCCGGATGCGGTGCCGCAGGCGCTTCCGCCGGACATCTGGATCACGGATACCACCTTCCGGGATGGGCAGCAGGCCCGCGCTCCGTACAGCGTGGAGCAGATCGTCCGGCTCTACGACCTGCTGTACGAGCTGGGCGGGCCGGTGATCCGGCAGACCGAGTTCTTCGCCTATACCCCAGTCGACCGGGAGGCGATCGCAGCCTGCCAGCAGCGGCCGGGACCGGAGGTCACGACCTGGATGCGCGCCTCACTGGATGATCTCAAGGCCGTGCAGACGACGCGCGTGAAGGAGACCGGCATCCTGGTCTCGGCCTCGGACTATCACATCTACTTGAAGATGAACCGGACGCGGCGCGAGGCCTTGGACGACTACGGCAGGGTCGTTCGGGCGGTGATCCAGGCCGGCCTGCGGCCCCGCTGCCACCTGGAAGACCTGACGCGGGCGGACCTGGACGGCTTCGTCGGCCCGCTGGTCGAATCCCTGCAGAACATCGGCCGCGAGGCGAATGTGCCGGTGAAATTCCGGCTCTGCGACACGATGGGCTTCGGGCTGCCCTGGCCGGAGGCGTCGCTGCCTCGCGGTGTGCCTCGACTGGTGCAGTACTTCACGCGGTCGCTCGGCGTCGCCCCGGAGCTGCTCGAATGGCATGGGCACAACGACTTCCATCGCGGCGAGGTCAACACCATCGCCGCCTGGCTCTATGGCTGTGCCGCGGCGAACGGCTCGCTCTTTGGCTTCGGCGAGCGGACGGGCAATCCGCCGTTGGAAGCGTTGGTGATCGACTACATCGGGATGCGAGGGGAGACTCCGGGAGTCGATACCACCGCGATCACGCGGGCGGCGGCCTACTTCCGGGACCAGTTGGGGACGCCCCTGCCGGCCAATTACCCGTTCGCCGGTGCCGGCTTCAACGTCACCAGCGCCGGGATCCATGCTGACGGGCTGCTGAAGAACGAAGAGATTTACAACATCTTCGACACGGGGCGCATTCTTGACCGCCCACTCGGGATCACCGTGAACGATCGCTCCGGGCTGGCCGGGGTCGCCTACTGGATCAACACGACGTTAGGGCTCAAGGGCGACGCCCAGGTGCGCAAGGACGATCCGCGAGTGGCCGCCATCCACCGTGAGGTCGAGCGGCAGTATGCAGGCGGCCGGACGACCGGCTTCTCGCCCGACGAGATGCTGGCCCTGGCCAGGTTGCATTTTGGCAACGCCCTGGCAACGAGCGCGCGCAGCTAACAAGTTGACCTGATCGCCGGAGTTGATCGCTGTGAGGCATCCCGGCGATGAACCACGAAGGCGACCTGACGCCGCCGCAACCAGACCCGACACCTGGCGCCCTCCCGCCGGCACCGCCGGCGCCGGCGTCCTCACCATCATGGTTGGCGCGCTACAAGCTGGCCGTCCTCTCCGCGGCCGGGATCGTGGTGGTCGGCGCGATCGCGGTCGCGGCTGTCCTCGTTCTGGCCAGGCCAAATCCCAGCATCGAGAAGATGGTGCCGGCGACGCACGACGCCCTCGTCATCGCCAATCTCAATCCGTCGCTGGCGCAGAAGGTCAACCTACTGCGTGCGGTACACCGCTTCCCCGACACCAAAACTGACGCGGCGATTTCGGCGAAGCTCGACGAGGCATTCAAAGCCGCCGGGCTTTCGTTCACCAACGACGTCCAACCGTGGCTTGGAGGAGAGGTGGGCGTCAGCGGCAGGGTAAACCTCGACAGCAGCGCCGACTCGCCATTCGCTTTTTACGCGGTGTCACGGGATGACGCAAAAGCGCAGGCGGCGTTGGCCAAACTCCGCTCCGGTACCACGGGCAAGAAGTACAGCTGGAAAGACGAAACCTACAACGGGATCAGCATCGCGTCCGGCACGCCGACCGTGACATCCGAAAAGGCGGTCGCCTACAGCCTGGTCGACCACGTGGTCGTGGCGGCGAGCTCAGCGGCGATGATCCACGAGATCATCGATACCGATCAGGGACGGAGCGCCCGACTGGTCGATTCCGCCGACTTCAAGGCCACCATGAAATTGCTGCCGTCCGATCGGGTCGCCATGGGCTATCTCGCAGGGAAGTCATTGGTCGCGGGCGTCAAGCAGCAAATGGCCAAACCATCGACGCTGGGCATGCCGGCGCTCAAAACGCTGGACGACCTCAATGCACTACAGGGGATCGGTGGTGCCGTCTCGGCCACGACCACCGGTGTCGCCTTCGACGTCGCCATAAAGGTGGACCCGAACAAACTCTCTCCGGCAACCCGCCAGGCCTTCGCCGCCACGCGCCGGCCCGATGTCGTTGTGCGTTGGATTCCTAAATCAAGCGATGGCTTCCTCGCGATCGGCAACCTCGACCAGAGCATCAAAACACTACTCGACCAGTACGGCAGCGAGCCCAGCGTGAAGGCCAGTACAGACGCAATTGGCCTTACCGGCGCTGCGGGCATCCTGCCGCACCTGACCGGCGATCTCGGCGTCGAGGTCGAGCTCGGGAATAGCACCATTCCGAGCGGCGCGATTCTCATCGGCACTAATGACGCGGCTGCCATGAATGCCTTCTTCGCCAAGCTCGTTGTGCTCGCGGCGGAGACGAGCCAGCAGCGACCGGGGACGGGCATCACGCGGACCACCTACCGCGGCACCGTGATCACGTCCTGGTCCAGCCCGTCGTTGGGGCTGGTGCCCGCGCTGGCGCCTTCGTATGCAGCGCTCGATGGCATGGGGATCCTCGCCTCGAGCCCGGCCGAAGTCAAAGCCGTGATCGATGCCCACGCCGGTGGCTCGAACATCACGGCCGACTCGACCTATAAGTCCGTCAGCGCCGCGTCGCTGGCAAAGCCGGCCGGGATCATCTATGTCAATCTCGCCCGAGTCGTCAGCCTGCTCGAAAAGCTGGGCTCCAGTTCAACCGTGCAGACGAAGACGGTCGCCTACCTGGCCCCGCTCAATGCCATCATGCTCACGGCCACCAGCCAGACGGACGCTGCCGTCGAGCGAATCTTCGTCGCGATCAAGTAGCAGGACTGCCGAAGCCGATTACGACCCTTGCCAGCCGTTCCGGTCCTCTGCTACGCTGGTGACTGACGTGTCAGTCAGTAGCAGAGCGACAAACGAGGCACCTCTGACCGAACGGCAATGGGTCCGCCGCGGCGAGCTGCTGGAGGCCGCCCGCGGGGTCTTCGAGCGTGACGGCTACCACGGCACCGCCGTTAGTGCGATCGTGCAGGCGGCTGGTCTGTCGCAGGGGGCGTTTTATCTGTACTTCCCGGACAAGAAGGCGGTTTTCGCCGCCCTCCAGGAGGAGATGGCGACGCTCCTGCGGCGCCGGATCTACTGGGCCACCCGAGACGAAGCCGATGCCCGCCGACGGCTGGAAGCCGGGCTCAGGGCTTACTTCGAGTACTACGGCGAGTATGCGGCCTGGAACCGGCGGCTCACGATCGAGGGGCTGGCCATCGACGAGAGCTTCGAACGCCGGCAAACCGAGCTGGCGCAGACGCTGGCCGCGGCGTTTCGCCCGACGCTGGAGCAACTCGGGGTCGCCGAGACGGGCCTGGCCGCCTTCGCCCTGCTCGGGATCGCTGCCCAGCTCGCCTACTGGCAGCACTTTCAGCGCAAAGACGAAGCATCGATGAGCGCCGCCGCGCTCGCCCAGGCATGCGCCAGCCTGTTCATGAATGGCGCCCCGTCGATCCCAAGCTCGCTAAAACAAGAAGGAGGCACCCATGCCTGAAGCCAAGGAAGTATTTACGGAAATCGAGAATCGCATCAAATCGCATCCGGAGAAGTCAGCAGGTCTGAATGCGACTTACCAGTTCGATCTCAGCGGCGAATCGTGGACGCTGAAGATCGCCAACGGCGCTCCCGAACTGATCCAGGGGCCGGCGCAGAGCCCGAACACCACGCTGATCGCGACCACCGACGACTGGATGAACATCGCGACCGGCAAGCTGAACCCGGTGACGGCCTTCATGCAGCAGAAGCTCAAGGTCAAAGGCGACATGGGCCTGGCCATGAAACTGCAGGGGTTGTTGCAGTAGTGACCGATTCCCGCTGGGTCGGCCGGAGCTACGAGACGGCGCCTTTCGAGGTCACCGAGCAATCGATCCGCGACTACATGGCGGCGGTGGGTGACCTGCGGGAAGACGACCAACTGGTCGCGCCGCCGACGTATGCCATGGTCTACGGCTTCGACGCGTACTGGCAGCTCTGGACCGACCAGGAGGTGGCGCTGGATGTCGCGCACCTCGTCCACGGCGAGCAGCGGTTCCACTTCCAGCGCCCGGTCCGTCCCGGCGATCGGATCCGCACCACCGGGCGGCTCACCGCGATCAACTCGCGGGGCGATATGGAGCTGGTCACCTTCGAGCTGAAAGCCAGGGATGCGGATGACCATCCGGTCTCGGATGGCACTGCCCTGTTCATCATTCGAAAGGCATGAAGACCATGAAGACGCTAGATTTCGAGCAGGTGAGTCCGGGGCAGGCCTTGCCGCCGCTGACCAAGCGCGTGACGGTCGAGCAGATCCGTCAGTACGCGGAGGCCTCCGGCGACCGGAATCCTATCCACCTGGACGAAACCTTCGCCCGCTCCGCCGGACTCCCTGGTGTCATCGCCCACGGGATGCTCACCATGGCGTTTGCCAATCAGACGGTCACCGACTGGCTCGGCGACCGGTCGTTGCTGAAAAGCCTGCAGGGCCGCTTCGCGGGAATGGTCCTGCCCGGGGACGACGTGACCTGCTCCGGCAGCGTGGCATCGAGAGACGACGAGACGCGACGCCTGGTAATCAACCTGGTCGTGACCAATCAGCGCGGAGAAAAAGTCCTCAACAAAGGCGTGGCCGAGGCCGAGTTCCCGCCACAAAGGAGCAAAACCCATGCCGCTTGACTTCACCCTGACTCCGGAGCAAGAAGAGATCAAGGGGCTCGCCCACGAGTTCGCCGAGAAGGAGATCCGGCCGGTGGCGGCCCACTACGATGAGACCGAGGAGTTTCCCTGGCCAGTCTTGAAGAAGGCCCACGAAGTCGGACTGACGCCAGTGGCGTCGATGCCCGAAGCCTACGGCGGCGGCGGCCTGGACATGATCTCCAACATGCTGATCGCCGAGGAACTGCACTGGGGCTGTGCCGGCATCGCGGTGGCGATCACCGGTACCGGACTGGCCGCCGCGGCCATCCTGGCGATGGGCAACGAGGCGCAGAAAAAGAAGTGGATCGGCGAGTTCTGCAGCGCCAAGAGCCCGGTTGTTGGCGCGATGGGGCTCACCGAGCCGGGCACCGGTAGCGATGCCATGGCGATCACCACCGCGGCGAAGAGAGTCGACGGCGGTTACCTGATCAACGGCACCAAGCAGTTCATCACCAACGGCGGCATCGCCGACCTGCACGTGATCTTCGCCAACACCGATCCAAGCCTCGGGGCAGCCGGGATCGCGGGCTTCGTCGTCGAGAAGGGCAACAAAGGGCTCAGCATGGGGCGCAAAGAAAAGAAGCTCGGGGTGCGCGCCTCGCACACCGCGCAGGTGATCCTGACGGATTGCTTCGTGCCGACCGAGAACCGCCTCGGTGGCGAGCCAGGTGATCCCGATGCCGGTCCGGGTGCACTTGGCGCCCTGCAGATGCTCGAGTACTCGCGGCCTTCGGTCGCTGCCGGCTCGATCGGCATCGCTCGCGCCGCGTATGAGTACGCCCTCGACTATGCCCAGCAGCGGGTCGCCTTCGGCAAGCCGATCATCAAGCACGAGGGGATCGGCTTCAAGCTGGCCGAGATGGCGATCAACATCGATGCCGCGCGCCTGCTCACCTGGCGGGCTGGTTGGATGGCGCAGAACAATATGCTCTTCACGCGCGCCGAGGGCAGCATGGCCAAGGCCTTTTCCGCCGATATGGCGATGCAGGTCACGCTGGATGCGGTCCAGGTCCTCGGCGGAAACGGCTACATCCGCGAGTACCCCGTCGAGAAATGGATGCGCGACGCCAAGATCTACCAAATCTGGGAAGGGACGTCGGAGATTCAGCGGCTGGTGATCTCTCGAGCGATTTCCGGCGAGCGTCGTCCGCTGACACGCGAACAACCCAAGCCCCAGATCCGGAAGGCGAGCTAGCCATGATCGACCTCAAGGGGAAGGTAGCCCTGGTTACGGGCGGCTCGCGCGGTCTCGGTCGCGCCGACTGCCTGGCGCTGGCGCGCGCCGGCGCCGACGTGGTGGTCACCGACATCCTGATCGAAAGCGACCCCGGCCTCGAAAAAGCGGCAGAGGCCTCACAGAGCGCTCTGTCACAGGTGATGGCCTCGCAAAAGGCCGTCTACTCGGAGAAGACCTCCAACGAGATCCGGCAAATGGGCCGCCGCTCGGTCGCCCTGAAAATGGACGTCACCGATCGTGAACAGGTAAAGCAGGTCGTCGACCAGGTGGTCAAGGACTTCGGCAGCCTGGATATTCTGGTGAACAACGCCGGGACGCTCGACCATGTGGCGGCCCTGGAGAGCCAGGTTGACGCCCTTTGGGACCGCGATCTGAAAGTCAACCTGACTGGCGCGTTCAATTGCTCGAAGGCGGTTTGGCCGCACATGAAGGAGCGCAGCTGGGGCCGGATCATCATGATGTCCTCGATTGCCGGCGCCCTCGGTGGCTTCGGCCAGGCAAGCTACGCGACGACCAAGGCCGGGCTCGTCGGGCTGGCGCGAACGCTGGCGCTGGAGGGCGCCCGCTACAACATCACGGTCAATGCCATCGTGCCCGGCATCATCGGGACCGAGGCCTTCAAGATGGGCCGGCCCGACATGAATGAACGCATGATCAAACGCGTGGCGCTGCGACGCCCGGGCGAGCCGGAGGACATCGCCAACGCGATCACCTTCCTCTGCTCACCGGCCGCCGGCTACATCACCGGGGTGGCCTTGCCGGTGACCGGCGGCCTCGACCTGTTCACATTCTGATGGCGGGCCTGCTCGAGATCTCGACCAGCGACTTCGTCACCACCGTCCGGATGAACCGGCCGCCGGTCAACGCGCTCGTGCCCGAGCTCCAGGAAGAGCTGGTCGAGGCGCTCAACCGGGTCAAGGACGACGCGGCAACCCGCGTGGTAGTGCTGACCAGCGCAATCGATCGCTATTTCATGGCGGGCGCCGACATCAAGGCGATGGGTGGCGACGGCGGCTTCGATCGCGAAAACCCGGCCACGCTGGAGCGGGTCGCGCAGATGTCCCGTCGCAGCCAGGCGGCCTTCACCGAAATCGAGCACTTCCCGAAGCCGCTGATCGCAGCCATCAATGGGCATGCGCTGGGCGGTGGTTGCGAGCTGGCGCTCGCCTGTGATTACCGGCTGATGGTGGATGACGCACGCTCGACCATCGGTCAGACGGAGACCAATCTGGGGTTGATCCCCGGTGCCGGCGGCACGCAACGGCTGCCGCGCCTGATCGGGCGCACCCGGGCGACGGAGATGATCTTCGAATCCACCCGGCTGAAGGCGCCGGAGGCGGCCGCCATCGGACTCATCAATGCGGCGCTGCCGGCCGAGGGCTTTCAGGCGGCCGTGCTCGAGCGGGCTCGGCGGCTTGCGCAGGCGGCGCCCATCGCGCTGCGGCTCGCCAAGGAAGCGCTGCTGGCCGGCCTCGAGCGGCCCCCGGGCAAGGGCTACGAAGTCGAGGCCGAGAACTTCGGCCGCGCCGCGATGACCGAGGACGCGATGGTCGGCATCATGTCCTTTGTCAGCAAGCAGCAACCGGAATTCAAAGGGAAGTAGAGACCTCAACCTGGACAGTATGTAGATCGAAGTTCCTGCGTTCTAACAGGCAGGAATCTCGAACCAGGAGGGTCACTTTATGCTTCGATCGATCTGGATTGCCGCGGGCGCGGCCGCGCTACTGGCCGTCGGCGCACTGACTGCCGTGGCGGCCAACTCGCACGGGAAGGCCGTGAGCACGCTGGCCACCAGCACCTCGCTCACGGGCGAGGCGAAAGGCGACGCGGTGAGCGCCTTGGCGAGTGCCAAGGGCGAGGCGAACTCGGATGCTGCCAAGGCGAAGGCTACCGCCAAAGCCGCTGAGACGGATGTGGAGGCGAACGATGAGGACGCCACCGAGGCAGCCGATACCGACACCGACAAGACGACCGATAGCGACAAGGACGCGCACGGCGATGCCGTGAGCGCCGTCGCCAAGAGCGACGCCACTGCGGCGCATGGCGACAGTGAGCAGGTCAACCACGGCGGCGCGGTTAGCGCCGTTGCCCAGAAGCACTAAGCCGTATTCGTCAAACGGCGGCCTCGTGTGGGCCGCCGTTTTTTTCTTTCAACTAACCGGTGCGTACTGCGTGACGCGCTCGCGGATGGCCTGGATCACCGCCTCGACGCGGCTGGCATCGGGGCCCGACGCCCGGAGGATGAGCTCACGACTCTCCGTCTGTGGATACGACCCGAGCGAAACATCCGGGAACTCCTGCTCCAGCGCCTGCATCACGTCGTGGAACATGCTTTCGGGCGCCATCCGGTAGTGCAGCTCGCGCACGACGTCCGCCCGGGCGCCGGTCAGGTAGCGAAGTTCGACGTCCTCGTAGACGGCCCGCAGTTCCTGCGGCACCCCGGGGAGCGCGAACAGATAGCGGGCGTCGCTCAGGGCGAACGCCAGCCCCGGCGCCATGCCGGCGCCATTTCGGATCAGCGTTGCTGCTTGAGGTAGCGTCGCCATCCTTCGATTGCCGGCATTCAGGGCCGCCGTCCCGCGGCGCGCCGCCATGTTCCGGGTAAACATCAGGTTCTGCATCTGCGCCCCGACCTCGCGCCGGTAGACCATCGGCTGATCGAGCGCTCGCCCGAGCGCGATGTAGGTCCGATCGTCGGGTGTCGGTCCAAGCCCGCCGCAGACAAAGATCCGTGTCAGCTCATCACGCTTGATGTGCTCGTGAACCGCCGAGACGATATCGGCGTCGACGTCCCCCACCGTCGTGATCAGCCGGACGGGAAACCCGCAACGAAAGAGTCGCATCGCGAGCCAGTTCGAGTTGGTGTCGACCGTAAAGCCGCGGAGGATCTCGTTGCCGACCACGATGATGCTCGACTCGGGCACGCGTTCCATAATGGCAGGGAATGCCCAGATCCGCCTACGAACGCAGCAAGGGCGTGGAGACCGTCAGCTGGCGCGAATTTCCGCTCGGGAAGGGGATCGCGCTCTCGATTCTCGAGGAGACGACGGCGGCCGGACGGCAAGCCAGGGGGCAGGCCTTGCTCGACGTCCTCGATGCCGCGGCCGGTCTACCGCCCTGCAAGCTGACGGTGGCCGATCGTCCCCAGCGTCATCGAACGCGTGGCGGACGTCTCGAGCTGAAGACCTACGGGTACTACCGGATCGCCTGGGAGGCGTCGCCGCGACGTGGGACGATTCGGATCTACAACCTGACCGCGATTCGCCAGCAGGTGCTGGCGCCGAAGGTCTTCCTCGAGACGCTGCTCCACGAGTGGGTGCACCATTACGACTTCACCGGCTTGCAGCTCGAGCGCTCGCCACATACTTCTGGCTTCTTCAACCGGATTCGCGACCTGGCTGAGACGCTCGGGGTCGGATACGTGACGCCTCCCAAGCGCGAGTCGCCGGCCGCGGAAGCGAGCGACGACGTCGTCATCACCGGCCCTGACCGTCTGCGGCCCGGCGGCGTCCCGCCGCCGAAATGGATCCGGGACCAGGTGCTGGCGCTCTTCGGCCGGCCGAGGACATAATCGGCCTGACGCTTACAATACGGCGGGCGTTTTTCGGTGCACCCAAACTAAAGGAAGGGAGGCGCTGACTCTGTTCGTCGCGGCCGCGGTCACCATTGATGCGTCGACGTCGACGGCTGTCCTCATCCTGGTCAGCATCGCGGCGCTGATCGCGCTCGCCTACGGCGGATATCTGACGCGCTGGGTCCTGTCCGCCGATCCGGGTAACGAAACCATGCAGCGGATCGCGCGCGCGATCCAGGAAGGCGCCGCGGCCTACCTGAATCGTCAGTACACGGTGATCGCCATCATCGGCGTGGTCCTCGCGCTCGTGATCACATTTGCCATCAACTGGGAGACCGGCGTGCTCTACGTCGTCGGCGCCGGGTGCTCGGCCCTGGCCGGCTACGTCGGCATGAATGTGTCGGTCCGCGCCAATGTCCGTACGGCCCAGGCCGCCACCGGGGGCCTCGACCCTGCCCTGCGCCTGGCGTTCCGCGGTGGCGCCGTCACCGGCCTCTTCGTCGTCGGCCTCGGCTTGCTGGGCGTGGCCATCTCCTACTGGGTCTTTCAGAAGCCCCAATCACTCGTTGGCCTTGCCTTCGGAGCCAGCCTGATCAGCGTCTTCGCCAGGCTGGGCGGTGGCATCTTCACCAAGGCGGCCGATGTCGGCGCCGACCTGGTCGGGAAAGTCGAGGCGGGGATTCCTGAAGACGATCCGCGCAACCCCGCCGTCATCGCGGACAACGTCGGTGACAACGTCGGTGACTGCGCTGGCATGGCGGCCGATCTGTTCGAGACCTACGCCGTGACCGCCATCGCCGCCATGCTCCTCGGCAGCCTGCTCTTCCCCGGAAAAGTCCAATACGTGCTCTATCCGTTGATCCTCGGCGCCGTCTCGATCATCGCCACTGTGATCGGAACGATGTTCGTGCGGCTCGGCCGCGGTACCTGGATCATGGGCGCCCTGTATCGAGGTCTCGCGATCAGCGCCGTGCTCGCCCTGGCCGGCTTCCTGGTCATCACGCTGCTGATCGGTCTGAGCCCGAGTCTCTTTTGGGCCGCCGTCGTCGGCGTCGTGGTCACCATCGCGTTGGTGGCGATCACGGAGTTCTTCACCAGCGCCGACTTCCCGCCGGTGCGGCTGATCGCGCGCGCCTCGACGACGGGCGCCGCCACCAACATCATCGCCGGGCAAGCGATCGGGATGATGAGCACGGCGCTTCCCGTGCTCGTTATCGGCATCGGCATCCTGGTCTCGAATTACCAATTTGGTCTCTACGGGATCGCGATCGCCGCCATGTCGATGCTCTCGATGACCGGCATCGTGGTGGCGATCGACGCCTATGGGCCGATCACGGACAATGCTGGCGGCATCGCCGAGATGGCCAACCTACCCGAGTCGGTCCGTAACATTACCGACCCACTGGACGCCGTTGGCAACACGACGAAAGCCGTCACCAAGGGCTATGCGATCGGCTCCGCCGGACTGGCCGCGCTGGTGCTGTTTTCGTCGTACACGACAGAAGTTGGACGTGGCACGCGCATCGCGTTTGACCTGACCGATCCCCTCGTCATTGTTGGCCTCTTTTTCGGCGGCATCCTGCCGTTCCTGTTCGGCTCGCTGAGCATGCTGGCGGTGGGCCGGGCAGCCGGCCAGGTCGTGGTCGAGGTCCGTCGCCAGTTCCGCGAGATCAAGGGCTTGTTGGAGGGCACCGCCCAGCCCGAATATGGACGGGCCGTTGACCTCGTTACCCGTGCCGCCCAGCGCGAAATGATCATTCCTGGGCTGATCCCGGTAGCCGCCCCCCTGGTGGTCGGCTTCTCGCTGGGGCCGAAGGCGCTCGGCGGCCTGTTGATCGGGAGCATTGTGACCGGCATCTTCCTCGCGATCCAGATGACGTCCGGCGGGGGCGCCTGGGACAACGCCAAGAAATACATCGAGGACGGCCACTATGGGGGCAAGGGCACGGAGGCCCACGCGGCCGCCGTCACCGGCGACACGGTGGGGGACCCGAACAAGGACACCGCCGGACCCGCGATCAACCCCATGATCAAGGTGATCAATATCATCGCCATCCTGATCGCCCCCACGGTGGCCGCGCACTCCCTGATCAGCTAGGTTCGTGTCACCCTCCCCCTCGGGGTGGGGGCTATTACTTGGGACGATTCCTGAATACACTGTAGGCATGGACGAGTACATGCTGGAGATCAACGAATTGCGTCGCCGGATCGCCAAGCTCAAGTTCGAGCGCGCCTCGGTCACCGTCATCGAGGAACTCGAAGCCCAGCTCCGCATCTTGCGATCGATCTACGACTCGGCGACCGCGCTCTTCGCCACCGGTAAGTCGGATAGCCGGCTCCAGGCCAGCTTTCGTGATCGCCAGCTCGGGAGCTGGACCTTTGAGAACGTCTACTTCTATGTGTACGAGCAGGCCGTTGCCCTCGAGCCTGCTGGGCATGACCTCGCCACCCTGATCTGGCGCTACGATTACGTGGCTCCGCTGCTGAACTCGGTCGCGACCAAATAAAAAAGGGCCCCCAGCGGGGGCCCTGTCGGTGCATTGATCTAGTTCGCGTGCTTGCTGTGGCCGTTCGCGTGGCCATGCCCGTGCGACGGCGGGGTGGTCGTATCCCCATCGGCGGCATCGGCAGCGTCGGTCGCATCCGGGGTCGTCGTCTCCGCGCTGTCAGTCGTCGCGGCCGCGGTCAACCGCGTCTGGCACCACGTCTTGATGCCGCTGATCAGCTTGCCGTGAGAATTCTTCGAAATCCGGGTCGTGCCCGCCGCCGGCTGCAGCACCAGGTCCTGGTGTTGCGCGAAGAACGAGACACACTGCCCCAGGTTCGAGAACGTCGCCGGGATTGTCAGGGTCGTCGTCTTGCCGTTCGTCGACATGACCGTCAACGTGCCGGCCGTGCCGCCGGTGACGGTCTTCAGACTCGAAACCGGAACGGTGCCGTTGTTGTTTGCGTTGGCGGCGGCATACGCACCGGCGGCACCTAACGTGAGCGCGCCGGCGGCCAGACCGGCCGCAATCTTCACCTTCGATGTGAGTCGAAACATGCTTATTTAGGTCCTCCTTGAATGAAATCGATGACCTGCTTAGTAAAACGCCCTGAATACGGACCGCCGTATGGCGGCCAGGACGCTTGTTACATCCGAACGGGCAGGGTGTGACCGATCAATGACGAGTTCGCTGTCGGGGCCCCGCTATCCTGAGACAGACCGTGCGCCCTGAGATCAAGCCTGAATTTGCGGCGCTGCCACAACTCGGCTCGCCGGCGGCGGCCTGGCGCCGCCGCCTGTTGCTTCCGCTGGCCTTCACCGGCGGACTGGCAAGCCTGGGGATCGAGTTTGCCGCGGCGCGGCTGCTGGCGCCTTTCTTCGGCCAGTCGCTGTTCATCTGGGGCACGCTGATCGGGCTGATCTTGATCTACCTGACGATCGGCTACTACGCGGGGGGCCGCCTGGCCGACCGGCGGCCCGATTCGCGCCTGCTGTTCCGGCTGACGGCCGCCGCCGCCCTGCTCACGGCCGCCATCCCGATCGTCTCGAGACCAATACTCTCCATCGCCCAGAGCGGCTTCGCGCAGCTCTCCGTCGGGCTGGTGCTCGGGTCGTTGATTTCCGTGATCATTCTCTTTGCCGCGCCGGTGATCCTGCTCGGCATGGTGTCGCCGTTCGTGATCCGGCTTCGGATCCGTGAGCTGGAAACAGCCGGCAACGCGGCCGGCGCCGTCTATGCCCTGTCGACGCTGGGCAGCATCCTGGGCACGTTCGTCCCCGTCTTCTGGCTGATCCCCACCTTCGGGACGAGGCCGACGATTTTTGTTCTGGCCTTTCTGCTGGGCACGATCTCGGCCGCCGGGCTCTACGAGCCCGGCCGTCGCCGGCTCTATTTGCTGATTCCCGTGCTGATCGTCGTGCTGGCGCTGCTGTCCGGTGGCGCGATCCGTCCCGCCACCTACGGCACGCGGGTCTTTGAAACGGAGTCGGCCTACAACTACATCCAGGTCGTCAAGTCCGGCACCGAGACCCAGCTGCTGCTGGACGAAGGCTCGGCGGTGCACTCCATTTACGATCCGACGAGTCTTTACACCCACGGCTACTGGGATGACGTCCTGCTGGCGCCCTACTTCGGATCCGGCCGGGTTCCAGGCCGCGTCGCCCTGGTTGGGCTCGCCGGTGGAACCGTCGCCCGGCAGTTCACGGCGATCGACGGTCCGATGCCGATCGATGGGGTCGAGCTCGACCCGAAGATCGTCGATGTTGGCCGGCGATACTTCCAGATGACGGAGCCGAACCTGCACGTCACGGTGGCCGACGGGCGTTACTGGATGGCGACCCAGGCGGGCCACTATGACGTGATCCTGGTCGACGCCTATCGCCAGCCGTACATCCCGTTCTATCTCACGACACGGGAGTTCTTCGAAAGCGCCAAGGCCCACCTCCAGTCGGATGGCGTGCTGGCGATCAATGTCGGTCGGACGCCCACCGACAATCGCCTGGTGGACGCGCTGAGTGGCACCCTCAACGCGGTCTTCCCGAATGTCTTTACGATCGAGACCAACCAGCGGTTCACCAACACCGTGATCTACGCGACATCGGCCCCGGCTACCGTCGACCAATTCGTGGCTCGGGCCAGGGCCGAGACCAACTCCAAGCTGCAGCCGATCGTCACCGATGCACTCGCCACCGGGAATATCCGGCGGGTCCCGGCCAACGGCACCGTCTTCACCGATGACCTGGCCCCGGTGGAGCGCCTGATCGACGACATCATCCTGAGCTACATTCGAAGCTCGCGGTAAACTCAGTAGCGATGGCTCTTACGCAACTATCCGAAGCCGACGTCCTGGCGGCGCTCGCGCCCGTGAAGGATCCCGAGCTTGGCCGCACCATGATCGAGCTCAAGATGATCCAGGACGTGGTCGTCATCGACCCGCAGACGATCGGCATGCGCGTCGTCCTGACCACGCCAGCGTGCCCCTTGAAGAACAGGATTCACGATGACATCGACGCGGCGCTGGCGACGCTGCCGGGCGCGCCCAAGGCAGAGATCAAGTGGGATGCCCAGGTGTCCCGGACCGGCGGCGTGCCGCAGAAGCAGCAGGTCGACGGCGTCAAGAACATTGTTTCCGTCGGTGCCGGCAAGGGCGGCGTCGGCAAGTCGACCTGCGCCGTCAACATCGCCCTGGCACTGTCCCAACTGGGCGCACGCGTGGGCGTGCTCGATGCCGACGTCTACGGTCCCAACGTGCCGATTTTGCTCGGCGCCGAGCACGAGAAGCCGTACGCCGAGAACGAAAAGATCATCCCGATCCAACGGTACGGATTGAAAATTATCTCGATCGCGTTCTTTATCGAGGCGGACAAGCCAGCCATCTGGCGCGGGCCGATGCTCTCGGGTGCCGTCCGGCAATTTCTGTTCGACGTCAACTGGGGCGAGCTGGACTATCTCGTCGTGGACCTGCCGCCTGGAACCGGCGACGTCCAGCTGACCATGTCCCAGAGCATCCCGATGACGGGCGCCGTGGTCGTTTCGACGCCGCAGGACGTCTCGACGGCCGACGTCGGACGCGCCATCCAGATGTTCAACACGCTCAAAGTGCCGAACCTGGGCTTGGTCGAGAACATGAGTTACTTCGTGTGCCCGCATTGTGGGGAGCGCGAAGATATCTTCGGCCATGGCGGCGCGAAGACCCTGGCCGAGCGCATGAGCGTTCCGTTTCTTGGTGAGATCCCCCTCGATCGACGCATCCGCGAGGGCGGCGGCCCGGGCGTGCCGCTGATGGTCCACGAGCCGGATTCGCCGCTGGCCGCCGTCTATCGCGACGTCGCGTCGCACCTGGCGGCGCAAGTGAGCATCCGCAACTTCAAGCAGGCGAGCGTTATCCCGCTACGGACAATCTAGAGCTATAGTTCGTAATCGTTGAGCTCACGACGGCGCCTGGTTGCGGTCTGCGGTGAGTCAGACCCCCGGACGTCACTCGCGGCCCTGGCCTTCGAGTTAGGCCGCGGCATTGCGCAGCGCCAAGCCGTCCTCATTTGCGGCGGGCTCACCGGTGTGATGGAGCACGCCGCGCGCGGTGCCCGGGCGGCCGGTGGTCTGACGATCGGGTTGCTGCCGGGCGAAGATCCTGACGAGGCAAGCGATTTCATCGATGTTGCCATCGCCACCGGGCTCGGTCATGCGCGCAACGCGATTCTCGCCCGGACAGCCGATGGCGTCGTCGCACTCGGTGGGGGACTGGGAACGTTATCCGAGATCGCACTCGCGCTGCGCAACCGCCGGCCGACGATCGGCATCCAGACCTGGCGTTTTGATCGCGAGCGGCGCACGGAGGCGGAGCTCCCAACCGCGGCCAATCCCGAGGAGGCCCTCGAGTGGCTCTTCGCCCGTATGGACTTCCCGTGAGTGCGACCCACCAGCTGGATGAACGCGCCCGGAGTGGCTTTCGGCAGGCGTTTGGCTACCCGCCCGGCGCCGTCGCCGTCGCGCCCGGACGGATGAACATCATCGGCGAGCACACGGACTACAACGAGGGCTGGGTCCTTCCCGCCGCGATCGATCGCCATGTTTCGGTCGCGCTTCGGCTGCGGCGAGACCATCAACTCGCGCTTCGCAGCGATCGATACCAGGCGCCGGTTGCGCTCGACGGCATCCCCCCACGCCGCCAGGGCAACTGGACGGACTATCTCGTCGGCGTCACGCGCGAGATCGACGCGCTGTACGGCGCGGGTCCCGGCTTCGATCTGTTCGTCGCGTCGGATCTCCCGGTCGGATCCGGACTGAGCTCGTCGGGGGCGCTCGAGGTCGCCGGCGCCGTCGCCATGCTGGCCGCCCGCGGCATCGAGATGCCCACGGTGGAGATCGCCCGGCTCTGCCAGAGGGCGGAGAACGATTTCGTTGGCGCCAGGACCGGCATCATGGATCAGTTCACGGCGCTCAGAGCCCGCGGCGGCAACGCTATCCTGCTCGATTGTCGGAGCCTTCACGAGGAGCAGGTGCCTCTGCCGGACGGTCGCTATGCCTGGCTGCTCGCCGACAGCCGGGTCCGTCACGAGCTGGCCGGCTCCGCGTACAACCGGCGCCGCGCCGAGTGCGAGGCAGCGGCGACAGCGCTGGGGCTGACGAGCCTTCGAGACGCAACCGAGAACGACCTCGAGCGCATTGTCAACCCCGTTGAGCAACACCGCGCTCGGCACGTGATCACCGAGAATGCGCGCGTCCTGCAGGCGGCCGATGCGCTCCGCCGGCGCGCGCCCCGAGGCCTCGGGCCGATTCTCTATGCGTCTCATGAGAGCCTTCGCATCGATTTCGCGGTAAGCTGCCGGGAGCTTGACTGCCTCGTGGAGCTCGCCGCCGGGACGCCGCAGGTGATCGGTGCGCGGATGATGGGCGGCGGCTTCGGCGGGTGTGTCCTGCTGCTGCTGGAGGCGACCGGCATCGACGACGTCGAGCAACATCTCGCCGAGGGATACGCCGAAGAGTTCCGCAAGAAGCCGGAGTTTTATCGGGTCCGGTCGGTCGACGGCGCCATGTCTGAGAGGACGCCCTGATGGCGCTCAATGACTGCTTGTCGCTCTTTCCGAGGCAGGCGCTGAACCGGCAGGAGTTGACCTCCGGCTGGCGCATGGCGATCGCAACCCTGGGCGAGGGCGAGGACCGCGGCTTCCCCCGGCTCGATTTCGACGACGATGCCTGGGCCCCGGCACAGGTACCGCGGCTCCATGGTGCGACCAGTGGCAATGAGGCGATCTGGTATCGACTGCGGTTTCCCAGACCGCGACACCGACAACGCACGCTTCTGCGTTTTGAGGGCGCGTTCCTGGTTGCCAACGTCTGGCTGAACGGCCGCCTGCTCGGCAGCCACTACGGCTATTTCGCGCCTTTTTCTTTCGATATCTCGTCGTTTTTGCTGGAGGAGAACGTCCTCGCGGTCTGCATCGAGGCGCCCGTCGAGACCGACCTCGCCGCGAAGCGCCATCTGATGGGGCTCTTCAACGACTCCGACGCCAAGCCTTATCCGAGCCGCGAACTCGGCCGGCTCAGCGAGCAGTACGTCTGGCACGTCCCCATGGGCCTCTGGCAGCCGGTCCTGCTCGAGCAGGTGGGGCACGTCGTCGCCGAGTGGATGCAATGTGAGCCTCGCCTGGAGCAGGGTGATCTGGCGCGGCTGACGTTGCGCACCCGGCTGCGTAACCTGGACGGCCGGATCATGACCGGCGAGCTGCTCATCCGAGTCGCGCCGGACAATTTTCAGGGCGGCGCGCCACTCGAAATGCGTCGCGCCTTCCGGCTCAACGGCCACGACGTCCAGGAACTGTCCGTCGAGCTGGCCCTCCCCGATCCGCAGCTCTGGTACCCCTGGGCGCACGGCAACCCGGCGCTCTACCGAGCCGACGTCGAGATCACAGCCGACGAACGCAAGAGTTCAAGCCTGAGCGAGACCTTCGGTATCCGCGAGGTCCGGCTGCAGACGCGGGCGGAAGGCTGGACCTTTGCGCTGAACGGCCGGCCGATGTTCATGCGTGGCGCCAACTATTGCAGCGAATTTTTTCTCGACGGTGCCGGCGTGGAACTTTTGAAATCTGATGTTGTGTTGGCACGTGAGGCCAATATGGACATGCTGCGCCTCAATGCCCACCTCGAGCCCCCGGGCCTGTACGAGGCCGCGGATCGAGCCGGCGTGGTGCTCTGGCAGGACATGCCCCTGGTCGGGTCATATATCCACAGGGCCGAAGCCCGGTCGCTCGCGTTTTTCCGCGAAGCCGTCACGGCGCAGGCCGAAGAGATGGCGCACATGTTGTTCAACCGGCCAAGCGTGATCACCTATGCCGTGCACGCCGACCCGCCGTGGAGCCGTTCGCAGGCCTGGTTGGGCGAGCGTCACACCGAGCAACTGAACCTGGACGTCGACGAGGAAGCCGCGGCGCTGCTGCGCAGCCTCGATCCATCGCGTCCGGCGCTCGCCGGTGCCGGTGACCAGGACCTGCATTGCGGCCACGGGTGGTCGCACGGCCATTGGCGGGACCTGGCAGACATCAGCCCAGCCTTCGTTTCTGAAGTCGGCGCGCAGGCGCTGCCGAACGCCAACTCGCCGGTGTGGCGGCACCTGAATCGCGGCTGGCCGGTTGCCGACGACGATGAGAACTGGCGCTACGCCGGCTATCAACCGGCGGAGTGGCTCCGCAATGGCATCGGGCCGCCCTCGGGGCACCCCAGCCGCGATGCCTACGTCCGGGCCAGCCAGGAGTACCAGGCGCATTTGCTGCGATTTGCCATCGATCGCTTCCGGCGGCAGAAATTCGCCCACTGCGGCGGCGTGCTGCTCTTCCAGCTGGTCGACAGTTTCCCCGCCATCACGGCCGCCATTGTTGATCAGGCGCGCCGTCCCAAGCGCGCCTACCGGGCCGTCGCCGACGCCTTCGTGCCGTTATATCTCACCGTCGATCTGCCCGAGAACCAGGCCGCGATCGATGGCCTGCTGCTGCGGCTCCCGCGCGGACGCCTGCAGCACCTGCGCATCGTCTGCGTGAATGACGACCCGGGCCGGCACGGCCGCGCACGGCTTCGCTGGCGCATCGAGCGGGAGCGGGCGCACGACACCAACCTCTGGCGGGAGGTCCGTGCTTGGTTCGCCAAGCGCCGTTTCCGGGGCCAGGACTGGGTCTCGATCCCGGATCAGCTCGATCCCGCCGCCGTGATTGCCGAGCCCGTCGTTCGCCTGCACGCCGACGGCGTTTACCGGGTCAGTGCAGAGCTGGATGTATCCGGGCAGGTCATCGCGCAGATGGAACAAAAGTTTCTTGTGGGCGACCCACCACGGCCGGGGCTTACCGCAGGTCAGTCGAGCCGGCCGGTTCGGCGCTCTGAGGCGCTGGCGGAAGCTCGACGCTAGCCGGCACCTGGTTGGTGCGACAGATCTCGGCATAAAGCCGTCCGCTGGGCCGTACCCGGCGTTCCTGGGTCACCGGATCGCAGGCGATCAGGCCGAATTTGGCGCTGTAGCCCTCCGCCCACTCAAAATTGTCGAAGCAGGTCCAGTGGAGATACCCGCGCACGGGGACTCCGGCCTCGATCGCCCGGTGCATCGCACCCAGGTGGGTCAACAAGAATTCTGGGCGCAGCGCGTCATCACGGTCGGCGATGCCATTCTCGGTCACATAGATTGGCAAGTGCTCGCGGCGCAAGGCCATCAGGGTGCGATACAGGCCTTCGGGGTAGAGCTCCCAGGTCAGGTCTGAGCGCAGCGCCGGCTCGGCCAGCACCCGCTGGCCGAAGAGTTCCGCGCCATAGCGGTGATTGAATTTCACCAGCTCGCGAGTGTAGTAATTCAGCCCAATGAAGTCCTGGCTCTGCGGTGGACCGCTGGCCCTGCCGTTTCGCGTTAGTGGAAAAACCAGCCGGCCCTTTCGAAGCGACCGCAACATGGTCTGATTGAAGACGCGATTGAACGCCCTCGCGACGGCACGGTCTTGCGGCGCGAACCAGCGGGCCGGGTCGAAGATCCTTAGATGATGCGCGAGCCCGATTTGCAGCTCGGGATGCCGGCGCTTGATGCGCTCGTACGCCAGCCAATGCCCCCGGAGCAATTGCACGACGACCCGCAGGGCGGCCCCAAAGTCGCGTTTGCCGGGTGGCCACTCGCCGCGCACGTACCCCTGGTACGCCACCACCGTGGGCTCGTTGATCGTGATCCAGAACCGCGCCAGCCCACCCAGCTCGTCCGTGACGCGCTCGGCGAACCGGGCGAAATATTCAGGTGTCTCGGCGGACTCCCAACCGCCGGCGTCGGCGATCCAGGTTGGGTTCGTGAAGTGATGCAGCGTGACCATCGGCTCCATGCCGCGGTCACGCAACGCCTGCAGGACGTCCCGGTAGTGGGTGAGCGCCGTCGCCGAGAACTCGCCGGGCGCCGGCTCGATCCGAGACCACTCGACGGACAGCCGATGCGCATTCTGATGTAAGGCCCGCAGCAAATCAAAGTCGCTCCGGAATCGCTGGAAATGCTCACAGGCCGGGTCAGACCGGTCGTTATTCTTGATCCGCCCGGGGACCTGCTCCCATGCCCACCAGTCGTTGGCGTGGTTGCCGCCCTCGACCTGATGCGCCGCCGTCGCCGTACCCCACAGAAAGCCAGCCGGGAATTGCCGGTCGATCATGCCGGCTGCTGCGCCATGATCGCCAGCGTGATCCCAAGAATAATCAGCGCGACAATCAGGACCAGGGCGACGCCGATCGGCCCGATGACGGCGGCGATGGCGCGCTCGGTCGAGATCGCGTAGTGCTGGCGGGCGGCAATCACGAGCAGTGCGTTCTGCCAGAGAAAGATCGCGACGCCGAGGAGGCCCGCCAGCTGGGCAGCGTACAGCTCGGCTTTCGCATTGCCCTGAAGCTTGAGCAAGGCGTCGGCCAAAGCCACCGGGAGGGCGACCAGCCCGACCAGCGCCGCATAGCCCACGAGCTTGACGAGGCCGGCAAAATTGCCGCGGCCGCCCAGCGCCCGAGCAATCCCGTGGATCAAGCCCGCCGCCACCATCCAGAGAACGAGGCTGACGCCAATGCCAAAGACCGGGATCACGAATCGTTGCATATAGCTCCAACGAGCGTAAATATCGGCGCCCTGCGCCGTCAGCGAGGGCAGCGAACCGAGATTGGCTGGTGGTCGAAAGGGTCCCAGCGCCGCGAGTTCTGCCACGGCCGCCGGCAGCGTCACGGACAACCCAAGCGCCAGCAGGCCGTCAGCGAGACGGCGGCGTGCATCGATCACACTCAGCGCCGAAAAGGGATGACGGACCAGCTCAACCAGGTCCGTCAAGATGAACATCGCCGGGCATTGTAGCCGGAACCCCCCTATAATCCCGCGAGGTTATGGCGTCAGTCGAAGCCCCGGGGCTGGCGGACCGGACGACGGCCCTGGTCGGCTGGACGATCGCCTGGCGAGCCGCCAGCGCGATCGCCACGCTTGCCCTGGGCGCGTTCCTGATCCGCCGGCTTCCGGCCGCCGACTACGGTCGCTACACATTCGTCCTCAGCGTCCTGGTCTACATCGCCCTGCTGGCGACGGTCGGGCAGGACCAGGGGTTATTGCGTTACTTACCGGAGGTCCTGGGGCGGGGCGACCGGGCCGCGGCCCGTGACCTGCTGCGCAAGAGTGCGATCGCGATCGTGGCCGTCTGGCTGCTGACAAGCGCACTGGTATTTCTGTTTCGCTCCCGGATCGACGCCCTGCTGCATGCCCAAGTCGCCGATCTACTTGCCCTGGGCACGGTGTTGTTGCTGGGCGGCATCGCCACCGGCGTCCTGTCGTTCGCCCTGGTGGCGATCTACGACATGCGCAGTCAGGCGATCGCGACGCCGATTGCCGGCGCCGTGACGCTCGGGTTGGCCGTCTTCTTGCTACGACACAACACCGACATTCGAGCCGTCCTGGTGGCCGGTGCCGTCGGACAGGCGGCACTCGCGTTGACGTACCTGCTTATTCTTTTGCGCCGGATTCGGAGCGCCCGGGGGGTCCCCGGCGACCGTGTCGGCTGGCGCCGGTTGCTCGTGTACGCGACCGGCTGGCTGCCGAGCCTCTTGATCGCCTCGGCCGTGGGCCTGCAGTTCGAGAATATTTTTCTATTGCGTTTTGCCGGGTCGACGGCGGTCGCCTACTACGACACCGGGTACAACATTCCGCAGCGACTTGTGTCGTTGATTCCCAGCTTGCTGACGGGCGCCTGGGTCGTCGGCACGCTCGAAGGCTGGCGTCACGAGGCGACTCACGTCCGAACGTCGGTGACGGCGTTCTACAAGGGGATATTTCTTGTGGCCTTCCCCCTGGCCTTCGCGGGGAGCGCCCTGCTCGCGCCGGTCATACGAATCTATACGTCCGGCCGCCTCCCACCGGCCGAACAGATCGCGCCCGTGATGCTGCTGTTTTTCATCGCGGCGCTGTTGGCGACACCGTGGGGCCTCGTCGTCCGGGTTCGGGAGCTGGCCTGGCTGAACGCGTTGATCACGATTGCCCAGCTGGGCTTCGCGGCGGTCGCCGACTTCTGGCTGATCCAGAGCTTCGGCCTCTGGGGCGCGGTCGCCGCGGTCGGCCTGACAACGGGACTCACCCTGGTGCTGACGTTCGGTGCATGGTGGGCCTTCGATCGCGCCACGATGGCGATTCCGTGGGCTTACGCCGCGCGATGCCTCTTGGCCGCGTCGCCCTACGTGCTGCTCTTGCCGTTGGCCTTCGTGCGCCTGCCGGCGCGAGTGCTGATCGTCGTTGCGTTGGGGCTCACGGCGCTCGCAACGGTAGCCTGGCTGTACCTGGTCAGACGGGTCGGCCTACTTTCCGAGGGTGAGGTGCCGTTGCTGCATCAGAGCCGGCATGGTCCGATCAGGCTGGCCCTGCGATACCTGGCGCCTAGCGATAGATAACGGCCATGTTGTTGAAGTCGCGCCAGCTTGACTCGAAGGTCGATTTGCTGACCCAGTACTGGCTGCCAAACTGATCGTCGTTGACCCGGACCTGGCCGGACGACACCCCGGTCAGGATGACCGAGTGCTCGGCCAGCGAGTACCGGATTTTGCGGCCGTCCCAGGCGGTCCAGGTCCGCACCGCGGGCCGCGACCATCTAGCTTCCATCCAGATCTGCACCGGGTGTCCCGCCGCCAACTCGGCGTAAACCGTCGCCGCCGAGAAGCCCTCGCCGCCGTAGGCATTGGGGACCCCATGCGACCTGGCGATCGACAGGATCACCGGGTAGTAAACGCCATAACCCGTGAATGCCGTCTCGCTGCCGTTGACGTTGCCGACAAAGTTGGTGTACGGGTCACCCCACTGGACGACCACGCCATTCGAAACAACGGCGCGTCGTAGGTCGGGATTCTCGTACGCGAATAACGAGTCTTGCGAGTAATAGTGGCCGTAGTAGGCGAGGCCCATCTGCATCGCGGCGGTCTCGCAGTTCAAGTTTCGTGTCTGCCGATAAACCGGCACCGCAATCGTTCTGTAGCCGGCCGGCGGAGACCAGGCCTGCGACGCGGCCGCGACGGGCGCCGGGGTTGGGGGCGGCGGCGGCGGCGGAACGTACTGTTCGTAAATCTCCGTCGGCGTGAGCGGCGCCTCGAGGTCCGTCGGGTGCTGGATACGGCGGATGGCCGTGGCCGGCCCCGTAAACGGCAGCGACGGCGCGACGACAGATGTCTCGGGGGCAGTCGAGTGTTTCGGCATCGGGCTCAGCATCAGGCTGCTGGCTATGGTGCCGCCAAAGACGGTCATGGTCGCGATCGTGCTGATTTTCATCCTGGCCCCACGTATTGCGTTCAACCTAACGGCCATTCGTTGCGGTGCAGATTCCGGGCTTACGAACGTCGTGGAGCCGTGACCCTGGCGTTTCGTGTGGGGGCTTCGAGCGTTACTATCTGGAGACTTGCTGACTGACAAAATTGCAATTGTTACGGGCGCCGGCCGGGGCATCGGCGAAGGAATTGCCCGCAGGCTCGCTCGAGACGGCGCAATCGTTGTGTGCGCCGACGTAAACGAAGCGGACGCAACGACCGTGGCATCGAGCCTGGCTGGGCTCGGGCTGCGCCTGGACGTGTCGAAAGCTGACGATTGCGAAGCACTGGTCAAAAACGTCCACGAGCGCTACGGGCGCCTGGACATTCTGGTCAACAACGCCGGAATCAATCGCGACGCGATGCTGCACAAAATGACCGACGAGCAATGGCACCAGGTGATCGCCGTTGATCTCACCGGCGTTTTCTTCATGACCCGCGCGGCGAGCCGCATCATGCGCACGGCTGGTTCCGGACGAATCGTCAATATTTCTTCGGCAAGTTGGATGGGCAATATCGGCCAGGCCAACTACGCGGCCGCCAAGGCCGGCGTTGTGGGCCTGAGCCGGACAGCGGCGAAAGAATTAGCGCGCTCGCAGGTAACGGTCAACGCGATCTGCCCAGGCTTCATCGATACGACCATGACCCGCGGCATCCCCGATGCGATCCGGGAGCAGCAATTAGCAAAGATTCCGCTGGGTCGTGCAGGCCAGCCGGCCGACGTCGCCGCCGTTGTCGCGTTTCTGGCATCCGACGAGGCGGGCTACATCACGGGCGAAGTGATCAACGTCGGCGGCGGCTACGTACTTTGACTTCCCGCCCTGCCCATCAGTTCCCCGAGTGAGACTCGCCTCCGTTCGGGAAGCTGTCGCTCGCATTCCCGACGGCGCCACAGTTGCCGTAGATGGATTCACGCTGATGGGCGTCGCCGAGGCGCTCTACGAAGGCATCGAAAACAGTTTCAACGAAACCGGCCACCCAAGGGATCTCGTCATCGTGCACGCCGCCGGCCAGTCGAACAGGAAAATTGGTTTCGAGCACTTCGCCGTCGAGGGCTTGGCGAAGCGCATCGTCGGGTCGCATTGGGGGCTGATGCCCAGGATGTCGGCGTTCCTGGGCCAGGGTCTGGCCGAGGCTGTCTGTCTGCCCCAGGGCCAGCTGGCGACGCTCTATCGGGCCATCGCCGCCGGCCGGCCAGGGAATCTAAGCCGGATTGGCCTCGGGACCTTCGTCGATCCGAGGATCGAAGGTGGCAAAGTCAATCAGCCGGCTCGCGACCACGCGCCGGACTACGTGTCGATCCAGGCCATCGACGGTCAGGAGTTCATGCTCTATCGCAGCTTCAACATCGACGTCGGCATTTTTCGCGCCAGCGCGGTCGATCAAGATGGCAATTGCGCCATGGACGACGAGGCCGTGATACTCGACGCCCTGGCAATCGCCCAGGCGGCACATAACTCAGGCGGCATCGTCATCTGCCAGGCGAAGACGCTCGTCGCGCGCGGCACGATCGCACCCCGACACGTGACCGTTCCAGCCGCCCTCGTCGATCTCGTCGTCCAGGCGCCGTATCCAGAACGCCAGCACCGGCAGACCGACGGTACGTTCTTCGACGAGCGATATATCTCCGCGTCGACGGGCGCCGAGTTGCCGCGCGCTGAATTTTCTACCCGGCTGGCGATCGGCCGCCGCGCGATCAGGTTTCTACGCGAGGGCGACATCGTGAACATTGGCACCGGCATCCCGGGCGATAGCGTCGGCCCGGCGCTGGCCGAGGCCGGGCTGTCGGACAAGATCACGCTGACCGTCGAATCGGGCGTCTACGGCGGCGTGCCCGCCGGCCGCGTCGACTTCGGCATCACGGCGCATCCGACGGCGATCATTCCGCACGCCAGCCAGTTTGATTTCTACAACGGTGGGGGACTGGATGCCACCTTCATGGGCGCCGGCCAGGTCGATCGCCACGGCAACGTGAATGTCTCTCGCCTGGGCGGGCGCATCATCGGCGCCGGCGGCTTTATCGATATCACCCAGAGCGCCCGGCTGGTTTGTTTCTGCTTTACGCTCGAGGGCAGCCACGAAAAGTTTGTCGATCGCGTGGACCAACTCACCTTTAGCGCCGAGCAGTCGCGCAAGAATAACCAGCGGGTGCTCTACGTGACCGAGCGCGCGGTGTTCCAGCTCGAGGCGGAAGGCCTGGCCTTGATCGAAGTCGCGCCAGGGCATGAAATCAAAGCCATTCTCGATCAGATCCCCTTCCCAGTGAAGGTGCGCGCGCCAATTGCCCAAATGCCCGAAGATATCTTCCGTCCCACCGTGGCGGACTTTACCTTGCCGGGGCGAGCGGCAGGCAAAATGACAACGTCTAAGGGCCGTTAGCTCAGGTGGTTAGAGCGGCCGGCTCATAACCGGTTGGTCGAAGGTTCGAGTCCTTCACGGCCCACCTCGTCGTAGGTCTGGGATCAGAGGCTTATTGCGGACCCCGCCCCTGAAAGAAAAACCCCGCTGCTTCCAGCGGGGTCATGAGGTTCGCCGAGAGCCCTAGGAAACGACGTCAGGCCGAACCGTCCCAGGTACAACGGCCGTCACCGAGATTTCTTCTCAGGCCGATCGCGAGCTGGGCCTCACGTGCCGGGGCGGCGGAATGGCTCTGAATCGTCCATCGCGGCGCTCTAGCGTCCAGCCCCCTTCATGCACCATCCGATGGTGGGACCGGCAGAGGAGCGCGAGGTTCGATAACGTGGTTGGTCCGCCTTTGGTCCACCAGACCAGGTGATGCCCGTCGCACCAGCTGACCCGCCGGTCGCAGCCTTGAAAGACACAGTGCTGGTCGCGCGCCTCGAGCGCTCGCCGCGTGGCGGCCGGGACGGTGCGGGTGGCGTGGCTGAGCTCGTGCTCCAGCTCGCCGCGTCCCGTGATCCGCACCAGCGCGGTATCGCAGGCGTAGCGCTGCACGGTCGCCGCCGGCACCGTGCCGCCGCCCTCCAGCTCGCCCGCCGGCGCGCCCGGCAGCCCGGCCAGGGTGTCGAGACTGGCGCGGATGATCAGCTGCGGCCGCGGCCCGGCGCTTCCGGGCTTACCAGCGGCGCCCTCGCCTTTGCCGTTGCCCTGCCGGCAAAGTTCGATCAGCGCGTCGTGCTGACGCTGCCCGTAGCTGCGCGGG